>NZ_JAOWCH010000059.1:0-269393 GCF_030337065.1 Citrobacter sp. Cb004 | reverse complement strand
TGGACTGCACCCCAAAAGTTGGACACCCAACTGACTAAGGTGCAGTTTTTTATGGCAAAGCCAAAATATTCCCTCGAAACCAGATTAGCTGTAGTTAATCATTACCTTGCCGGACTCGATGGCACACATCGTACCGCTGAACGTTTTGGTGTTGAAAGAACATCGGTGCGACGCTGGGTAAGAGCCTGGCAACTTCACGGTATTGATGGTATTACCTGGAAAAATGACCGCCATTCACCGTCGTTCCGTATTGCTGTAGTCCGGACTGTACTCGCTGAAGAACTTTCCATGCGCGAGGCCGCCGCACGGTTTAATATCTCAACCGAAACCGTTGTCCGGCACTGGGTTAATGTTTACCAGGATGCTGGTGAGAAAGGACTTCTGAGGATAAAACAGGGCCGGAGCAAGGACATGAAAAAACCTAAAAAATCATCTCCACTTACCGATGCTGCACTGGAAACGTTATCGCCCGAAGAACTACGGGCTGAACTCCGTTACCTGCGTGCAGAGAATGCCTACCTAAAAAAGCTGAAGGCCTTAGTTCAAAGCGAGAAAAACGGCAAAAAGCCGCAATAATCAGTGAGCTAAGGCTGGAGTATGCGCTCAGTGATCTTCTGCGTGCCGCGGGTATGTCCCGCAGCACGTGGTATCACAATATGAACGCGCTAAAGCGCATGGACAGGCATGCCGGACTGAAAGATAAAATAAGAGAGATTTACCACTATCACAAAGGACGTTATGGCTACCGCAGGATCACGCTCTCGCTGAAAAAACAGGGGCTGCTGGTGAACCATAAAACAGTGCAACGACTGATGGCAGAGCTGTCGCTCCGGTCCCTGATAAGGGTGAAGAAATATCGTTCCTGGAAAGGCGAAACTGGCAGGGCAGCGCCCAATATACTGAACCGGAACTTCGGCGCGTCAAAAGCCAACGAAAAATGGGTGACAGATGTTACTGAGTTCTCGGTACAGGGTAAAAAGCTGTACCTGTCACCGGTTCTTGACCTGTTTAACCGGGAGATTATCTCCTACAGCCTGTCGGAAAGGCCGGTGATGGAGATGGTTAATACGATGCTGCACGATGCGTTCCTGAAGCTCAGCCCGGAAGATAGCACGCTGCTGCACTCGGATCAGGGTTGGCAATATCGAATGGAAGGTTATCAGGCCAGGTTAAAGGCGAAGGGCATGACGCAGAGTATGTCGCGTAAAGGTAACTGTCTGGACAATGCGGTGATGGAGAACTTCTTCGGGACGCTGAAATCGGAATGTTTTTATCTGAGTCAGTTCAGCAGTGTCAGCGAACTAAGGAAAGCGATAGAGAGCTATATCCATTACTACAACAACGAACGAATAAGCCTGAAATTAAAAGGCCTGAGTCCGGTAGAATACCGAACCCAGGCTCTGAAAGCCGCTTAACATGAACTGTCCAACTTTATGGGGTCAGTCCATAAGTGGGGCATTTTTTTAGCTTGTTCTGTTTTTAATCAATTATCCCGCCTGTTTTATGTGACAAACCGTCATCTTCAACTACTGTTTTCAGTGTCATAAAAAGAAAATTTCAGCGAAATGTTATTGTCATGATGGTAATTAACATCCTGTTTTAAATGTATTTTTAGATAAAAAACTTCCCGAGTTTTTCATTGTCATAAAACTGTCATATTTCGTACATTTAACTGTCACCTGTTTGTCCTATTTTGCTCACAGTAGCAACTCAAACAACGATTTACGAAAACCGTGCAGGAGACATTATGAAAGTTATGCGTACCACTGTCGCAACTGTTGTCGCCGCGACCTTATCCATGAGCGCGTTTTCTGCGTTTGCAGCAGCGAGCTTGACAGGTGCAGGTGCAACCTTCCCTGCGCCAGTGTATGCCAAATGGGCAGATACCTATCAGAAAGAGACTGGTAGCAAAGTAAACTACCAGGGTATCGGCTCCTCCGGTGGTGTAAAACAAATTACGGCCAATACCGTTGATTTCGGCGCCTCTGACGCACCGTTGTCTGACGAGAAACTGGCGCAAGAAGGCCTGTTCCAGTTCCCGACGGTTATCGGTGGTGTGGTGCTGGCGGTGAACATCCCTGGCCTGAAATCCGGCGAACTGGTGCTGGACGGTAAAACGCTGGGCGACATCTACCTCGGTAAAATTAAGAAGTGGGATGATGAAGCCATCACCAAACTGAACCCGGGTCTGAAGCTGCCTTCTCAGAATATCGCCGTTGTGCGTCGTGCTGACGGTTCCGGTACTTCCTTCGTTTTCACCAGCTACCTGGCGAAAGTGAACGAAGAGTGGAAATCTAAAATTGGTTCCGGCTCTACCGTTAACTGGCCGACCGGTCTGGGCGGTAAAGGTAACGACGGTATCGCTGCGTTCGTACAGCGTCTGCCGGGTTCTATCGGCTACGTTGAGTACGCTTACGCTAAGCAGAACAACCTGGCGTACACCAAGCTGGTCTCTGCTGATGGCAAACCGGTAAGTCCGACCGAAGAAAACTTTGCCAACGCTGCAAAAGGCGCTGACTGGAGCAAAACCTTCGCTCAGGATCTGACTAACCAGAAAGGTGACGATGCGTGGCCGATCACTTCCACCACCTTCATCCTGGTGCATAAAGAGCAGAAGAAACCTGAGCAGGGCGCTGAAGTGCTGAAGTTCTTCGATTGGGCGTACAAAAATGGCGGCAAACAGGCTAATGACCTGGATTACGCCAGCCTGCCGGACAGCGTGGTTGAGCAGATTCGTGCTGCATGGAAGACCAACGTGAAGGACAGCAGCGGTAAAGCGCTGTACTAAATACCCGTCATACTTCGAGCCGCAGCTGTGTTGGCTGTGCTTGTTCACCCCAGTCACATAGTGAATCTATGCTCCTGGGTATTCACAAGCTTGCCGCCTTGCTGCAACTCGAATTATTTAGGGTATGGCATTACGTTAGCCGGGAAGCACGATAAAATGCGTGCTTCCTGGCCCAAACTTAAAGAGTGATTTATGGCTGCAACCAAGCCTGCTTTGAACCCACCGGGTAAAAAAGGTGACATGATATTCAGCGCGCTGGTAAAACTGGCTGCGCTGATTGTGCTATTGATGTTGGGTGGCATTATTGTCTCTCTGGTTATCTCCTCCTGGCCAAGCATTCAGAAATTTGGCTTCTCCTTTCTGTGGACTAAAGAATGGGATGCGCCAAACGATATCTACGGTGCATTAGTACCGATTTACGGTACGCTGGTCACCTCGCTTATCGCACTGCTGATCGCCGTTCCGGTGAGTTTTGGCATTGCCTTATTCCTGACTGAACTTGCTCCTGGCTGGCTGCGTCGCCCGCTGGGTATCGCTATTGAATTGCTGGCGGCAATTCCGAGTATCGTGTACGGCATGTGGGGCCTGTTTATCTTTGCCCCGCTGTTTGCGACTTACTTCCAGGAACCGGTCGGGAACATCCTTTCCAACATTCCGTTTGTTGGCGCGCTGTTTGCGGGTCCGGCATTTGGTATCGGTATTCTGGCCGCTGGCGTGATCCTCGCCATCATGATCATCCCGTACATTGCGGCGGTTATGCGCGATGTGTTCGAACAAACGCCGGTGCTGATGAAAGAGTCAGCCTACGGCATCGGTTGTACTACCTGGGAAGTTATCTGGCGCATCGTCCTGCCGTTCACCAAAAACGGCGTGATCGGCGGCGTGATGCTCGGTCTGGGCCGCGCGCTGGGTGAAACCATGGCGGTGACGTTCATCATCGGTAACACCTACCAGCTCGATAGTGCCTCGCTGTACATGCCGGGCAACAGTATTACTTCTGCGCTGGCGAATGAATTTGCCGAAGCGGAATCAGGACTGCACGTTGCCGCGTTGATGGAACTGGGCCTGATTCTGTTTGTGATTACCTTCATCGTGCTGGCGGCGTCTAAGTTCATGATCATGCGCCTTGCGAAGAACGAGGGGGCACGCTAATGGCTACGCTTGAAATGCAAAACACCGCTGCGCTTGCGGAATCCCGCCGTAAAATGCAGGCGCGTCGTCGTCTGAAGAACCGCATCGCGCTGACGCTCTCTATGGCGACCATGGCATTCGGTCTGTTCTGGCTTATCTGGATCCTGATGTCCACGATCACCCGCGGTATTGACGGTATGTCACTGGCGCTGTTCACCGAAATGACACCTCCGCCGAATACGGCTGGTGGTGGTCTGGCGAATGCCCTGGCCGGTAGCGGACTGTTAATTCTGTGGGCGACCGTGTTTGGTACACCGCTTGGTATTATGGCGGGCATCTACCTGGCAGAGTACGGACGTAAGTCCTGGCTGGCTGAGGTGATCCGCTTTATCAACGACATCCTGCTTTCTGCGCCATCAATCGTGGTCGGTCTGTTCGTTTACACCATCGTGGTAGCAAAAATGGAGCACTTCTCCGGCTGGGCGGGCGTTATCGCGCTGGCGCTGCTGCAGGTGCCCATTGTTATTCGTACCACGGAGAACATGCTTAAGCTGGTACCGGATAGCCTGCGTGAAGCCGCCTATGCGCTGGGTACGCCGAAATGGAAGATGATTTCTGCGATCACCCTGAAGGCCTCTGTCTCAGGCATCATTACAGGCGTTTTGCTGGCTATTGCACGTATCGCAGGTGAAACGGCTCCGCTGCTGTTTACGTCGCTCTCCAATCAGTTCTGGAGCACCGACATGATGCAGCCTATCGCCAACCTGCCGGTCACTATCTTTAAGTTTGCGATGAGCCCGTTTGCTGAGTGGCAGCAACTGGCCTGGGCCGGGGTACTGATTATTACCCTGTGCGTACTGCTGCTGAACATTCTGGCGCGCGTCATTTTCGCGAAGAAGAAACACGGTTAAGACGAAGTGCCGGATGGCGGCGTAAACGCCTTATCCGGCCTACGATTGAAGACATTTGTAGGCCTGAAAGCTGCGCGCCATCAGGCATGATGAGGAAAAGATAGAAATGAGTATGGTTGATACTGCCCCGGGTAAGATTCAGGTTCGTGATTTGAACTTCTACTATGGCAAGTTCCATGCCCTGAAGAACATCAACCTGGATATTGCCAAAAACCAGGTAACGGCGTTTATCGGGCCGTCAGGCTGTGGTAAATCGACGCTGCTGCGTACGTTCAATAAAATGTTTGAACTGTACCCGGAACAGCGTGCGGAAGGCGAAATCCTGCTGGATGGCGACAATATTCTCACCAACACTCAGGATATCGCTCTGCTGCGTGCCAAAGTGGGCATGGTATTCCAGAAGCCGACGCCGTTCCCGATGTCCATCTACGACAACATCGCTTTTGGCGTGCGTCTGTTTGAGAAACTTTCTCGTGCGGATATGGACGAGCGTGTGCAGTGGGCATTGACCAAGGCCGCACTGTGGAACGAAACCAAAGATAAATTACACCAGAGCGGGTACTCTCTCTCCGGTGGTCAGCAGCAGCGTCTGTGTATTGCGCGTGGGATCGCCATTCGCCCGGAAGTGCTTCTGCTTGATGAGCCGTGTTCAGCGCTCGACCCTATTTCTACCGGGCGTATCGAAGAACTGATCACTGAGCTGAAAGAGGATTACACCGTCGTTATCGTTACCCACAACATGCAGCAGGCTGCGCGTTGTTCCGATCACACGGCATTTATGTACCTGGGCGAGTTGATTGAGTTCAGTAACACGGACGATCTGTTCACCAAGCCCGCGAAGAAACAAACTGAAGACTACATCACCGGTCGTTACGGCTGATTCAGGAGCTTGTTGTGGATAATCTTAACCTTAATAAACATATTTCCGGCCAGTTCAATGCAGAGCTGGAAAGCATCCGTACCCAGGTGATGACCATGGGCGGCATGGTCGAGCAGCAGCTTTCTGATGCGATTACCGCCATGCACAATCAGGACAGTGAGCTGGCGAAGCGCGTCATTGAGGGCGATAAGAACGTCAATATGATGGAAGTGGCGATCGACGAGGCCTGCGTGCGTATCATTGCCAAGCGTCAGCCGACCGCCAGTGACTTGCGTCTGGTGATGGCGATTATCAAAACGATCGCTGAGCTGGAACGTATTGGCGACGTTGCGGATAAAATTTGCCGCACCGCGCTGGAGAAATTTTCTCAACAGCATCAGCCGCTGCTGGTAAGCCTGGAATCACTGGGGCGCCACACTGTACAAATGCTGCATGACGTGCTGGATGCGTTTGCGCGTATGGATCTTGACGAAGCGGTACGTATTTATCGCGAAGATAAGAAAGTCGACCAGGAGTATGAAGGTATCGTGCGTCAGCTGATGACCTACATGATGGAAGATCCGCGTACCATTCCAAGCGTGCTGACCGCGCTGCTCTGCGCGCGCTCCATCGAGCGTATCGGTGACCGTTGCCAGAATATCTGCGAATACATCTTCTACTTTGTGAAGGGACAAGACTTCCGTCACGTGGGTGGTGATGAGCTGGATAAGCTGCTGGCGGGCAAAGATCCGAAAGAGTGATGTTTGTGGCGGGTGGCGCTAACGCTTACCCGCTCTACGAGACATGCAGGCCGGATCAGCGTTAGCGCCATCCGGCCTTTCAGTTATCGTGTAATATTCCAACCCCGCGCCTTCCACAACGCTGGCAACTGCGCCAGATCGGTAAACGTCGTCACTTTTGGATGATCGATTGGTTTGTTATGCGGATCGGCGCAGAAGTAAAACACTTCCATCCCTGCAGCAATCCCCGCCTGCGCGCCTGCGCTGGAGTCATCAACCAGAATGCAGTTCTCAACGTTAACGTCCATCGCTTTCGCCGCATGGAACATCAGGGCCGGATCGGGTTTCCAGCGTTGAATATCGTAGCCGCTGAACAGCAAATCAGGGAAATGGTGCAACATACCCAGCTTACCCAGAGAGTGCTGCATTTTGCTGACCGGACCGTTAGATACCACGCACATAGGGACGGTCATGCTGTCCAGCAGCGCATTAGCACCGGCAATCACCTCCAGTTCCGTATCGAACAGACGTGCGACCTCTGCGCGGTAAACCGGTTCTAATTCGGCTTTTGCCAGTTCGACACCGTGCTCTTCGTTGATAATGTCGATGATCTCGTACAGCTTTACCCCCTTGAAGCGTTTAAAAGTTTCTTCAAGATCGAGCGTAATGCCGAACGCCTGGAACATGCTGACATACGCGCGAGAACAAATCACTTCACTGTCGACAAGGGTACCGTCACAGTCAAAAAATACGGCTTCTATCTGGGACATGTCATTTCCGTTTTAACAAGTTTAACGTTTTCGTAATGCATTATTGGGCGACGCAATCGTTGCCGTATAAGCAAAATCAATGAAAAAAGTTGCTCATAACCCAACCCTATTGTCGCATTTTGGTATAGGATAGCGACGAATTTTCCCTCCTTGTTCGGAAATTGATAATGAGTCAACAACACACAACCCAGGCTTCTGGCCAGGGGATGCTGGAACGCGTGTTCAAACTGCGCGAACATGGCACGACGGCACGGACCGAAGTGATCGCCGGTTTAACCACCTTCCTGACGATGGTGTATATCGTTTTTGTTAACCCGCAAATTCTTGGCGTGGCTGGCATGGATACCAGCGCCGTCTTTGTGACCACCTGCCTGATTGCTGCATTTGGTAGCATCCTGATGGGCCTGTTTGCCAACCTGCCGGTCGCACTTGCGCCTGCTATGGGTCTGAATGCGTTCTTCGCCTTCGTGGTCGTTGGCGCGATGGGCCTGTCATGGCAGATCGGTATGGGCGCAATCTTCTGGGGCGCGGTAGGTCTGCTGCTACTGACGATTTTCCGCGTACGTTACTGGATGATTGCCAACATCCCGGTTAGTTTGCGCGTGGGGATCACCAGCGGTATTGGTCTGTTCATCGGCATGATGGGGCTGAAAAACGCTGGTGTTATCGTCGCTAACCAAGACACCTTGGTGTCTATTGGCAACCTGACGTCCCACAGCGTACTGCTCGGTATTCTGGGCTTCTTTATCATCGCGATTCTGGCTTCACGTAACATCCATGCGGCGGTACTGATCTCTATCATTGTGACCACGCTGCTGGGTTGGATGCTGGGCGATGTCCATTACAACGGGATCGTCTCCGCGCCGCCGAGCGTAATGTCCGTTATCGGGCATGTTGATCTGGCTGGTTCGTTTAACATTGGTCTTGCGGGCGTAATTTTCTCGTTCATGCTGGTCAACCTGTTCGACTCCTCCGGTACGCTAATTGGCGTCACGGATAAAGCCGGTCTGGCGGATGCGAAGGGTAAGTTTCCGCGCATGAAGCAGGCGCTGTATGTGGATAGCGTGTCATCGGTTGCTGGTGCGTTTATCGGTACTTCTTCCGTTACCGCGTATATCGAGTCTTCTTCCGGGGTTTCTGTCGGTGGACGTACTGGCCTGACCGCGGTAGTTGTCGGCCTGTTGTTCCTGCTGGTTATCTTCCTGTCGCCGCTGGCGGGAATGGTACCGGGATATGCGGCCGCTGGTGCGCTGATTTACGTTGGCGTCCTGATGACATCAAGCCTGTCACGCGTGAAGTGGGATGACCTGACTGAAGCCGTTCCGGCGTTTATTACCGCCGTGATGATGCCGTTTAGCTTCTCGATTACCGAAGGTATCGCGCTGGGCTTTATTTCCTACTGTGTGATGAAAATCGGTACCGGACGTTTCCGCGATCTCAGCCCATGCGTCATCGTTGTCGCACTGCTGTTTGTGTTGAAGATTGTGTTTATCGACGCGCATTAATTGCCGCTGAGACGGTGCTGCGCGAGGCGTGTAGACCTGATAAGCGCAGCGCCATCAGGCAAATTTGATAACCGGATACGGCCCGCCAGGCATTGCAGCCAGCGGGCTTTTTCTTTTAGGCTTTCACACGCTGGATGTAGTCGCCAAATGCGGTCAACTGGCCGGTTAGATGGTCCAGCGTACTTTGGTCGATCACTTCACCTGTTTGCGGGTCCACTTTGTTCTGAATCACGCCGCCCATAAATTCCGGCTTATTCATTACCATGGCGTCGAGGAACACCAGGATCTGACGCAGATGATACTGGCAGCGCGCGCCGCCAATGGCGCCCATGGAGCTGGTCTGGATCAGCACCGGCTTACCCGATAATGGCTGATCCGGCAGGCGGGACAGCCAGTCGATGGCGTTCTTCAGTCCGCCAGGCACGGAATAGTTATATTCCGGTGTCACGATGACGACACCGTCAGCCTTCCTGATTTGCTCTGCCAGCGCTTCTACGCTTGCCGGAAAACCTTCTTCCTGCTGGAGGTCGGCATCGTACAGTGGGATATCACCAATTGATGGCAACGCGTTGACTTCCATTCCTGCTGGAGCAATCTTGGGCAGCGTACGGGCAACCATTCCATTAAACGAACCTTTGCGTAGACTTCCCAGTAACGTAACAACATTCAATGTTTCTGACATGGTGACTCCTGTTTCATCATAAAGGTTAAATCAAAGCGTATGGCTCTTCGCTGCGCATAATTGAGAGAACCGGATCAGACGACCCGTAGGCTCATTGGCGCGGGTCTGGATATCAGGCAAACTTTTCCAGTCCTGTTTACCATCAAACTCCCAAACCTTGAGTTTTTCAATGGTTGGCGTAACCGCAACCGACCACACCAGAACATCTTCCGCATCGCAAATGGCTTCAACCTGCGCAACATGGGCACATTTCAGACGTCCTGCGCCGGGTAAAAGCTGGAGTTCGTGTGGATCATCATTGCTTACATCGCCGGTGAGTTTGAGTACGCTCTGGCGCAACGTAATGAGCTGCGCGCGTGCTTCGTTGGGGTCGTTTTGGTTATTGATCCACAGATTTTCGTTGCTGGAGAAGCGCCATGTTTCCGTTGAATGCGGATGGTGAAAGCTGCGGGTAGCTCGCTGCAGTTCCATATCCAGCCCGCACGTTCCTTCAGTTGTTAGCGCAACGCCAACGATATTCCCGGCATAAGAAATCGAAAATCCCGGCAGGTTCTTATCGCGAAAAATGGGCTTACCTTTGGCCTGAGTAACAATCTCGGGCAGCGTACTGGTGCCGTAAAGCATAAACATCAGTTCAGCGAGTAAACTTCGGGAAGCCAGGAAACGTGTTCGGCGATGAGCGGGGAGATCTCTTGCTTCGATATGACATGGAGAAGGGAGGCGAGCTGAAACCAGGTGTCCCTCCGTAAGAATCCCTCTGGCAAAATGTGTCGCCATTTTTCGCTCCGTGATTAATGGTCCGTGATAATTACCAGAGTAACATTTACGCGGCATCCAGGCAGGCTTTGCTGCCCAAAAAGTAAGCTGAAATAGAATACATTACGCGATATTTACATTTCTGTTGCCAGAATAGTCGATTTAGCAACAAAGTGGCGGTGCAACGTCAGGACATATCGCGATAAAGCGCCTTGATGGTGTCTTTCAACCAGACGATCTTAGGATTATGACTGTTACGTTTGTGCCAAAGAAGGGTGAACGGTACGCGCATTTTTTCCAGCTGCGCGGCATCAAAAGGCATAGGACGCGCCACGAGCGGAAGCTGGTGGAGTTGGTTATAACGCTGGCAATAAACCGGAGCTGTGGCTATTAGCGCGTGATCCGGCTGGGCGGCCATAAACAGCGACTGCTCAAAACCGGGCAGACATAACGCAATATTGCGTGCGCGCCCCATCTCTTGCAGGACTTCATCCAGTGCCCAGGTATCGCTTTGCTCCCAGCTAATGCTGATGTGCGGATAGCGCAGAAATGTGTCCAGATTCCACTCTTCCTGCAATGCCGGATGATCTTCACGTAGCCAGACGCAGGGGAGATCGGAAAACAGCACTTCATGGTCGATCGACAACGGCAGCAAACTCAACAGTTCACGCGAACGCGGATGGCTTTCCCGGCCAGTAAAGCCGATATCCACCTCGCCGCGAATAATTGCATCCAGCGAATCATAGTCCCAGTTGCGTATTTTTATCGTCGCCTGGGGATAACGCTGATAGATCTGTCGGGAGAGCGCGTTAAACATGATCATCACCAGCGGCGTTTCGGCCACCAGATCAAACTTCAGCCCGCGCGGCGCTTCATGGTGTGGCTTATCCAGCAACTGGTTGCTCATCTGCATCCACTCTGCCAGATTCTGTTCCATGCTGACCATCAGCGGTGTGGGCGTTAGCCCCAGCGGGGTGTTTACAAACAGTGGATCGTCAAACCAGGCCCGCAGTTTCGACAGCGACTTGCTGACTGCCGACGGCGTGACGTTCATCCGTTTGGCTGTTTTGGTAACACTGCGTTCCTGCATCAACAGCTGCAGGCAGAGCAATAAATTAAGATCGAGACTGCTGAGGGATTTCTTCATGAGTTGGCGTGGACCGGTTAGGGGCAACAGTGATAATCAGCATGATACTCACTATGCTACAGCCAATCAGAATCCCGATCAGCATATTCAGCGCATCAAGACCGAGCACCGCCGCCAGCCATATCCACAGCGAGGAACCGCAAACCTGCGCAATACCTAACGCCGAGCTGGCAACGCCCGCACGCAGCGAGAAAGGTCCCAGCGCTTGGCTCATCGCGACACCGAAGCCGACCGAGAACCCGGCACAGATTAAGGTCAGCCCAAACAGCGTCACCATGTGCGTACTGGCAAGGGTTAACACCACACCAGCAGACAGAAACAGCACTTGTGAGGTCAGCATCAGAACACGAGGTTTAAACACGCTTAGGGCGAATGGCGTAGAGAACGAGACCGCCATACTAATGCCTGCGGTCATGGCCATCGTGGTGGCGTACTCTCCACGGTCAAAGCCCATCACTTCCATCAACAGCACCGGCGAAGTATTCACGAAGGTCAGGATCACCGACACGCTGAGAGTGGTGATGGCCAGACGGCTTAAGAAAAAACGGTTCACCAGCGATTCAGATAGGTGGTTCTTCTCTGCAGATGCCGGGAGCGTCGCTGGGCGCGATTCTCGCAGGATAAACACTGACAGCAAGCAAACGGCCACCCCCATACCGATCATCGTGTAGAACAGGCTCTGCCACGGGTATTTGAGCATAATCAGATGCCCCATCACCGGTGCCAGTACCGGCACGATACAGGTGATACCGTTCAACAGCGACAGTACCTTCGCCCGGCGGCGATCGTCGAGCGTATCGCGCAGGATGGCGAACGCCACCACATAGCAGCAGCCTGCGCCTACGCCCTGAATAAAGCGGCCTGTGAGAAACGGCGTACCGCTTTCGGCGAATGAACACAGCGCAGAGGCGAAAATAAAGATGAGGGCGCCGACAATAGCGACGGGTTTGCGTCCTGACTGGTCGGCAATTTTCCCGGCAAACAGCATCGCCGTCGCCATTCCCGCCAGATAAACCGAAAACGCGATATGCAGTTGCGCCTCGCTGGCCTGTAAATCGGCAGCAATACGGGGCAGCCCCACCAGATACATATCAATACCCGCGGGATAGAGTAACACCAGGGCGAAACTGCAGATTAGAAAGCGTGTCATAGCGACCTCATGAGGAATGTGGCGCTAAGCATACGGGCAGAGAGTCAACTGCACGAGTTGCCATTTGGACAACAGTGATTTCCATATGGGAAATTACTTGTAGCCGGATAGCCGCTTTGCTTTATCCGACCTACGGGTACTGTAGGCCCGGTAGGCATCGCGCCACCGGGCAACACAACGTTATTTGCCAATACAGAAGCTGGAGAAAATCCTTCCCAGCAGATCGTCGGAGGTAAATTCCCCGGTGATCTCACTGAGGTTCTGCTGCGCCAGACGTAGTTCCTCTGCCAGCAATTCTCCGGCCCATGCTCCGAGCAGTTGGGCTTTACCCTGCTCGAGATGCTCCGCCGCTTCTGCCAGCGCCTGCAGGTGACGACGGCGCGCCAGGAAGCCGCCTTCCATATTGGTTTCAAAGCCCATGCTCTGTTTAAGATGGTTACGTAGCACGTCAACGCCTTCACCGGTACGCGCAGAGAGGCGAACCAGTGAGTGGCCATTTACTTCGCTAAGGCCCAGCGTCTCACCGGTAATATCCGCTTTGTTACGTACCACGGTAATCGGCAGTTTGGCTGGCAGACGGGCAATAAAGTCTGGCCAGATGTCAGCCGGGTCCACGGCGTTGGTGGTGGTGCCATCAACCATAAACAGAACGCGGTCGGCCTGTTCAATTTCCTGCCACGCGCGTTCGATACCAATGCGTTCAACTTCATCGCTGGCATCGCGCAGACCGGCAGTGTCGATGATGTGCAGCGGCATACCGTCGATATGAATATGCTCACGCAGTACGTCGCGAGTCGTACCCGCAATGTCGGTCACAATGGCCGCCTCACGACCTGCCAGCGCGTTCAGTAGGCTTGATTTCCCGGCATTTGGGCGACCGGCAATGACCACCTTCATCCCTTCGCGCAGCAGGCTGCCCTGACGCGCTTCGGCACGAACAGCATCGAGATCGCTGATAACGTTGTTGAGCTGCGCTTCAATCTTACCATCAGACAGGAAGTCGATTTCTTCATCCGGAAAGTCGATCGCCGCTTCCACGTAGATGCGCAGGTGAGTGAGCGCTTCCACAAGATGATTTACCCGTGCAGAAAATGCGCCCTGCAACGAGTTCAGCGCCGAGCGAGCGGCTTGCTCTGAGCTGGCATCGATCAGGTCGGCAATTGCCTCTGCCTGGGCCAGATCAAGCTTATCATTGAGAAACGCACGCTCGGAGAATTCACCCGGTCTGGCAATGCGCAGCCCGGGAATGGTCAGAATACGTTTGAGCAGCAGATCGAGAATCACCGGACCGCCGTGGCCCTGAAGCTCTAAAACATCTTCACCGGTAAAGGAGTTCGGGCCGGGGAACCACAGGGCAATTCCCTGATCCAGCGTGCTGCCATCCGCGTCTTTAAACGGCAGATAGTCGGCATAGCGCGGTTTTGGTAGTTTCCCCAGTACGGTTTCTGCAACCTCGCGTGCCTTCAGGCCGGAGATGCGCAGGATACCCACGCCACCACGTCCCGGTGGGGTGGCCTGAGCGACGATGGTGTCGTTATGGTTCATGATAGCTCTCTTGTAAATGTAAAAAAGGCGGTCTAATGACCGCCTTCTCTGGCATTAACTTTACCGTGAATACTCGAAATAATTCAAGTGCAGGAAGGCGGCAAGCAAATTCAGCCAACGCCCCTGCGACTAGTATCAGGAGTTTTTCTTCTCGCGGCTATGCAGGCCACGTTTCTCCAGACCACGGTAAATCAGCTGCTGCTGAATAATGGTTACCAGGTTGCTGACGATATAGTACAGCACCAGACCTGATGGGAACCACAGGAAGAACACGGTGAAGATGACCGGCATAAAGGTCATGATCTTCTGCTGCATCGGGTCGGTCACGGTGGTCGGAGACATCTTCTGAATGAAGAACATCGTCACGCCCATCAGGATCGGCAGGATGTAGTACGGGTCCTGTGCAGACAGGTCATGGATCCACAGAGCGAACGGCGCATGACGCAGTTCAATGGAGCCCATCAGCATGTAGTACAACGCCAGGAAGATTGGCATCTGGATGATCAGCGGGAAGCAGCCGCCCAGCGGGTTAACCTTCTCAGCTTTGTACAGGGCCATCATTTCCTGGCTCTGACGCTGTTTGTCATCGCCCAGACGCTCACGCATAGCCTGAATCTTCGGCTGCAGCATACGCATCTTCGCCATGGAGGTGTACTGCGCTTTAGTCAGCGGGTACATGATGCCACGAACGATAAAGGTGATAACGATGATGGAGAAGCCCCAGTTACCCAGGAAGCTATGGATCCACTTCAGCAGTTTGAACAGCGGCTGAGAGATGAACCACAACCAGCCGTAATCCACGGTCAGATCCAGGTGCGGTGCAACTGCCGCCATTTTATCCTGAATTTCCGGGCCGACCCACAGGGTGCTGGTCATCGCGCCAGTCTGGCCAGGCTGAACCAGTACCGGCTGTGATTTATAGCCGATAGCGGCAATGCCGTTACCCAGATTAGCGGTATAGAAGTTGTTGGTGCCGTCGTTACGCGGAACCCATGCCGTTGCGAAATACTGTTGCAGCATTGCGACCCAGCCGTCTTTAGCATTGACGTTCAGGTTTTCGTTTTCAGCAATGGTGTCGAATTTGTATTTCTCATACTTCTCATCCGGCGTGGAGTACGCCGCGCCACGGAAGGTGTGCAGCGCAAAGTTGCTGCTACCGGTGTCGCGATGAGATGGCAGATTGATGGATTGCTTCAACTGACCAAAGGTGGAGACTTCCAGCGGTTTTTCGCCGGCGTTCTGCACGCTGTAGTTAACGTTGACAGCATATTCACCGCGCTTGAGTACAAACGTTTTAGTGAATGTGTTACCCGCTGCGTCAGTATAGGTCATCGGGATCTGCAGTTCGTTCTGACCGTCAGCCAGTACAAACGCGTCTTTTTCGACGTTGTACAGCGGACGCGGGCCGTTAGCCGGGTTATCCGGGCCGTCACGACCTGTCAGGCCACTCTGTGCCTGGTAGATGAACTGTGGCGTGGTTTCCAGTAACTGGAACGGTTCGGTAGAACCGAGTTCTTTCGGGTAAGCTGGCAGTGAAGCCTGTTCCACATCACCACCACGGGTGTTGATGGTCAGATCAAGCACGTCAGTTTTAACCGTAATCAGTTTCCCCTGGCCACTGGCCGGTACGCCCTGGTCTGCGGCGCTACCCGCTGCGGTGGTCGTTGTCTGCGTGGTCTGTTGGGCCTGAGGTTGCGGGTTTTTATCCTGCTCCCAGGCTTGCCAGATCATGAAAGACACGAACAGCAAAGCGATGACTAAAAGATTGCGTTGCGAATCCATCGTTAGTGTTCTCTGGTATCAAATGGTCCGGGCGGGACGGGATCGTCACCACCAGGGTGTAAAGGGTGGCATTTTAATACGCGTTTCACCGTCAACCAACTGCCTTTTATCACTCCAAACCTGCGCAATGCCTCAATTCCGTAGCTCGAACAGGTTGGAGTGAAACGGCAATGCGGCCCAAGCAGCGGACTGATCAGGCGTTGATAGACCCGAATAAGGGCTATCAGGACCCGCGAGCCAGGCGACAATGGCGACGCCATAATTTTTCCAACGCTTCCGAGAGAGCACGGTTATCGAGGTCAGCAACCCCTTTTTTCGCCACCACCACGAAATCCATTGCTGGAAGTTCGTGCTGACGTAAACGAAAGCTTTCACGTGTCAGACGTTTAATCCGATTGCGTTCATGCGCGCGTTTAACGTTTTTCTTGGCGACGGTAAGACCGATACGGGGATGCCCCAGCGAATTCAGGCGGCCGAGGATGGTGATTTGCGGCGTGCCAGCCCGTTGTGGCTGCTGGAAGACGAATGTGAAATGAGTGGGAGTTAACAAACGTAACTCCCTGGGAAATGCGAGCTTAACCACTCAGGGGCTAGCTTTTATTACTTAGAAACGGTCAGACGAGAACGGCCTTTAGCACGACGACGTGCCAGAACCTGACGACCATTTTTATTAGCCATACGAGCACGGAAGCCGTGAGAACGGTTGCGCTTCAGTACAGACGGTTGAAAAGTGCGTTTCATGGCGATTTCTACCTAAACTTGAATAAATTCACTGACTTTTGCGTATACCCGAACGAATTTCGAACGACTTACGCCACAGTGTGGGTGATTAAAGAGGCCGGATTGTAATAATTGTACACTCCGGAGTCAATTCTCTTTCCTTATTTCCCGCTTTTTTCCGCATGGTTTCGCGTATAAAACAGGCAGCGTTGACGCCGTAAGGCGACCGTTACTCGCTGGGGGTAAGAATTATACGGGCTGGCGGATAAAGCGCAAGGATCGCTCGGGATCTTTATTAGATCGTTTAAGCAGTAAAGCATCTTTACTCATTAATTTTTTCAATATGCGCGCTAAAACCTGCAGCACTTCTCCAGGATCGTTTACACTTAGCCGATTCTGGATCATCCTGTGGATAAATCGGGAAGAATCTGTGAGAAACAGAAGATCTCTTTCTCAGTTTACGCTATGATCCGCGGTCCTGATCGTTTCAATGGATCCTGATCGGGTAAAAATTGCAGATAGCAATTCGCACGTCACCCTTTGCATAGGGTCTTGTCGATGTGCGTCAACAATCATGAATGTTTCAGCCTTTGTCATTTATCGACTTTTGTTCGAGTGGAGTCCGCCGTGTCACTTTCGCTTTGGCAGCAGTGTCTTGCCCGATTGCAGGATGAGTTACCAGCCACAGAGTTCAGTATGTGGATACGCCCGTTGCAGGCGGAACTGAGCGATAACACGCTGGCTTTGTATGCGCCAAACCGTTTCGTGCTTGATTGGGTAAGGGATAAATACCTTAATAATATTAATGGATTACTCAATAACTTCTGTGGAGCGGATGCCCCACAGCTGCGCTTTGAAGTCGGTACTAAACCCGTCACGCAAACGCTGAAAACGCCGGTGAACAACGTTGTTGCGCCCGCCTACGTGGCTCAGCAAGTGCAACCGCAACGTGCCGCTCCGTCGGCGCGCTCAGGCTGGGATAACGTCCCGGCACCGGCAGAACCTACCTATCGTTCTAACGTCAACGTCAAACACACGTTTGATAACTTCGTTGAAGGTAAATCTAACCAACTGGCGCGCGCGGCGGCACGTCAGGTGGCGGACAATCCTGGCGGCGCCTACAATCCGTTATTCCTTTATGGCGGTACGGGTCTGGGTAAAACCCACCTTCTGCACGCTGTCGGTAACGGTATTATGGCGCGTAAGCCAAACGCGAAAGTGGTGTATATGCACTCCGAACGTTTTGTGCAGGACATGGTTAAGGCCCTGCAAAACAACGCGATCGAAGAGTTTAAACGCTACTACCGTTCCGTGGATGCGCTGCTGATTGACGATATCCAATTCTTCGCGAATAAAGAACGATCGCAGGAAGAGTTTTTCCACACCTTTAACGCCCTGCTGGAAGGCAATCAGCAGATCATCCTGACTTCGGATCGCTATCCGAAAGAGATCAACGGCGTTGAAGATCGTCTGAAATCCCGCTTCGGCTGGGGACTGACTGTTGCGATCGAGCCGCCTGAGCTGGAAACGCGCGTCGCGATCCTGATGAAAAAAGCCGACGAAAACGACATTCGTCTGCCGGGTGAAGTGGCGTTCTTTATTGCCAAGCGTCTACGCTCTAACGTACGTGAGCTGGAAGGCGCACTGAACCGTGTGATCGCCAACGCTAATTTTACCGGCCGGGCGATTACCATCGATTTCGTGCGCGAAGCGTTGCGCGATCTGCTGGCTTTGCAGGAAAAGCTGGTCACCATCGACAATATTCAGAAGACGGTGGCGGAGTATTACAAAATCAAAATTGCGGATCTGCTTTCTAAGCGTCGATCTCGCTCGGTAGCTCGTCCGCGCCAGATGGCGATGGCGCTGGCAAAAGAGCTCACTAACCACAGTCTGCCGGAAATTGGCGACGCGTTTGGTGGGCGTGACCATACTACCGTGCTTCATGCCTGTCGCAAGATTGAGCAGTTGCGTGAAGAAAGCCATGATATTAAAGAAGATTTCTCCAATTTAATCAGAACATTATCTTCGTGACGCTATGAAATTTACCGTTGAACGTGAACATTTATTAAAACCGCTTCAGCAGGTCAGCGGCCCGCTGGGTGGACGTCCTACACTGCCTATTCTCGGAAATCTGCTGCTGCAGGTTGCTGACGGTGCGCTTTCTCTGACCGGTACCGATCTCGAAATGGAGATGGTGGCGCGCGTGGCGCTGATCCAGCCTCATGAACCTGGTGCGACCACCGTTCCGGCGCGTAAATTCTTCGATATTTGTCGTGGGTTGCCGGAAGGCGCGGAAATTGCCGTTCAACTGGAAGGCGATCGCATGCTGGTGCGGTCTGGCCGCAGCCGTTTCTCGCTGTCTACGCTGCCTGCCGCCGACTTCCCGAATCTGGACGACTGGCAGAGCGAAGTCGAATTCACGCTGCCGCAGGCCACGATGAAGCGCCTGATTGAAGCCACGCAGTTTTCGATGGCGCATCAGGACGTGCGTTACTACTTAAACGGCATGCTGTTTGAAACCGAAGGGGAAGAGCTGCGTACCGTGGCGACCGACGGTCACCGCCTGGCGGTCTGTTCAATGCCTGTCGGTCAGCAGTTACCCAGCCATTCGGTGATCGTTCCGCGTAAAGGCGTGATTGAACTGATGCGTATGCTCGACGGCGGCGACAATCCGCTGCGCGTGCAGATTGGCAGCAACAACATTCGTGCGCACGTGGGTGACTTCATCTTTACCTCCAAGCTGGTTGATGGCCGTTTCCCGGATTATCGCCGCGTATTGCCGAAGAATCCGGACAAACATCTGGAAGCCGGTTGCGATATCCTCAAACAGGCATTTGCTCGTGCGGCGATCCTCTCTAACGAGAAATTCCGCGGCGTGCGTCTGTATGTCAGTGAAAACCAGCTGAAAATCACCGCCAACAACCCGGAGCAGGAAGAAGCGGAAGAAATTCTGGATGTCTCCTATCCTGGCACTGAACTGGAAATCGGTTTTAACGTTAGCTACGTACTGGACGTACTAAACGCGCTGAAGTGCGAGAACGTTCGTATTCTGCTGACCGATTCCGTATCGAGCGTACAGATTGAAGATGCTGCCAGCCAGAGCGCGGCTTATGTTGTTATGCCAATGAGACTGTAATGTCGCTCACCCGTCTGTTGATCCGCGACTTTCGCAATATCGAAAGCGCGGATCTCGCTTTATCCCCTGGCTTTAACTTCCTGGTTGGCGCGAACGGCAGCGGCAAAACCAGCGTGCTGGAAGCCATCTATACGCTCGGCCACGGCCGGGCGTTTCGCAGTTTGCAGATTGGCCGCGTAATTCGCCACGAGCAGGAGTCGTTTGTTTTACACGGGCGTTTGCAGGGGGAAGAGCGTGAGACATCGATTGGCCTGACGAAAGACAAACTGGGCGACAGCAAAGTGCGCATTGACGGCACTGACGGGCACAAGGTCGCGGAACTGGCGCACCTGATGCCGATGCAGCTGATCACGCCAGAGGGGTTTACTTTACTCAATGGCGGCCCCAAATACAGAAGAGCATTCCTTGACTGGGGATGCTTTCACAATGAAGTCGGATTTTTCACCGCCTGGAGCAATCTGAAGCGACTGCTCAAGCAGCGCAACGCGGCCCTGCGTCAGGTGAGTCGTTATGAGCAACTGCGTCCGTGGGATAAAGAACTGATCCCGCTGGCGGAACAAATCAGCACCTGGCGCGCGGAGTACAGCGCCGGTATCGCGCAGGATATGGCGGATACCTGTCAGCAGTTTCTACCCGAGTTTTCTCTCTCCTTCTCATTCCAGCGCGGCTGGGAGAAAGAGACCGATTATGCCGAAGTGCTGGAACGCAGTTTTGAACGCGATCGCATGTTGACCTACACCGCGCACGGTCCGCACAAAGCGGATTTTCGCATTCGCGCTGACGGTGCGCCGGTGGAAGACACGTTGTCGCGTGGGCAGCTAAAGCTGCTGATGTGCGCCTTACGTCTGGCGCAAGGGGAGTTCCTCACCCGCGAAAGTGGGCGGCGGTGTCTCTACCTGATAGATGATTTTGCCTCTGAACTTGATGATGCCCGTCGTGGGCTGTTAGCCAGCCGCTTAAAAGCGACGCAATCTCAGGTCTTTGTCAGCGCAATCAGCGCTGAACACGTTCTGGACATGTCGGACAAAAATTCGAAGATGTTCACCGTGGAAAAGGGTAAAATAACGGATTAACCCAAGTTTAAATGAGCGAGAAACGTTGATGTCGAATTCTTATGACTCCTCCAGTATCAAAGTCCTGAAAGGACTGGATGCGGTGCGTAAGCGCCCGGGTATGTATATCGGCGACACGGATGACGGCACCGGTCTGCACCACATGGTATTCGAGGTGGTAGATAACGCTATCGACGAAGCGCTCGCGGGTCACTGTAAAGATATCGTTGTAACGATTCACGCTGACAACTCCGTGTCCGTTACCGATGATGGCCGTGGTATCCCAACCGGTATCCACCCGGAAGAGGGCGTTTCGGCGGCGGAAGTTATCATGACCGTTCTGCACGCAGGCGGTAAATTCGATGATAACTCCTATAAAGTTTCCGGTGGTCTGCACGGCGTAGGTGTGTCCGTAGTAAACGCCCTGTCACAGAAACTGGAGCTGGTGATTCGTCGTGAAGGCAAAGTGCATCAGCAAACTTACGTGCACGGTGTGCCGCAGGCGCCGCTGGCGGTAACCGGCGAAACAGAAGCGACGGGTACTCAGGTACGTTTCTGGCCAAGCCACGAAACCTTTACCAATGTCGTTGAGTTTGAATACGAAATTCTGGCTAAGCGTCTGCGCGAGCTGTCGTTCCTGAACTCCGGCGTCTCTATTCGTCTGCGCGACAAGCGCGATGGTAAAGAAGACCATTTCCACTACGAAGGCGGCATCAAGGCGTTTGTTGAATACCTCAACAAAAACAAAACGCCGATCCACCCAAATATCTTCTACTTCTCCACCGAAAAAGACGGTATCGGCGTTGAAGTTGCGCTGCAGTGGAACGATGGTTTCCAGGAAAACATCTACTGCTTCACCAACAACATTCCGCAGCGTGACGGTGGTACTCACCTTGCAGGCTTCCGTGCGGCGATGACCCGTACCCTGAACGCCTACATGGACAAAGAAGGCTACAGCAAAAAAGCCAAAGTCAGCGCCACCGGTGACGATGCCCGTGAAGGCTTGATTGCCGTTGTTTCCGTGAAAGTACCGGATCCGAAGTTCTCCTCACAGACCAAAGACAAGCTGGTCTCCTCTGAGGTGAAATCGGCGGTAGAACAGCAGATGAACGAACTGCTGAGCGAATACCTGCTGGAAAACCCGTCTGACGCGAAAATCGTCGTTGGCAAAATTATTGATGCTGCACGTGCCCGTGAAGCGGCACGTCGCGCGCGTGAAATGACCCGTCGTAAAGGCGCGCTGGACTTAGCGGGCCTGCCGGGCAAGCTGGCGGACTGTCAGGAACGCGACCCGGCGCTGTCCGAACTGTACCTTGTGGAAGGGGACTCCGCGGGCGGTTCTGCGAAGCAGGGCCGTAACCGTAAAAACCAGGCGATTCTGCCGCTGAAGGGTAAAATCCTCAACGTCGAGAAAGCGCGCTTTGATAAAATGCTCTCTTCTCAGGAAGTGGCGACGCTGATCACCGCGCTCGGCTGTGGCATCGGTCGTGACGAGTACAACCCGGACAAACTGCGTTATCACAGCATCATCATCATGACCGATGCGGACGTCGACGGCTCGCATATTCGTACGCTGCTGTTGACCTTCTTCTATCGTCAGATGCCGGAAATCGTGGAGCGCGGCCACGTTTACATTGCACAGCCACCGCTGTACAAAGTGAAAAAAGGAAAGCAGGAACAGTATATTAAAGATGACGAAGCGATGGATCAGTACCAAATTTCTATCGCTCTGGATGGCGCAACGCTACACACTAATGCCAGCGCACCTGCTCTTTCAGGTGAGTCGTTAGAAAAACTGGTTTCTGAATACAACGCGACGCAGAAAATGATTGGCCGTATGGAACGTCGTTTCCCGAAAGCGCTGCTGAAAGAACTGGTTTATCAACCGACGCTGCCGGAAGCTGATTTGGCGAACGAGCAGACCGTTACCCGCTGGGTTAATACGTTGATTACCGAGCTGAACGAAAAAGAACAGCACGGCAGCCTGTGGAAGTTTGATATCCACCACAACGCAGAGCAGAACCTGTTTGAGCCGATTGTGCGCGTCCGTACTCACGGTGTGGATACCGACTATATTCTGGACCACGAGTTTGTGACCGGTGGCGAATACCGTCGTATTTGTACGCTCGGTGAGAAGCTGCGCGGGCTGATCGAAGACGATGCGTTTATCGAACGTGGCGAGCGCCGCCAGCCGGTTGCCAGCTTTGAGCAGGCGCTGGAATGGCTGCAGAAAGAGTCACGTCGCGGCCTCGCTATCCAGCGTTATAAAGGTCTGGGCGAGATGAACCCGGATCAGCTGTGGGAAACCACCATGGATCCGGAAAGCCGTCGTATGCTGCGCGTTACCGTGAAGGATGCGATTGCCGCCGACCAGCTGTTCACTACGCTGATGGGCGATGCCGTTGAACCGCGTCGCGCGTTTATCGAAGAAAACGCCCTGAAAGCGGCGAACATCGATATCTAACTTGCACCCAGGTCTACAACCGTCCTGCAAAAGGGGAATCTCGATTCCCCTTTCTATCCCCCTTTTCGTAGCTGTTTTTTGAGCGGAATCGCGTTAGCATGAGGACGGACTCATTTAATCCGGGGAACTCATGGCTATCAAACTTATTGCTATCGACATGGATGGCACACTTCTGCTGCCCGATCACACCATTTCACCCGCGGTCAAAACGGCGATTGCCGCAGCGCGCGCGCGTGGCGTAAATGTGGTGCTGACCACGGGGCGCCCGTATGCCGGCGTCCACAGCTATCTGAAAGAATTGCATATGGAAGAACCCGGTGACTACTGCATTACCTACAATGGCGCGCTAGTGCAGAAAGCAGGGGATGGCAGTACTGTCGCGCAAACCGCGTTGAGCTATGATGATTATCGTTATCTGGAGCAGCTCTCCCGGGACGTTGGCTCGCATTTCCACGCTCTCGATCGCAACACCCTGTATACCGCGAACCGTGATATCAGTTACTACACGGTACATGAATCGTTTGTTGCGACGATTCCGCTGGTGTTCTGTGAAGCCGAGAAAATGGATCCCGCAACCCAGTTCCTGAAAGTGATGATGATTGACGAGCCGGAGATCCTCGATAAAGCTATCTCGCGCATACCTGCGGAAGTAAAAGAGAAGTACACCGTGCTGAAAAGTGCGCCGTATTTCCTCGAAATCCTCGATAAACGCGTCAATAAAGGGACTGGCGTGAAATCGCTGGCCGATGCGTTGGGTATAAAAGCCGAAGAGGTGATGGCGATTGGCGATCAGGAAAACGACATCGCGATGATTGAATACGCAGGCGTGGGCGTTGCCATGGACAACGCTATTGGGTCAGTCAAAGAAATCGCCAACTTTGTGACGAAATCTAACCTTGAAGATGGCGTCGCGTATGCCATTGAGAAGTTTGCGCTGAAATAAGATGTTATGGGCAAATGCCTTGGCGCATTTGCCCTGTTTCAGCAATTATTTGTGATACTGAGTGGTCACCTTGAGGAATATGCGCCACGCCGCTGCGCATTATCCATTTACGGGAAAACGCCGACGTCAGGGCCCGACTTTTCAGAATTTTGCCAAACAGTTTGAGACGTAACTTGCGGGTGGCTTTGCGGTAAGCGTGATTCATATCTGGTGCATCCCGCAACAATACAGATTTAAGCGCCTCCGCGCTGTCCAGCGCATAGCTAATCCCCTCCAGTGAGCTGGCGCTGATAAAACCGGCCGCTTCGCCAATCAAAAATGCGTTGTCCTTGCCACAGACGAAGTCTTTCCAGCGTGAAGGAAACAGCACCGTACATTTTTCGCTTTTCACCGGTTTGCCGAACTGAAATTGGAACGCTTCCATCTTCGCTTTCAGCGCGTCAAAGCGCGCCTGGCCGTCCTTCATCGGGTAGGCACCGCCAAAGATAAAATAGCCATCTTTGCTGATACTCCAGGAATAACAGTCGGTTGCGTCGTTATCAAAAATGCAGGAATAGAACGGGACGGGATGCTTTTCCGCAAACCATTGTTGAATAGCAACATATTTACGGATCTGGTGCCGGGGATAGAGATGACGGCGTACCAGTGAGTTCGCGCCGTCGGCTCCCACCAGATAACGCGCGGTGATCTGCTGCTCCCAACCGTCGGCGCGGAAGATGACATGCCATTTATCGCCCTCGCGCCAGATTTTCCGACACAGGCTGTCGTGGTACACCTGTACATCATCAGGAATGAGAGATTTAAGCCATAAATCAAAAGTATGGCGGTTGATATTAATGTAGCTGCGCTGGTAGTTACGCGTCAAAGAGGCTGCAACATCAACCGTTTTAACGCTAAATATCTGTGGGTTAGCGATGACATCAACGGGTAAGGTTATCCCGTCGCGGATAAACGAACGCTGGGCATCCGGGGCCAACAGACCGCCGCAGGGTTTGGTGAAACCTTCGTTGCCGCACTGGTGTTTTTTATCCAACGCGATCACGCGCATTTTTCCACTCAACTGCCGCGCCAGCGCTGCGCCTGCCGGGCCTAACCCGATAATGGCTACGTCAAAATGTTCCATCTTTCTGTCCGCAAAAATGAAGATGGCGATACGCTAAAGCCTGAAAGTGAAGTGCTTGTGAAGTATGATTGCTGAAATCGTCTTGTATCAGGGCATTCCATGAAGCAAATCACCTTTACGCCGCGTAATCATCAGCTTACCAATATCAATACCTGGACACCGGACAGCCAGTGGCTGGTCTTTGATGTGCGCCCTTCCGGTGCCTCTTTTACCGGCGACACAATTGAGCGCGTCAATATTCATACTGGCGAGCTGGAGGTGATTTATCGGGCCATGCAGGGAGCGCACGTTGGCGTGGTGACCGTTCATCCAAAGTTGGAAAAATATGTGTTTATTCATGGGCCTGAAAATCCTGATGAAACATGGCATTACGACTTCCATCATCGGCGTGGGGTGATAGCTACGCAGGCAAAAGTGGAGAATCTGGATGCAATGGATATTACCGCCCCATATACGCCGGGCGCGCTGCGCGGTGGTAGCCATGTGCATGTATTTAGCCCGAGCGGCGAGTTTGTCAGTTTCACCTATAACGACCATGTGCTGCATGAGCGCTCACCGGCGCTGGATCTACGCAATGTCGGTGTGGCTGCGCCCTATGGTCCGGTGACGGTCTCCGCGCAGCATCCCCGTGAGTACAGCGGGAGCCATTGGTGCGTGCTGGTAACCCAGACGACACCCACGCCTAAACCGGGTAGCGATGAGATTAACCGCGCCTATGAAGAGGGCTGGGTAGGGGAAAACAGACTGGCGTTTATCGGTGATACGTTATCAGTCACGGGCGAGAAAGTGCCGGAGTTATTTATTGTTGATTTACCACAGGATGAAAGCGGCTGGAAACAGCCGGGTGACGCTCCGCTGGAGGGCACTGAGGCAACAATGCCTGCGCCGCCATTCGGTATTTATCAACGCCGCCTGACGTTTACTCATGCGCGCGCCTTTCCCGGTCTGGTAAATCAGCCGCGCCATTGGGTGCGCAGTAATCCGAAGGCATCTGAAATTGCGTTTTTAATGCGTGATGACGTCGGCATTGTGCAACTGTGGCTGATTTCCCCACAAGGAGGGGAACCGCGTCAGCTTACCCGCTGCACCACGGATATTCAGTCAGCATTCAACTGGCATCCGTCGGGGAAATGGCTGGGGTTTGTACTGGATAACAAAATTGCTTGTTGTGATGCTCAGACGGGAGAGGTTGATTTTTTAACGGACCGTCACGGCAACCCACCATCGGGCGATGCGATCATCTTCTCTCCTGATGGTCGACAGGTTGCGTGGATGGAAGACGTCGAGGGTTTCCGCCAGCTGTGGGTAACAGAGACTGGGCGTTAACTTAAGGAGCAGGCATTTCAGCCGGAGGGATAACGGCGTTCGCGGCCTGCGTTCTCTCCTCGCTTTTTTCTACACGGGATCTCACCGAGCTATCTTTGCGAAAGAGATCCCACGGAAGTAATACTGTATCCAGTACTGCGGTAAACGGCATATCCAGAATAGCCAGTGACTTGGTTCCCCAGTTTGTATCACTTTCGCTAATCATTGTGGCGCTGGCGCGCGTGCCAGGATACGTCCCTTCTTTGCCCCCGGTATGCGACATAATGCTGGAACAGCCGCTCACAAACGCCATCCCGCTGCACATTGTCAGTGTTACCAACATTTTTTTTATCATCATTTTTTTTCATCTGTATTTATTGTGTTTGCATGGTGAGTTAAAGCGATCCGTTGCGAAAATAACATCACCATTTCGTCACACTGTGGCGGCTATCGCGATTTAACGATAACAACTGCTCCCACCAGTGTATGCAATAGACAACAAACTGCAAAAAAAGTCAGATGAATACGCTTGAAAAGTTTGTATTAAGACCCATTTTTAGAGTGTAGACAAATGAAGGGCATGCCTGATGGGTGTCCTGGCTACCTGACCTGTCCATGATGGAAGGTCTATTATTCTCGCTGATTTCAGGAGCTATTGATTATGCGTAACTTTGATTTATCCCCGCTGTACCGTTCTGCTATTGGTTTTGATCGCCTGTTTAACCTGCTGGAAAACAATCAGGGCCAGAGCAATGGCGGCTACCCTCCGTATAACGTTGAGCTGGTAGACGAAAACCATTACCGAATTGCGATTGCCGTTGCTGGTTTTGCTGAAAGCGAACTGGAAATTACTGCCCAGGACAATCTGCTGGTGGTGAAAGGCGCCCATGCGGACGATCAAAAAGAACGTACTTACCTGTATCAGGGGATTGCCGAGCGCAACTTCGAACGTAAGTTCCAGTTAGCGGAGAACATTCATGTTCGCGGCGCGAACCTGGTGAATGGTCTGCTGTATATCGATCTCGAACGCGTGATTCCCGAGGCGAATAAGCCGCGCCGTATCGAAATCAACTAATTCTGTGGGCCGCTTCAGGCGGCCCTGCTAAGCAATCGGCTTGCCGTCAGGGAGCCAAAAGGTACTTACTCGCTTCTTAGAAGGAGATTATTATGCGTAACTACGATTTATCCCCACTGCTGCGTCAATGGATCGGTTTTGACAAACTGGCCAATGCCTTGCAAAACACTGGCGAAAGCCAGAGCTTCCCGCCTTATAACATCGAAAAGAGCGATGATAACCACTACCGCATTACCCTTGCGTTAGCCGGTTTCCGCCAGGAAGATCTGGATATTCAACTGGAAGGCACGCGCCTGACCGTGAAAGGTACGCCGCAGCAGCCGGAAAAAGAGACCAAATGGTTGCATCAGGGGCTGGTCACTCAGCCGTTCAGCCTGAGCTTTACGCTGGCTGAAAATATGGAAGTCTCCGGCGCAAGCTTCACTAACGGCTTGCTGCATATCGATTTGACCCGGAATGAACCTGAAACCATCGCTCCACAACGTATCGCCATCAGCGAACGTCCCGCATTAGACAGTTAAATAGCTCCATGCCTTTGCCCCGCCAGAAATGACGGGGCTTTTTTGTGCCTCAGCCCACATGAAACTATGATCTGGGAGGGCAGGATGCCGGAAGCGCTGCCATTGCCAGAAAAAAGCATTCAGCTATTTCAAATCGACGTGAAGAAAAACAGTAAAGAACGCTCTTCTTAAGCGCTCCTGGGCGCTCTGTAGCATGATAATGTGCGCCACTCTGCATTCATGCCTGAACGGTTCAGTCATAATCTTCGTTAAATAAAATGTTATTCACAGGGAACAGGAAAATGAGTGATATAGCATTGACGGTCAGCGTTCTGGCAATGGTGGCAGTTGTCGGATTATGGATCGGCAACATAAAAATACGTGGTGTTGGTTTTGGCATCGGAGGCGTGCTGTTCGGCGGTATTATTGTCGGGCATTTTGTCGATCAGGCAGGGATGACCCTGAGCGGTGACATGCTGCATTTTATTCAGGAATTTGGCCTGATTCTTTTCGTCTACACCATCGGTATTCAGGTGGGGCCGGGCTTTTTTGCGTCACTGCGCGTTTCGGGCCTACGGCTGAATCTGTTTGCCGTGCTGATTGTTATCATGGGTGGCCTGGTCACCGCGATCCTGCATAAGATTTTTGCCATTCCCCTTCCCGTGGTGCTGGGCATTTTTTCCGGTGCGGTCACCAATACTCCGGCGTTAGGCGCGGGGCAGCAGATTCTGCGCGATCTGGGTACTCCTGTTGATGTGGTGGATCAGATGGGGATGAGCTATGCCATGGCTTATCCTTTTGGTATCTGCGGTATTTTGCTCACTATGTGGCTGATGCGCCTTATTTTTCGCGTCAACGTCGATGCCGAAGCCCATCAGCATGAATCCACGCTGACCAACGGGCACGCGCTGATTCAGACGATGAATATCCGTGTGGAAAACCCGAACCTCAACAATATGGCGATTCAGGATGTCCCAATCCTGAACAGCGACAAAATCATCTGCTCACGTTTGAAACGTGAAGAAACATTGATGGTGCCGTCGCCGGGGACAATTATCCAGATGGGCGACCTGCTACACCTGGTTGGTCAGCCTGCTGATCTGCACAACGCGCAGGTGGTGATTGGGCAGGAGGTGGACACATCGCTGTCGACGCGAGGCACCGATTTACGCGTTGAGCGCGTGGTGGTGACCAACGAACAGGTGCTGGGGAAACGAATTCGCGACCTGCATTTTAAAGAGCGTTACGACGTGGTTATCTCCCGTCTGAACCGTGCGGGGGTTGAGCTGGTAGCCAGCAGCGACGCCAGCCTGCAGTTTGGCGACATCCTCAATCTGGTTGGCCGACCTTCCTCGATTGATACTGTTGCCAATGTGGTGGGTAACGCCCAGCAAAAACTGCAGCAGGTGCAGATGCTGCCGGTATTTATCGGGATCGGGCTGGGTGTTCTGCTGGGTTCAATCCCGCTATTCATTCCGGGGTTCCCGGTGGCGCTAAAACTGGGGTTGGCCGGTGGGCCGCTGATTATGGCCTTGATCCTGGGGCGTATTGGCAGCATTGGTAAGCTGTATTGGTTTATGCCCCCCAGCGCTAACCTGGCGCTGCGAGAGTTGGGTATCGTGCTGTTTCTCGCAGTGGTTGGTCTGAAGTCAGGCGGTGATTTTGTTCATACCCTGACGCAGGGAGATGGCCTGAGCTGGGTGGGTTACGGTATTTTCATCACCGCGATTCCGCTGATTACCGTGGGGCTGCTGGCGAGGATTTTCGTCAAAATGAACTACCTCACGCTGTGCGGCATGCTGGCTGGCTCAATGACCGATCCGCCTGCACTGGCATTTGCTAACAACCTGCATGCCACCAGCGGGGCAGCGGCGCTGTCGTATGCGACCGTTTATCCGCTGGTGATGTTCCTGCGAATTATCACGCCGCAACTGCTGGCGGTGATTTTTTGGGGGATGGGTTAGTCAGGCTGAGTCTGGGTGGACGCGCCGTAAGTGGTAGTCCACCTGGTACTCGCTGGCGTTTCTGAACATCACCGAATAATTCAAAAACTCCCCGCTATCGCTGTAGGACAGTGAGGTAATCCGCAGCAATGGCGTCTGTTCAGGTACGTTCATCTGCGCGGAAAGCTGCTTATCGGCAAGAACGGGAGTCAGACTTTCATAGTTGCCGCTGATAGTTATTCCGCACTCTTTCTCGATGTAATCGAATTTTGACCCTTCCAGATGCGCCAGCGATAAATTACGGAATAATTTTACCGGCATGTAGCTGTCTTCAAGCATCAGCGGCTTGCCGTCCACATAGCGAACGCGACGTGAGAAGTAGATGCGTTCATTAATCTGGATACGCAGTTGGCTGGCAATTGCTGGTGGTGCGGGCATCACTTCAAATACCAGTACTTCACTGGTGACCTCTTTCCCTTGTCGCTTCAGTACTTCCGCCAGTCCGGTCAGGTTTGTGGTTTCATGATGGACATCTTTGCGCGCCACATAAGTTCCGCTCCCATGACGGCGTACGACCAATCCCCAGCCAATCAACATATCAATTGCTTTACGGATCGTCATTCGTGAAACCGCGAACTCTTGGGCAAGCTTTTTTTCACCCGGCAACGGGCTACCGATGTTGTAATCAGACGAATTCAGGCGAATTCGTAGTCGTTCCGCAATTGATTTGTAGATCACTACCAGACCTCTTTTTTCTTTTAATTACCGCACCATAAACCTTTTGATGTCTAACTTTTACGTAAAAAGTAGACCTCGTTGCCGAAATTAAAACCATGAAAGCGATCACGAATCGCAGCGACATGCCATGTCTGAAGGATCGCAACTTTCTATTCTCGTATCAGGCCAGCAATCACTACAAAAAAGGCCTCTCCCCTACTGGTTGTTATATGAGGATGTGAAAATGCTCAGTCAAATACAACGCTTTGGCGGCGCGATGTTCACCCCGGTGCTGCTGTTTCCCTTTGCCGGTATCGTCGTCGGTATCGCTATTATGCTGCGCAACCCGCTGTTTGTGGGTGAAGCGCTTACCGATCCCAACAGTTTGTTCGCACAAATCGTTCATATCATCGAAGAAGGTGGCTGGACGGTATTTCGCAATATGCCGCTGATTTTCGCCGTTGGTCTGCCGATCGGTCTGGCGAAACAGGCTCAGGGGCGCGCTTGTCTGGCGGTACTGGTCAGCTTTCTTACGTGGAATTACTTCATCAATGCCATGGGCATGACCTGGGGAGATTTCTTCGGCGTGGATTTTAGCGCAGACCCGACAGCAGGTAGCGGCTTAACGATGATGGCCGGGATTAAAACACTTGATACCAGCATCATCGGCGCCATTGTCATTTCCGGTATTGTTACCGCTCTGCACAATCGTTATTTCGATAAACCCTTGCCAGTATTTCTCGGTATTTTTCAGGGAACATCGTTTGTGGTGATCATTGCCTTCCTGGTGATGATTCCCTGTGCCTGGCTGACGCTGCTGGGTTGGCCAAAGGTGCAGATGGGGATTGAATCCCTGCAAGCCTTTCTGCGTTCTGCGGGGGCGCTGGGGGTATGGGTGTATACCTTCCTTGAGCGTATTTTGATCCCGACCGGGCTGCATCACTTCGTCTATGGTCCATTTATCTTCGGCCCTGCGGCGGTGGAAGGCGGCATCCAGGTCTACTGGGCGCAGCATTTGCAGGAATTCAGCCAAAGCACAGAGTCGCTGAAAACACTGTTCCCGGAAGGGGGTTTTGCCCTGCACGGCAACTCGAAAATCTTTGGTTCATTAGGTATTGCTCTGGCGCTTTACTTCACGGCCTCTCCGGAAAACCGGGTGAAGGTGGCGGGACTGCTGATCCCCGCCACGCTGACGGCCGTGCTGGTGGGGATCACCGAACCGCTGGAGTTCACCTTCCTGTTTATCTCACCCTTGCTGTTTGCTGTACACGCCGTGCTGGCGGCGTCTATGGCAACGGTGATGTATCTCTGTGGGGTGGTAGGCAATATGGGCGGCGGCCTGCTTGATCAGTTCTTGCCGCAAAACTGGATCCCGATGTTCCACAACCATGCCGGAATGATGTTCACCCAGATAGCGATTGGCCTGGCCTTTACTGCACTCTATTTTGCCATCTTCCGCGCGCTGATCCTGCGCTTCAACCTGAAAACGCCGGGCCGGGAAGACAGCGAAATCAAACTCTACACCAAAGCTGACTATAAAGCCGCGCGTGGGCAAACCACCGCTGCTGCGCCAGACACCAACCTGGGGCAGGCGGCCGGTTTTCTGCAAGCGTTAGGCGGCGCAGGCAATATCGAAAGTATTAATAACTGCGCCACTCGCCTGCGGATTGCGCTTCACGACATGGCGAAAACGCAAAGCGATGACGTCTTCAAAGCGCTGGGTGCACACGGTGTTGTGCGTCGCGGCAATGGTATTCAGGTCATTGTTGGTTTACACGTCCCTCAGGTACGCGACCAGCTCGAAACGCTAATGAAATCTACTTTATCAAACGAACAGATCCCCATGACGGAGGCAGTATCATGAAAAAATTCTCAGTGGTTATCGCAGGTGGTGGTAGTACCTTTACGCCGGGCATCGTGCTGATGTTGCTGGCAAATCAGGACCGTTTCCCGCTTCGTGCGCTGAAATTTTATGACAACGATGGCGCGCGTCAGGAGGTGATTGCCGAGGCGTGTAAAATCATCCTCAAAGAGCAGGCGCCGGAGATAGAGTTTAGTTACACCACCGATCCCAAAACTGCGTTTACCGATGTTGATTTCGTGATGGCACATATCCGCGTGGGTAAATACCCAATGCGTGAACAAGACGAGAAAATCCCGTTACGTCACGGGGTGTTAGGCCAGGAAACCTGTGGGCCGGGCGGGATTGCCTACGGCATGCGATCTATTGGCGGTGTGCTGGAACTGGTGGATTATATGGAAAAATATTCACCAAACGCCTGGATGCTTAACTACTCTAACCCGGCGGCAATTGTGGCTGAAGCCACGCGTAGACTGCGTCCAAATGCGAAAATCCTCAATATTTGCGATATGCCCATCGGTATTGAAGGACGGATGGCGCAGATTGTCGGCCTTAAAGATCGTAAACAGATGCGCGTGCGCTACTACGGGCTGAACCACTTTGGCTGGTGGACATCAATTGAAGATCTCCAGGGTAACGATTTGATGCCGAAGCTGCGTGAATACGTGGCGAAGCATGGTTATGTGCCGCCATCGAACGACCCGCATACGGAGGCGAGCTGGAACGATACCTTCGCTAAGGCGAAGGATGTGCAGGCGTTGGATCCGGACACCATGCCAAATACCTACCTGAAATACTATCTGTTCCCGGATTACGTGGTCCAGCACTCCAATCCGCAGCGTACCCGTGCCAACGAGGTTATGGATCACCGCGAAAAACAGGTGTTCGGTTCCTGCCGGGCCATTATTGAGTCGGGCCATTCTGCGGCCGGTGAACTGGAGATTGACGAACATGCTTCCTACATTGTCGATCTGGCGGCGGCCATCGCCTTTAACACTCAGGAGCGGATGCTGCTGATTGTGCCAAATAATGGTGCGATTCATAACTTTGATGATGAAGCGATGGTCGAGATCCCATGCCTGGTGGGGCATAACGGCCCGGAGCCGCTGACGGTGGGGGATATCCCGCAGTTCCAGAAAGGGTTGATGAGCCAGCAGGTGGCGGTTGAGAAGCTGGTGGTCGATGCCTGGGAACACCGCTCTTACCAGCGTTTGTGGCAGGCTATCACCCTGTCGAAAACCGTGCCGAGTGCGTCTGTAGCTAAAGCGATTCTGGATGATTTGATCGACGCTAACAAAGAGTACTGGCCGGAACTGCGCTAACCCAGTTGACCGGCATCCTCTGGGTGCCGGTCCGCATGTTTCAATACCGCCGACGGCGCATAGCCAAATTTGTGTTTAAACGCCTTGCTGAAATGAAACGAGTCAAAGAAGTTAAGTATATCAGCGACCTGCCCGACCGTATTTCCCTCCTGCTTTAGCAGCGACAGCGCCAGTTCCAGCCGCGCATCCAGATAGTATTCTTTCGGTGTTTTTCCGGTATAGCGTAAAAAAAGACGACGTAGCCAGGCTTCGCTACAGGGGATAGTGGCTGCCATATCCGCCACGCTCCACCGTTTTTGTAGACTGGCATGTAGAGTGGCAATCAGTTTTTCAATCTGTATTCGCTGTGGGTCTTTTTTACCTTCGGCGTAAATAAGACAAATCCATTGATAAATTATTTTTGTGAGAAAGGCGACTGCCAGATTATTTTTTATTGAGTCTGGGGATGTAATTAATCGCGAAACTTCGGTCAGCTCCTGATTATAAATATCACCATTATAAATAATGCTTTGTTGTCGTAGCGGAATATCCATTACGCTGGTTGGTGTGAATTCCATCCAGTATTGTTCCCATACCAATCCTTCACAGTGATAAGACTGTATATCGGTTGGTTTTAAAAAGATTATACAGTTTCCGGTAAGCGTGATTTGTTCACCGCCTTTAAGAAGGATTTTTCCACAGCCCTGGACGGTGTAGACCGCAACCCATGAATTAGCAATCAGCGGTTTTTTCTTATCACGTGGCCAAATAACCCGATAATGTTCGTCGGCATAGGTGTGCCACAGCGAGATCAATGAAATCCCGCTGGAGATCACACTTTCATGAATCAACAGGGGAATATTGTACGTAGTTTCGTTTTTTACATGCGAACTTTGCATCTTTCCATTCATTTTAATTTCCCACCGGAGAATTATGCCCACAACCTGAACTTAACAGAAAAAATCTGTTCAGGGATATGACGTTTTTATTTTAAGAAATCTGACTGCCTGACCCGGCGCACATTACCTTGCATTCCCCCTACAGCTGCCGGGACATAATGAAAAATAAGGGCTATGAGATGAATACGCTACAAATTCTGAGCTTTGTGGGCTTTACGCTGCTGGTGGCGCTAATCACCTGGTGGAAGGTACGTAAAACGGATACCGGATCGCAACAAGGGTATTTTCTTGCCGGGCGTTCATTGAAAGCGCCGGTGATTGCCGCGTCATTGATGTTAACTAATCTTTCAACCGAACAGTTGGTTGGTCTGTCTGGTCAGGCTTACAAAAGCGGAATGTCGGTTATGGGTTGGGAAGTCACCTCTGCGGTGACGCTTATCTTTCTGGCGCTGATTTTTCTACCTCGCTATCTGCAACGTGGTATCGCTACGATCCCAGATTTTCTGGAAGAGCGTTACGATAAAACCACGCGAATCATTATCGATTTTTGCTTTCTTATTGCCACTGGCGTCTGCTTCCTGCCGATTGTGCTTTATTCAGGGGCGCTGGCGCTGAATAGCCTTTTTCACATCGGTGAATCGCTGAATATTTCTCAGGGCGCAGCAATCTGGTTACTGGTTATTTTGCTGGGCCTTGCCGGGATTATTTATGCGGTGATCGGCGGTTTACGTGCGATGGCGGTGGCCGATTCTATCAATGGTATAGGGCTGGTGATTGGTGGATTGATGGTCCCCGTGTTCGGCCTGATTGCGATGGGAAAAGGCAGTTTTTTACCAGGTGTTGAGCAACTGACCACCGTACATGCGGAGAAATTAAACTCAATTGGTGGAGCGAACGATCCGCTGCCGATAGGTGCAGCCTTTACCGGTTTGATTCTGGTGAATACCTTCTACTGGTGTACTAATCAGGGCATCGTACAACGTACGCTGGCTTCCAAAAGCCTCGCCGAAGGGCAGAAAGGAGCATTGCTCACAGCGGTATTGAAAATGCTCGATCCACTGGTGCTGGTATTACCAGGTTTAATTGCTTTTCATCTATACCAGGATCTGCCAAAGGCGGATATGGCATATCCGACACTGGTAAATAACGTGCTGCCTGTCCCTTTGGTGGGGTTTTTCGGTGCCGTTTTATTCGGCGCGGTAATCAGTACATTCAATGGATTTTTAAACAGCGCCAGTACCTTATTTAGCATGGGAATATATCGGCGGATTATTAATCAACACGCCCAACCGGAACAGCTGGTTCGGGTTGGGCGTAAGTTCGGATTCTTTATCGCGGTAATTTCCGTGCTGGTAGCACCGTGGATCGCTAATGCACCGGAAGGACTCTACAGCTGGATGAAACAGCTCAACGGTATTTATAACGTGCCGTTGGTGACCATCATCATCATGGGATTCTTTTTCCCGCGCATTCCTGCGCTGGCAGCGAAAGTCGCTATGGGATTCGGTATCGTCAGCTACATCACCATTAATTATCTGGTGAAGTTCGACTTTCACTTCCTTTACGTACTGGCCTGTACCTTCTGCATCAACGTGGTGGTGATGCTGGTTATCGGCATTATCAAGCCGCGTGCGACGCCGTTTAAATTCCATGATGCTTTTGCGGTAGACATGAAGCCGTGGAAAAACGCCAAACTTGCCTCTGTCGGTATCCTGACCGCGATGCTCGGCGTCTATGCCGGACTGGCGCAGTTTGGAGGGTACAACACCCAATGGCTGACGATTCTCTGCTACTCAATTACGGCGGCAGTGATGATGTATTTAATTTACAGCAGCTGGCAGACGCGTCGTTTGGCCACTGCGCTTTCTGTCTCTGATGCTAAGGATAAAGCATGACCCGCCCTAATTTTCTGTTCATTATGACTGATACCCAGGCGACCAATATGGTCGGCTGTTATAGTGGTAAGTCTCTGAATACCAATAACATTGATAGCCTGGCGGCGGAAGGTATTCGCTTCAATTCTGCTTATACCTGCTCACCGGTGTGCACCCCGGCCCGCGCTGGGCTGTTTACCGGTATTTATGCCAACCAGTCCGGCCCGTGGACCAATAACGTCGCGCCGGGGAAAAATATCTCCACCATGGGACGCTATTTTAAGGATGCGGGCTATCACACCTGCTACATCGGCAAGTGGCATCTCGACGGGCACGATTACTTTGGTACCGGTGAGTGCCCGCCCGAATGGGATGCTGACTACTGGTATGACGGGGCAAATTACCTCGCGGAACTGACGGACAAAGAGATCGGTTTGTGGCGTAACGGTCTGAACAGCGTGGAGGATTTGCTGGCTAACAATATCAATGAAACCTTTACCTGGGCGCACCGCATCAGTAACCGGGCGGTTGATTTCCTCCGCCACCCTGCACGTGATGAAGAACCCTTCCTGATGGTAGTTTCCTACGACGAGCCGCATCACCCGTTTACCTGTCCCGTGGAGTATCTGCAGAAATATCAGGATTTTTATTATGACCTGGGGATGAAGGCGCACGACTCTTTGAGTAACAAACCTGAACATCATCGTCTTTGGTCTGAAGCGATGCCTTCACCGGTAGGTGATGATGGGCGCTATCACCATCCGCTCTATTTTGCCTGCAACGACTTTGTCGATGACCAGATTGGCCGGGTTATTAATACCTTAACGCCCGTGCAGCGGGACAACACCTGGGTCATTTACACCTCCGATCATGGCGAGATGATGGGGGCGCATAAGCTCATCAGTAAGGGGGCAGCGATGTATGACGACATCACGCGAATTCCGCTGATTATGCGCTCGCCTCAGGGAGAATCCATGCAGGTAGACACGCCGGTCAGCCATATCGATCTGCTGCCGACGATGATGGCGCTGGCGGGTATTGAGAAGCCACAAATCCTGCCGGGTGAAAACATCCTTACCGTTGAAAAACCACGCGGTGTGATGGTGGAGTTCAATCGTTATGAGATTGAACATGACAGTTTTGGCGGATTTATACCGGTACGTTGCTGGGTGACGGATGACTGGAAGCTGGTGCTGAACCTGTTTACCAGTGATGAGCTTTACGACAGACGAAACGATCCCGATGAGCTACACAACCAGATAGATTCGCCGCAATTAGCCGATGTTCGCTGCCAGATGCACGACGCGCTGCTGGACTATATGGATAAAATCCGCGATCCATTCCGCACCTATCAGTGGAGTTTACGTCCCTGGCGTCCTGACGCTGTACCGCGCTGGATGGGCGCTTTTCGCCCGCGCCCGCAAGACGGCTATTCTCCCGTGGTACGCGATTACGACACCGGTTTACCAACCCAGGGCGTAAAAGTGGAGGAGAAAAAGCAGAAGTTCTGACTACAATGCCAATTGGCGCAGATACTCATATTTGCACTTACCTGTCGGCCGGATAAGGCATTAGCCGCCATCCGGCAATGACAGCCAGAGGAGTTTGAATGAAAATTTCCCGCCTTGGAGAAGCCCCGGATTACCGCTTCTCACTGGCAAATGAGCGTACCTTTCTGGCGTGGATCCGTACCGCGCTGGGGTTTCTGGCGGCGGGCGTTGGTCTCGACCAACTGGCTCCGGATTTTGCCACGCCGGTAATTCGTGAGCTTTTGGCGCTGTTGCTATGCCTGTTTGCCGGTGGTCTGGCGATTTATGGCTACCTGCGCTGGCTGCGTAATGAGAGGGCGATGCGCCTGAAAGAGGATTTGCCCTATACCCATAGCCTGTTAATCATCAGTCTGATTTTGTTGATCGTCGCGGTGATTGTCATGGGACTGGTGCTGTATGCCGGATAGACGTAAGTCGCGACGTATCGCCGATCCGGGGTTACAACCGGAGCGAACATCGCTGGCCTGGTTTCGTACGCTTCTGGGTTATGGCGCGCTAATGGCGTTGGCGCTGAAGCACAACTGGCATCAGGCGGGCTTCCTGTTTTGGGTTTCAATTGTGGTGCTGGCGCTGGTGGCAATCGTTCTGTGGCGCTATACCCGCAGCCGTAATCTGATGGATGTTACGCATAGCGATTTTTCTGAATCTCGCGCGGTGCGTGACAAATTTATGATCTCCCTCGCGGTGTTATCCCTCGCAATACTGTTTGCTGTAACGCATGTCCGCCAACTTATTGCGTTTATCGGGAATTTAGCATGACAGGATGTCAGGTCATGGCCAAACCAGCCAGCTCTCGTTGTAACCTGGATTGTCGTTACTGTTTTTACATCGATAAACCTACTCAACCCGAAATGGATGACGCCACCTTAGAGACGTTTATTCGTCAGCATATCACCGCACAGCCGGGGGCTGACGTGATGTTCGCCTGGCAGGGCGGAGAGCCAACCCTCTGTGGCATCGACTTTTTTCGCCGCGTAGTGACGTTGCAAAAACAGTACGGGGAAGGGAAGAAAATCCATAACGCGTTCCAGACCAACGGGATTTTGCTCAACGACGAATGGTGTCAGTTTTTGCACGATAACGGCTGGCTGGTGGGGATTTCGTTGGATGGCCCCGCCGAGTTGCACGATGCTTATCGTGTTAACCGCAGCGGAAAACCGACTCACCATAAGGTGGTGGACGCCATTGCCAGGCTCCGTAAGCATCAGGTGGAGTTCAATCTGCTGGTAGTGGTTAATTTTCTGAACAGCCAGCGACCAGGACAGATGTATCGCTACCTTCGCCAGCTTGGCACGCCTTTTTTGCAGTTCATTCCGCTGGTTGAATATGATGAAGACGGCGAGCTTACCGCCGAATCCGTCCCGCCTCAGGCGTGGGGAACCTTCCTGAATTCCGTCTTTGATATCTGGGTCAGAGAAGATATTGGCCGCGTATTCGTCCAGTTATTTGATTCAACTCTGGGCGTATGGTGCGGACACCCGGCGCAGATGTGTTCGCTAAGCTCCACCTGCGGACATGCTTTTGCTCTGGAAGCGAATGGCGATTTGTATCAGTGCGATCACTATGTCCACCCAGATTTTCGCCTGGGTAATATTCATCGCACGTCGTTGAGTGAGCTCAACGCCAGCCCGAGGGCAGCGGCGTTTGGTCAGTCCAAGAGAACCACGCTGAGCGCGGAATGCCAGGCGTGTTCGCTATTACGCTTTTGCCATGGCGATTGTCCAAAGCATCGCGACAGCAGTGGAAAGAGTGCGATTTGCGGCGGATACAGCGCTTTCTTCAATCATACCGCGCCGCATATGCGCGTGATGCGTGACCTTCTGAAGCAACATCGCTCACCGATGGAACTGATGGCGATGCTGCGTTAAGTTCAGCGGCGTTTAACGTCCTTTGGCCAGATACTGCGCCATTTCGGCTTCCGGCACCATGCCGCCGCCGGTCGCCCACACCAGGTGGGTGGCGTTATTGAGCTGCTCCGCGCTGAAGCCATGCATTTGCTGATAGTCAGCAGAAGCGCAAACGTGCTGCGGACCGGCCATCCCGGCCAGCGCCGACGGCTCAAGGCGAATGCCTTCTTCCTGCGCCAGCCAGCCCAGCATGTCGTACATAGTCTGATCGTCCAGGGTGTACAGACCGTCGAGCAGACGTTCCATTGCCCGGCCAACAAAGCCGGACGCGCGGCCCACCGCCAGCCCATCTGCCGCTGTCAGGTTATCGATACCAATGTCCTGCACAGAAATCGTATCGTGCAGCCCGGTATAAATCCCCAGCAGCATGCACGGTGAATGGGTCGGTTCTGCGAAGAAGCAGTGCACGTTATCGCCGAATGCCAGCTTCAGGCCAAAAGCCACCCCGCCAGGCCCACCGCCGACGCCGCACGGCAGGTAAACAAACAGCGGATGGTCGGCATCCACCACGCGCCCCTGCTGCGCGAACTGCGCCTTCAGACGCTCGCCGGCGACCGCATAACCTAAAAACAACGTGCGGGAATTTTCATCATCGATAAAGAAACAGTTCGGATCGGATTGTGCCGCCTTACGGCCCTGCTCAACCGCCACGCCATAATCTTCTTCATACTCCACGACCGTCACGCCGTGGCTGCGCAGTTTGGCTTTTTTCCATGCGCGAGCGTCGGCAGACATATGAACCGTCACCTTAAAGCCGATACGGGCGCTCATAATGCCGATCGACATCCCAAGGTTGCCGGTGGAGCCTACGGCGATGCTGTACTGACTGAAGAACTGTTTAAACTCAGGCGAAAGCAGAATGCTGTAATCGTCTTGTGTGGTCAGCAGACCAGCCTCCAGCGCCAGTTTTTCCGCGTGGGTTAGCACTTCATAAATACCGCCACGCGCTTTAATTGAGCCGGAAATCGGTAGATGGCTGTCTTTCTTCAGCAGAATTTCGCCGTTGATGCGCTGCCCATACTCTTTTTCCAGCCGCTTTTGCATCGCCGGGATCGCGGCCAGTTCGGATTCGATAATGCCGCCGGTGGCTGCGGTTTCCGGGAATGCCTGCGCCAGATACGGCGCGAAGCGCGTCAGACGAGCGTGGGCATCCTGAACATCGTGCTCTGTCAGGCCAACATACGGTAAACCTTCCGCAAGAGAGGTAGTGCCAGGGTTAAACCAGGTCGTCTCCTTGAGAGCGACCAGATCTTCCACTAAAGGATGCTGGGCGATAAGTGTTTGAATGTTTTCCATAGTCAGTCTCTTTGCGCTTAGATAATAAAGGAAAGCAGGAATGTGCAAACCAGTGCAATAACGGACGCGATAAATGTCGCGGTCGTATAATATTTGAACGTCTCATTTAGGGTGGCGCCGCAGTACTGCTTCACCAGCCAGAAGAGGGAATCGGTGACGATCGTGCAGCCAATCGCGCCGGAACCGATGGCAATGGCGATGATCTCCGGGCTAACGTTGGGGTAGAGCGGCAGCATCGGGGCCACGATTGCCGTCGCACCCATCATCGCCACCGTGGCAGAGCCCACCGCAGCATGCAGGATTAACGCCACCAGCCAAGCCAGCAGAATCGGGTGCATATGCATGTTCGAGAGGATCAGCGCGAGAGTATCCGCCAGTCCGCTGCTCTTGAGGATAGCGTTGAATGCGCCGCCTGCGCCGATAATCAGCAAAATGTTAGCAATGGAGCCAAAACCGTTTTCGGTGTGGGTCAGCAGCGCACCCATGCCAATGTGCTGACGCAGGCCGAGAATGTAATAGGCCACGAAAACGGCAATAAACATCGCGGTGATCGGGTTACCAATAAACTCCAACAGCGTATAAACCGTGCTGCCTTTCGCCATGTTCAGCTCAGCGACGGTTTTTACCAGCATCAGGCCAATCGGCAGCAGTACGGTAAACAGCGTAGCGCCCAGCGATGGCAGCGTACTTTCGTCGCGCACCTTGAGGTCGGAAAACTCAGCCGGAACCGGTTTAAACGGCAGACGGTTACCGAGGAATTTCAGATACAGCGGACCGCCGATCAGCGAGGCCATTAAGCCCACCAGTAAGCCGTAGACAATCACGGTGCCAATGTCCGCGCCCAGCTTGTTCGCCACGAACAGGGCGGCTGGATGCGGCGGCACGACGCAGTGTACCGCCATCAGCGCTGTACATAACGGAATCGCCAGCTTCAGTAGCGAGGTATTGGTTTTTTTGGCAATTGAAAAGGCCAGAGGAATCAACAGCACTACGCCGACTTCAACAAACAGTGTGATCCCGCAAATCAGCCCGACCAGTACCATAATGACGTCAGCGGAAAGCCAGCGACAGCGCTGTAGCGTCAGGCCGATACGTTCGGCCGCGCCGGACACTTCCATCATTTTGCCAAGAATGGTCCCAAGGCCGATAACCGCGGCGAGGAAGCCCAGCGTACCGCCGATGCCACTCTCAATGGCATTGACCATATCCAGCGGCCCCATACCCATCATCGTACCCACGAAGAAGCTGGCTAACAGCAGCGCCAGAAACGGGTGGAATTTGAACTTCACGATGGTCAAAACGATTAACACGATGCTTATCAGCAGCGTGCTCACAACCCAGATTTGAGAGTGCATAACTCACCTTGCCCTGTGATTAATATAGGGTTATTGGACAAAAATAAGGCATGGTCTGACAAACGATATAAATCCCCTTTCACATGAGCCAGATTGCATCAATTAGGTGATTTACGTCTAATTACGTTTTGTTTATGCGATATGGTTCACCTTGATTCATCTTTGTGCTGATTTTTGCAGCGAACTTTTTTACACTCCGGCGAATGAATCAGGAGGACAGGAGGTGAACATGGATCCCTTACGCGAGGTCAGAAATCGGCTGCTCAACGGCTGGCAGTTGTCAAAGCTGTATACCTTTGAAGTGGCGGCCCGACATCAGTCGTTTGCGCTGGCGGCAGATGAGCTGTCACTAAGCCCCAGCGCTGTCAGCCATCGCATTAATCAGCTGGAAGATGAGCTGGGTATTCAGCTGTTTGTTCGTTCGCATCGTAAAGTGGAACTCACCCACGAGGGCAAGCGGGTGTTCTGGGCGCTGAAATCATCGCTGGATACGCTGAATCAGGAAATCCTTGATATTAAAAATCAGGAGTTGTCCGGGACCCTCACCGTCTACTCACGGCCTTCTATCGCTCAGTGCTGGCTGGTTCCGGCGCTCGGCGACTTTACCCGTCGCTATCCGTCGATTTCGCTGACCATGCTGACCGGGAACGACAACGTCAATCTGCAGCGTGCCGGGGTCGATCTGGCCATCTATTTTGACGACGCACCCTCCGCGCAGCTCACGCACCACTTCCTGATGGATGAAGAGATCCTGCCGGTATGCAGCCCGGACTACGCTCGCCGCCATGACCTTACCGGTTCGCTGGTGAATTTACCGCACTGTACGTTGCTGCATGACAGACAGGCGTGGAGTAACGACTCCGGGACCGATGAATGGCACAGTTGGGCGCAGCATTTTTCGGTGAATCTGCCGACATCGTCGGGAATTGGCTTCGATCGTTCTGATTTGGCGGTGATTGCGGCGATGAATCATATCGGCGTGGCGATGGGCCGAAAGCGGCTGGTGCAAAAACGCCTCGACAGTGGAGAGCTGGTTGCGCCTTTTGGCGATATGGCGCTGAAATGCCATCAGCACTACTACATCACCACCCTGCCAGGCAGACAGTGGCCGAAAATCGAGGCGTTTATTCGCTGGCTTCAGGAACAGGTTAAATAAGCAGGCCGCGAATATTTTTTACGCTTTCTCGCTACACGCAAAGTGAAAAAGCATGCTAAATACGTGATATCACTCCTGATGATTTGCGTAAGGACGACTGTGTTAAAGCCGATTGTTTCCCTTTTACTGTTAGCCAGCGCCACCGTGTGTGCCGCGCAACCTGTGCTGACCGCGGCGCAGTATGCGCAGCAGCTTGGCGTTGGGATGGACGTAGACTGGGCGCGCACCGATCGGGGTATCCGTGAATTCGATCCGCTGGTGGTGCGGGATTACAAGGCGAAAGGGTTAACCCACGTGCGCATTCGCGTGGCGGGAGAGCCTACGGAGGCGCGGCTTATACATCTGCGCAAGCTGGTGGAAGCCTGCGAGCAGTATGGCGTGATCCCGATAATTGCCTATCAGGCTGACGAATATAAAAAAGATCCCAGTACCGGTAACGAAAAAGAGGTGGTTAACTGGTGGGTGGCGGTGGCGCATTACTTTGGTCAAAGCTCGCCGTTACTGGGTTTCGACCTGATATACGAACCCTCTGATAAGCTCAACCATAATCAGGTGTCGCTCAATCGGGTGTATGACAAAACCATTCGTACTGTCCATGCCATCGACCCGCAGCGGATGATTTTTATCGCGCCGCGACTACGCGCCGCCCCGGAAGATTTGCCTGACCTGAAACTGCCGCCGCAAAGTCAGAATACCGTGCTGGCTCAATGGCATATTTTTCCGTGGGGGCCGCTGAAAAATAATGGTAAATATCCGTGGACCTCAGGCACAGCGGCAGAAAAGGCTGCTATTCGCGCCCGTATCAATACCGCCCTTCACTGGCAGCAGAAAACGGGTCATGTCAGTTGGGTGGGAGGCTGGTCGCCAGGAGAAACCATCAGGAACGTGCCTTCTGCCTCGCAAATGGCGTTTGCCCGATTTATGGCGTGCGAACTGAAAAAAGCGAAAATTCCCTATGCTATCAATGCGGATACGCAGTTTTATGATGGCGAGGAAGGCGCCTGGCGTCCGGCGCTGGAGCCGTTACTGACGACGATGATCGTGCCTGAATGCGAAAAGCCCGGCGATAAGCCGGGCCATCATACGCTTAAACCGCCTGCCCCTGATGCGACACGCGTGACGCCAGCGGAAGCCAGCAAACAAAAATCAACAGTCCCATAAGGGTCATCAGCAGGCCCAGACTGGCTTGCCCGGTCTGCGGCAGCATTGCAGAGAACCACGCCAGCACGCCGGAACCAATATTCTGTAATCCCCCAACCAGCGCACCGGCAGTGCCTGCCAGGAATGGGAAAGGCTCCATTGCGCCACTGGTTGCCAGCGGAAACAGCATCCCGGCACCGAAGAAAAATAGTGCGGCGGGAATCAGCAGCGTCCAGACGTTCATCACGTCAAACAGGCCCGGGATCCACATCATTAAACCGGCTACCAGACAGCAGATAACCGACTGCCACATCAGCGTCGAGAAACGCTTATTCGGGCGACCGGCGAACCAGGCGCCGAAAAATGCCGCCGGGATGGGCAGAATAAACAGGATACTGACCACCATGCTGCTTAAACCGAGCCTTGCGCCCAACAATACCCCGGAGCAGGCCTCGAAGACTGCAACGCCCGCCAGGCCGCCGATCAGCATCAGCACGTAACAGGTGAAAGAACTGTTACCAAACAGCGTTTTATAGCTGGCGATAAGGCGTGGACGCGGTGCGCCCGCAGGACGCGTTTCCGGCATCCAGCGCGCCATGCTAAACGTGACGCCCGCGCACAGAACCAGCAGGAAGATGTAACAGGCGCGCCAGTTCCACAGGGTATCCAGCATGCCGCCAATCAGCGGGGCCAGCAGTGGACTCACCAGAATCCCCATGTTTAACAAACTATTCGCGTGGCGCAGCTGCGTGCCTTCGTACAGATCGCGCGGTAAGGTTCGCGCCATTACACCGCCGACGCCTGTTCCCATGCCCTGGATTGCACTGGCGATAATCAGTACCGTCAGGCTGTGGGTGGTTATCGCGACCAGCGTGGCCAGCATGAAAATAGACATTCCGGCGAGGATCACCGGACGGCGGCCAACGCGATCGGAAAGTGGGCCGTAAAACAGTTGTGACAGGCCGTAGGTCAGCAGGTAGGCGGCCATTACGCTTTGCACCGCTCCTTCGCGAACGTTCAGTTCACGCGCCATATCAGCAATCGCGGGGATATAAATGGTTTGCGCCATCTGACCTACCGCCACCAGTAATACCAACATCAACAACAAATTGACGCTTCTATGCCTTTTCATTTCGCTGATTACTTTTAAAAAAGAGAAAAAAGAAGAATAAGGTGCTGTACTTTCCCGTAAATGCGCGTGGAATCTACCACAACAGAAAAAGAAGGCCAGATAGTGGGCTGGAATGTTTACGCGATGAACGGCAGGAAATGTAAACAAAAAGCGGCAACAAATGTTGCCGGATTGCATCGGCTTTACGGCGCGATCATGACAAGCGAAGTAAGACAGCGCCTACGGCAATACCGGCGGCCGCGACAAGGCGTATTCCGGCAACCTTTTCTTTCAGCAGCAGCCAGGCGAGTAGAGCACCAAACAGAATGGAGGTTTCACGCAGCGCTGCGACCACCGCCAACGGAGCCTGGGTCATGGCCCACAGCGCCAGACCGTAAGAACCCATCGTACCAATTCCACCCAGAATACCTTTCTTCCACTGCTGTACCAGATAGCGTGACGCTTCCCGGCGCCGGGCGATCATCGCCCAGCCCAGCAGACAGGAACCGTTCAGAAAGAAGGTCCACAGCGTATAACCGAGCGCGGTTTCTGATAAGCGTACGCCGGTGCCATCAACCAGCGTGTAACCGGCGATAAAGCAGGCGTTAATGAGCGCCAGTACGATCCCGCGTTGTGAGCTGCTGCGTCCGTTAAATGCCATGCCGAGAATGGCCAGACAGATCGTAGCAATCCCCACCCAGGCAAACACAGACAGGCTATCGCCAAGGAACAAGACGCTGATAATCGCAACCAGCAGCGGTGCTGTCCCACGCATCAGAGGATAGGTCTGACTCATATCCGAAACCTGATAGGTTTTGGCGACCAGGACCGTATACACCACTTGCAACGCGGTTGAGACGGCCAAAAACGGCAGGCTGGCGGCGGAAGGCTGAGGCGCGAAGGGTAAGCAGATCAATGCCATAATCGCCGCGGAGCCGCTGACGCCAATCGCCGAGTACAGTTTATCGTTTCCAGCTTTAACAATGGCATTCCAACTGGCATGCAGCAGCGCGGCAAACAGCAAAATGCAGAAAACAGAAAGCGTCATGGTGGCGTTCTTCCCTGAGAATGTCATAAAAACGTAACATATTGGCGCGAGACAAGCACCAGGGAGAAGGTGAAAGGGGAGCGGAGTGTTACCCGCTCCCCTTAGGTGCGACTTGAATCCGAATTACTTAACGTATTTCAGAACGGCATCAAGTAGTTGCAGTGCTGCAACAATGAGTTTGAGGATAAGAATAGCGATATCCACGAGGCTCATACGCTCTCCTTTTGGTACAAGGAGCACGGTGCTGACGTACCTCGCCGCTGCCTGTTGCCAGCACCTTTGTTGACATAACACAGTGTGCTCACACGGGGGTTAAGGCGCTGACGGCACCACCCGTTTCAGCCAGGACTTTGATGCGCCGGTTTACGATGCGGCCCCCCGCATAACACATTGCGTACCGAGACATTATAGATAAGTACTGTATAAATTAACAGTATTTTATAGACATTGTGCCATTCATGTTCCATACTCAAAACCATCAAAATTCGTGCCGAAATTGCGTGTTCTTCGCAGAACGCGTATACTTTTTCCGTTGACATAACACAGTGTGTTCGGCGGCTACCAACCGCACAGCGCTGAAAAAAACCTCGCTCCGGCGGGGTTTTTTGTTTTCCGACTCTGCACAGCGAAATGTGATCGTTGACGCATTTTTATGCAGATGAAAAATTTTCCATTGTCACGCTGAAAAACCTGTGTTTGTATAAATCCAGTTAATCAACAAACAGACAGGTCCCTAATGAACCCTTCCATGCTGACTGCGACCCTACTAAAAACTGCGCCATCTCGCGCAGCGGTCGTCGTGCGTGTGGTGGTGGTCGTCGGCAATGCGCCGTAGGGTCCGGATCAACACACGATTCCAAAACCCCGCCGGCGCAAACCGGGCGGGGTTTTTCGTTTAAGAGACCTGCCCGAAGCAAAGGCCCAGAATAAAAGGACTGGAGCATGGCAAGTTCGGGCATAACATCCAAGCGTACGCGTTTTACGGGCGCAGAATTCATCGTTCATTTCATGGAACGCCAGGGGATTCAGGTGGTCACCGGTATTCCTGGCGGATCGATTCTTCCCGTCTATGACGCCTTGAGCCAAAGCACGCAAATCCGTCATATCCTGGCGCGCCACGAGCAGGGCGCGGGGTTTATCGCGCAGGGGATGGCGAGAACCGATGGTAAACCCGCCGTCTGTATGGCCTGCAGCGGACCGGGCGCGACCAACCTGGTGACCGCCATTGCCGACGCGCGGCTGGATTCTATCCCGCTGGTGTGTATCACCGGGCAGGTTCCGGCCTCAATGATCGGGACCGACGCCTTCCAGGAGGTCGATACCTACGGCATCTCTATCCCCATCACCAAGCACAACTATCTGGTCCGCCATATCAGTGAATTACCGCAGGTCATGAGCGATGCGTTCCGCATTGCGCAGTCCGGCCGTCCGGGCCCGGTGTGGATAGACATTCCTAAGGATATTCAAACCGCCGTTTTTGAGATTGAAGAGATGCCGGAGCCCGCGCAGAAAATGGCGGCACCGGCGTTCAGCCAGGACAGCATTCGCGATGCCGCGGCCATGATTAACGCCGCACAGCGTCCGGTGCTGTATCTCGGCGGCGGCGTGATTAACGCGCCTGAGCGGGTTCGTGAACTGGCAGAAAAAGCCATGCTGCCCACCACCATGACCTTAATGGCGCTCGGTATGTTGCCGAAAGCGCATCCGCTGTCGTTAGGCATGTTAGGTATGCACGGCGCGCGCAGCACTAACTTTATTCTGCAAGAAGCGGACTTATTGATTGTTCTGGGCGCGCGTTTTGATGACCGGGCGATTGGTAAAACCGAGCAGTTCTGTCCGAACGCCAAAATCATCCACGTGGACATCGACCGCGCGGAGCTGGGTAAAATCAAACAGCCGCACGTGGCGATTCAGGCGGATGTCGATGAGGTTCTGGCGCAACTGATCCCATTAATTGACGCGCAGCCGCGAGAGTCGTGGCATCAAATGGTGGCCGATTTACAACGCGAATTCCCCTGCAGCATTCCGCAGGAAAGCGACCCGCTCAGCCACTATGGGCTGATCAACGCCGTAGCGGCCTGCGTGGATGACAATGCCATTATCACCACCGACGTAGGCCAGCATCAGATGTGGGCCGCACAGGCTTACCCGCTGAACCGTCCGCGTCAGTGGCTGACCTCCGGCGGTCTGGGAACCATGGGCTTTGGCCTGCCGGCGGCAATTGGCGCAGCGCTGGTCAACCCGGACAAAAAGGTGCTGTGCTTCTCCGGCGACGGTAGCCTGATGATGAATATTCAGGAAATGGCAACGGCCAGCGAAAATCAGCTGGATATTAAAATCATCCTGATGAATAACGAAGCGTTGGGTCTGGTGTATCAGCAGCAGAGTTTGTTCTATAAGCAGGGCGTTTTTGCGGCGACATATCCGGGGATGATTAACTTTATGCAGATAGCCGCCGGGTTTGGCCTCGAAACCTGCGATTTGAATAACGAAGCGGATCCACAGGCTGCGTTGCAGGAGATTATTAATCGCCCTGGACCTGCGCTGATCCACGTGCGCATCGATGCCGAAGAAAAAGTGTACCCGATGGTGCCGCCGGGTGCGGCAAACACAGAAATGGTGGGGGAATAAGCCATGCAACAGCAGACTCATGACAACGTAATCCTGGAACTCACCGTACGCAACCATCCGGGCGTAATGACCCACGTCTGCGGGCTGTTTGCCCGCCGCGCGTTCAACGTGGAAGGCATTCTCTGTCTACCGATTCAGGACAGCGACAAGAGCCGCATCTGGCTACTGGTCAATGACGATCAGCGTCTTGAGCAGATGATAAGCCAGATCGACAAGCTGGAAGATGTGGTGAAAGTGGCCCGCAACCAGTCCGACCCGTCGATGTTTAACAAAATCACGGTTTTCTTTGAGTGAGTTAGTCGCCGTCTGAATCCGGAGTGATGACTTTGACAGAACCGTTCCGGCAGTGGGTTGCGTAATCTGCCGGCAACGGGCGATCGCTTATCAGTACGTCAAAAGTGGAGAGCGGACCAATGCTGGCGGGAGCAACCTCATCAAACAGGGCGTGGCGCGTCAGCAGAATTTTGCGCAATCCGCGTTCCATCGCTTTGCGTTTGGTGGCCAGATCGTCCGGATTGAACCAGCTAACGCCGAAATGCTCATGGACTCCGCTGGCAGAGATAAACACTTTTCGTGGGTTGAGCGCATCCAGCGGAGAGGGATTGTTGGTGTCGTAAAAGGCATCACTTTTCGCCCGATAGGTGCCCCCGCAAAGAATCGCCGTGGCGTTGGGTTTTTCATTTAGCGCCACGAATACCCGGTGTGAGTAGCAAATTCCGGTAAAGGTAATATCGTCCGGGATCATGCTGATGACTAATGGCATTTCGGCACCATTATCAAAAAAGACCAGATCGTTTTCACTGACCAGTCCCGCGGCCAGAATGGCAACCGGTAAATCGTCGCGATGATACTGCTTTTGCACGGGGAGCGGAGCGTTAACGAGGGTGGCGGGCTTGTTCACCATCACGATGTAACCACCGAGTAGCGTAAGCGGCAATGGTTCGTCATCCTGGCTGAGATCCCGACGGATGGTCATCACGGAAACCTCCAGCATGCGCGCCGCCTCTTTCAGATGGATTCTGTCGGTCTTCTTCAACAATTCCATCAGACGTCGAATACGTTCTTTTTGCTTGGTTTCCATGCACAATCTCCACGAATCATGTTTTCATGTTCCTTCAGTAACATTTATGTGTTTCTGGGAACATGATATTGCTGCATTACTATACGTCTGACCATTGGGAAATAAAAGCGTGTTTTTACACGTTTTATTGATTATAAGCAGCGAGTTTTCAGTCAATTGTAAGCAAGTTAATCATTTTGAGTGTGATAGAGACGCAACATTTAGCATAATAAATAAACAATAAAATGATCATCCAATCGCGATCCTAGTCACAAATGATACGGAAGTAACATGATAATGTTATTTTAATATCATTGTTGTGTGATTGTTTCTGAGAGGTAGTAAAATGGATATCGCGGTTATTGGCTCCAACATGGTGGATCTCATCACCTACATCAACCAGATGCCCAAAGAAGGGGAAACGCTGGAAGCGCCCGCCTTTAAAATTGGTTGTGGCGGTAAAGGGGCAAATCAGGCCGTTGCGGCTGCTAAGCTCAATTCCAAAGTGCTGATGCTGACGAAAGTCGGTGATGATATTTTTGCGGATAACACCATTCGTAATCTCGAATCCTGGGGGATTAATACGACCTATGTCGAAAAGGTACCCTGCACCAGCAGTGGCGTTGCACCGATCTTTGTTAATGCAAACTCCAGCAACAGCATTCTGATTATTAAAGGCGCCAACAAGTTTCTCTCTCCGGAAGATATCGATCGCGCGGCGGAAGATCTGAAAAAGTGTCAACTTATTGTCCTGCAGTTGGAAGTACAGTTGGAAACGGTTTATCACGCGATTGAATTCGGTAAAAAACACGGTATTGAAGTGTTATTAAATCCCGCTCCTGCATTACGGGAATTAGATATGTCTTATGCCTGTAAATGCGATTTCTTCGTGCCAAATGAAACCGAGCTCGAAATATTAACCGGTATGCCGGTGGATACCTATGACCATATTCGCGCCGCGGCACGTTCTTTGGTCGATAAAGGTCTGAACAATATTATCGTCACCATGGGGGAGAAAGGTGCTCTGTGGATGACGCGTGACCAGGAAGTCCATGTCCCGGCGTTTAAAGTGAACGCTGTCGATACCAGTGGCGCAGGTGACGCTTTCATCGGTTGTTTTGCCCACTATTACGTTCAAAGCGGTGATGTCGAAGCCGCCATGAAAAAAGCCGCTCTCTTCGCTGCATTCAGCGTTACCGGGAAAGGCACTCAATCATCTTATCCAAGCATCGAACAATTTAATGAGTTTCTTACCTTAAACGAATAATACTCCTGCATTGTAAAAGGTAGCACTATGAACGATAAAAACATCATTCAGATGCCCGACGGCTATCTGAATAAGACGCCTCTGTTCCAGTTTATTTTGTTATCCTGTTTATTCCCTTTATGGGGATGCGCAGCCGCATTAAATGATATTCTGATTACGCAATTCAAAAGCGTATTTTCACTCAGCAACTTTGCTTCGGCATTAGTTCAGAGTGCCTTTTATGGCGGTTATTTTTTAATTGCGATTCCGGCATCTTTGGTGATTAAAAAGACCAGTTATAAAATCGCCATCTTAATGGGACTGACCCTTTATATTGTTGGCTGTACGCTCTTTTTCCCGGCATCGCACATGGCCACCTACACCATGTTCCTCGCGGCAATTTTTGCGATTGCGATTGGCCTGAGCTTCCTGGAAACCGCAGCCAACACCTACAGCTCCATGATTGGCCCAAAAGCGTATGCCACCCTGCGCCTGAACATCAGCCAGACCTTTTACCCCATTGGTGCAGCCGCCGGTATTCTGCTGGGTAAATATCTGGTCTTCTCTGAAGGCGAGAGTCTGGAAAAACAGATGGCTGGGATGAACGCGGAGCAGATCCACAACTTTAAAGTGTTGATGCTGGAAAATACCCTTGAGCCTTACAAGTACATGATTATGGTGCTGGTTGTGGTGATGGTGTTGTTCCTGCTGACCCGCTTCCCGACCTGTAAAGTCGCGCAAACGGCGAGTCATAAACGTCCGTCAGCGATGGATACGCTGCGTTATCTGGCCAGCAATGCCCGTTTCCGCCGTGGGATTGTGGCGCAGTTCCTGTACGTGGGGATGCAGGTCGCGGTGTGGTCATTTACCATCCGTCTGGCGCTGGAATTGGGCGATATCAACGAGCGCGACGCCTCAACCTTCATGGTCTATAGCTTTGCCTGCTTCTTTATCGGCAAGTTTATCGCCAACATATTGATGACACGCTTCAATCCGGAAAAAGTGCTGATCCTCTACTCCATCATTGGCGCACTGTTTCTGGTCTATGTTGCGCTGGCGCCAAGCTTCAGCGCCGTGTACGTTGCCGTACTGGTGAGCGTCCTGTTTGGACCCTGCTGGGCGACAATCTATGCCGGTACGCTGGATACCGTGGATAACGAACATACTGAAATGGCGGGAGCAGTCATTGTCATGGCGATTGTTGGTGCAGCGGTGGTTCCGGCAATTCAGGGCTATGTGGCCGATATGTTCCACTCGCTACAACTCTCGTTCCTGGTCTCCATGTTGTGCTTCGTGTACGTCGGTATCTACTTCTGGCGTGAAAGCAAAGTGCGCAATAACCTGGCTGAAGCGACTGTTTCCTGAGGAGAGCGATCATGACAACACGTATCACGCTGTGGCGGGAACTCTTTGCAGAGCATCCGCGAATCTTACTGAAGAATAGCGACTTCACGGTTACCGCATTTCGTTACGCCAGCGGTGTGGAAGGGCTGAAGGTAGAAAACAGTCGTGGACATCTGGTTATTCTGCCCTGGATGGGGCAGATGATCTGGGATGCTCAGTTTGACGGGCATGAACTGACCATGCGCAACATGTTCAGTCAGCCAAAACCGGCTGCGGAAGTGGTAGCGACATACGGCTGCTTTGCTTTCCACTCGGGTATATTGGCTAATGGCTGCCCTTCGCCAGAAGATTCTCACCCGTTGCATGGCGAAATGGCCTGTGCCGCGATGGATGAGGCCTGGCTGGAGCTGGAGGGAGAGAATTTGCGCGTGAGTGGACGCTACGAGTATGTGATGGGATTCGGTCATCATTATCAGGCGCATCCTGCGGTGATTATGCGCAAAGCGAGTGCGCTGTTTGATATTCAGATGGCGGTCACCAACCTCGCCTCAGTGGCAATGCCTTTACAGTATATGTGCCATATGAACTATGCCTACGTACCGGAAGCGACCTTCAGCCAGAATATCCCGGATGAAGCCATGAAGCTGCGTGAGTCGGTACCCGCGCATGTTAAACCTACCGAGCAGTGGCTGGCGTTTAATCAGCGGATCATCCAGGGCGAGGCCTCGCTGGGGCGCCTCAACGAGCCCGATTTTTACGATCCGGAAATCGTTTTCTTCGCTGACCAACTGGACCGATACACGGATAAGCCTGAATTTCGCATGATCGCACCTGATGGCACCACGTTCGTGACACGTTTCTCCAGCGCGGAGCTGAATTATGTCACCCGTTGGATCCTCTATAACGGCGATCAGCAGGTGGCAGCCTTCGCCCTACCTGCGACCTGTCGCCCTGAAGGCTTCCTGGCGGCACAGCGAAAAGGCACGTTGATTCAGCTAGAACCGCAGCACACCCGCACATTTACCGTCACAACTGGCATCGCCTGATCGCTCAAGGCTTAAACAGCAGCGCGTCGGAACACAAAATCCTTCAAGCTGCATAAGGCGGCAAGTCTGCTCACCTCAGAAGCTTACTCAAGTCAGTGACTGGGGTGAGCAGACCAAGCCAACGCAGAGGCTGCTTGAAGGATAAAGTGTATATCGTTAAGGTAAGCACGTTTTTTATCCCCCAGGACAGAACCCATGATCACCGTTGCCCTTATCGACGACCACACTATCGTCCGCTCCGGCTTTGCCCAGTTGCTGGGGCTGGAACCTGATTTGCAGGTTGTGGCTGAGTTCGGCTCAGGCAGCGAGGCGCTGGCGGGATTACCGGGACGTGGCGTGCAGGTATGTATCTGTGATATCTCGATGCCTGATATCTCCGGTCTTGAACTGTTAAGCCAGTTGCCAAAAGGGATGGCGATTATCATGCTCTCCGTCCACGACAGCCCGGCGCTGGTGGAGCAGGCGCTCAACGCGGGCGCGCGTGGTTTCCTTTCTAAACGCTGTAGCCCTGATGAGCTGATCGCGGCGGTGCATACCGTGGCGACCGGCGGCTGCTATTTGACGCCGGATATCGCCGTCAAACTGGCGGCTGGTCGTCAGGATCCGCTGACCAAACGCGAACGTCAGGTGGCGGAGAAACTGGCGCAAGGCATGGCGGTAAAAGAGATTGCCGCCGAACTGGGCCTGTCGCCGAAAACGGTGCACGTGCATCGCGCTAACCTGATGGAAAAACTGGGCGTTAGCAACGATGTCGAACTGGCCCGCCGGATGTTTGACGGCTGGCAATGAACACGCTCTGTTCCCGGTTAATCACCGTTGTTGCCTGCTTCTTTATCTTCTCTGCCGCGTGGTTCTGCTTGTGGAGTATCAGCCTGCACCTGGTTGAGCGCCCGGAGTTGGCGGTACTGCTGTTTCCGTTTGGCCTGCGTCTGGGGCTGATGCTGCAATGTCCACGCGGCTACTGGCCGGTGCTGCTGGGTGCGGAATGGCTGCTTCTTTTCTGGCTGGCGCAGGAAGTGGCGCTGGCTCACTTGCTACTTTTGATGATCGGGAGCTTCCTCACGTTACTCCCGGTGATGCTGATTTCGCGCTACCGCCATCAGCGCGACTGGCGCACGCTGCTGTTGCAGGGCGCGGCGCTGACGGCGGCGGCGTTGCTGCAATCGCTGCCCTGGCTTGGGCAAGGCGAAGAGGCGTGGAATGCCCTACTGCTGACGCTCACTGGTGGATTAACGCTGGCTCCGATCTGTCTGGTTTTCTGGCACTATCTTACCAGCACCACCTGGTTGCCGCTGGGCCCGGCGGTGGTGTCTCAGCCGGTGAACTGGCGCGGGCGGCATCTGGTCTGGTATCTGCTGCTGTTTAGCGTCAGCCTGTGGTTGCAGCTTGGCCTGCCCGATGAACTGTCGCGCTTCACGCCGTTTTGCCTCGCACTGCCGATCATTGCGCTCGCCTGGCACTACGGCTGGCAGGGAGCGCTGATTGCCACGTTAATGAACGCCATTGCGCTGATTGCCAGCCAGACCTGGCACGATCATCCCGTTGACCTGTTGCTCTCCCTGCTGGTGCAAAGCCTGACCGGGCTGCTGCTCGGCGCGGGGATCCAGCGTCTGCGCGAGCTTAACCAGTCGCTGCAAAACGAATTAGCGCGCAACCACCGTCTGGCTGAACGCCTGCTGGAGACCGAAGAGAGTGTGCGCCGGGATGTGGCGCGCGAACTGCACGATGATATCGGTCAGACCATCACCGCCATTCGCACCCAGGCGGGCATTGTTCAGCGGCTGGCGCCGGAAAACGCAGGGGTGAAGCGCAGCGGGGCGCATATCGAACAACTTTCTCTTGGCGTGTACGATTCGGTGCGTCGTCTGTTGGGTCGTCTGCGTCCGCGCCAGTTGGATGATCTCACGCTGGAACAAGCCATCCGCTCATTGATGCGTGAAATGGAGCTGGAAAGCCGCGGCATCGTCAGCCACCTTGACTGGCGAATTGACGAATCTGTACTCAGCGAAAGTCAGCGGGTGACGCTGTTTCGCGTTTGTCAGGAAGGGCTGAACAACATCGTTAAGCACGCCAACGCCAGCGCGGTGACGCTTCAGGGCTGGCAGCAGGATGAACGGCTGATGCTGGTGATTGAGGACGACGGCAGCGGCCTGCCGCCGGGGTCGAATCAGCAGGGATTTGGCCTCACCGGGATGCGTGAACGTATTACCGCCCTCGGGGGATCGCTCTCGATTTCCTGTACGCACGGCACGCGGGTCAGCGTGTCGTTACCCCAGCGTTATGTGTAAGGAGCGGTCATGTTTTCGTTTTTAAAAGCCCCAGTCAGCGCGCCGCTCATCACCGATAAGCGTGAAGTGGATGCCCTCTACCGCTACTGGCGGCGGCATATTCTGACCACTATCTGGCTCGGCTACGCGCTGTTCTATTTCACACGCAAGAGCTTCAACGCCGCCGTACCGGATATCCTCACCAGCGGCGTGCTGACCCGCAGCGACATTGGTCTGCTGGCGACGCTGTTTTACATCACCTACGGCCTGTCGAAGTTTGTTTCCGGTATCGTCAGTGACCGTTCCAACGCCCGTTATTTTATGGGGTTTGGGCTTATCGCCACCGGCGTGGTGAACATTCTGTTTGGCTTCTCCACCTCGCTCTGGGCTTTTGCGGTGCTCTGGGCGCTGAACGCCTTTTTCCAGGGCTGGGGGTCGCCGGTCTGCGCGCGTTTATTGACCGCGTGGTATTCGCGTACCGAACGCGGCGGCTGGTGGGCGCTGTGGAATACTGCGCACAATGTTGGCGGGGCGCTGATCCCTATCGTGATGGCGGCGACGGCGCTGCACTACGGCTGGCGTGCCGGGATGATGATCGCCGGGCTGCTGGCGATTGTAGTGGGGATTTTTCTCTGCTGGCGGCTGCGCGACAGGCCGCAGGCGATTGGTCTGCCGCCGATTGGCGACTGGCGCCATGATGAGCTGGAAATCGCCCAGCAGCAGGAAGGCGCAGGGCTGAGCCGTAAAGAGATCCTCACCCGCTATGTATTGCTGAATCCCTATATCTGGCTGCTGTCGTTGTGTTACGTGCTGGTGTACGTCGTCCGCGCTGCGATCAACGACTGGGGCAATCTGTATATGTCGGAGACGCTCGGCGTGGATCTGGTGACCGCCAATACCGCCGTGACCATGTTCGAATTGGGCGGATTTATCGGCGCGCTGGTCGCAGGCTGGGGCTCGGACAAACTGTTTAACGGCAACCGCGGTCCAATGAACCTGATTTTTGCTGCCGGAATTTTGCTCTCCGTGGGCTCGTTGTGGCTGATGCCGTTCGCCAGTTACGTGATGCAGGCGGCGTGCTTCTTCACCACCGGATTCTTCGTCTTCGGTCCGCAAATGCTGATCGGCATGGCGGCGGCGGAGTGCTCGCACAAAGAGGCAGCGGGCGCGGCAACCGGATTTGTCGGGCTGTTTGCCTATCTGGGGGCATCGCTTTCCGGCTGGCCGCTGGCGAAGGTGATGGAGGTCTGGCACTGGACCGGATTCTTTGTGGTGATCGCCATTGCGGCGGGGATTTCCGCGCTGCTGCTGCTGCCGTTTTTGAACGCCCAGGTTCCACGCGAACTCAACGAAGCGTGATGCACCTCACCTTTTTGCCCTGAGTAGGGCAAAACTAAGAAATTTTCCCGGTTTCACCTGGACGCTGTCTCAGGCGCGTCTCCCGGCTGATTTTTACAATGCCTGCCATTCGCAGGTATAAAAATTAGCTCGGGAGTGTCAAATGCTGGCCTTTCTAAACCAGGTACGCAAGCCGACCCTGGATCTGCCGCTCGATGTGCGGCGCAAAATGTGGTTCAAACCGTTCATGCAGTCCTATCTGGTGGTCTTTATTGGCTACCTGACCATGTATCTGATCCGCAAAAACTTCAACATCGCGCAGAATGACATGATCTCCACCTACGGGCTGAGCATGACGCAGCTGGGGATGATTGGCCTGGGCTTCTCCATCACCTACGGCGTGGGTAAAACGCTGGTTTCCTACTACGCCGACGGCAAAAATACCAAGCAGTTCCTGCCGTTTATGCTGATCCTCTCCGCCATCTGTATGCTCGGCTTCAGCGCCAGCATGGGGGCGGGTTCAACCAGCCTGTTCCTGATGATCGCCTTCTACGCGCTGAGCGGTTTTTTCCAGAGTACCGGTGGCTCGTGTAGCTATTCCACCATCACCAAATGGACGCCGCGTCGCAAGCGGGGTTCTTACCTCGGTATGTGGAATATCTCCCATAACCTCGGTGGTGCGGGTGCGGCTGGCGTGGCGCTGTTTGGCGCCAACTATCTGTTCGACGGTCACGTCATTGGTATGTTTATCTTCCCGTCGATTATCGCCCTGATTGTCGGCTTTATCGGCCTGCGCTACGGCAGCGACTCCCCGGAGTCTTATGGCCTCGGTAAAGCTGAAGAGCTGTTCGGCGAGGAGATAAGCGAAGAGGACAAAGAGACTGAAGAAAATGAGATGACCAAATGGCAGATCTTTGTTGAATACGTGCTGAAAAACAAAGTGATCTGGCTGCTGTGCTTCTCCAACATTTTCCTGTACGTGGTGCGTATCGGTATCGACCAGTGGTCCACTGTCTACGCTTTCCAGGAGCTGAAGCTCTCCAAAGAGGTGGCGATTCAGGGCTTTACCCTGTTTGAAGTGGGCGCGTTGGTCGGCACGTTACTGTGGGGTTGGCTTTCTGACCTGGCTAACGGTCGTCGTGCGCTGGTAGCCTGCGTGGCGCTGGCGTTGATTATCGCAACTCTGGGCGTTTATCAGCACGCCAGCAACCAGTATGTCTATCTGGCTTCGCTGTTTGCGCTGGGCTTCCTGGTGTTCGGTCCTCAGCTGTTAATCGGCGTTGCAGCCGTCGGATTCGTACCGAAAAAAGCGATCGGCGCAGCCGATGGGATTAAAGGCACCTTCGCATATCTGATTGGTGACAGCTTCGCCAAGCTGGGTCTGGGGATGATTGCCGACGGCACGCCGATTTTCGGTCTGACCGGCTGGGCGGGCACGTTCGCCACGCTGGATACCGCCGCCATCGGTTGTATCTGCCTGATGGCCATCGTGGCCGTGTTTGAAGAACGTAAAATTCGCCGCGAGAAAAAAATTCAACAATTGAAAGTCGCTTAAGTTAAGTGTGCATTGGTAACTTTTGCCCGCCTGAATGGCGGGCTTTTTTATGCCGCGGATCCATCCTGAATCGCGTTGATACGTTCAGTCGTCGACAGAGAGGAATTTGCCGTTATGATGGGCATCCTGTCTGGTAATGGATGTGCGCATGATTTGGATAATGCTGGCCACATTGGTCGTTGTTTTTGTAGTGGGTTTTCGGGTGTTGACGTCCGGATCTCGACGGGCAATTCGCCGTCTGAGCGAGCGACTGAATATTGATGTTGTGCCGGTAGAGTCGATGATCGATCAGATGGGAAAAGTACAGGGTGAGGCTTTTTTACAGTACCTCCACCGCCCAGATGAATCGCATCTGCAAAATGCTGCCCAGGTGTTGTTGATCTGGCAAATCGTTATTGTCGACGGCAGTGAGTCGAATCTGCTGCAATGGCACCGTTGGCTGCAAAAAGCCCGATTGGCCACGCCGATTACTGATGCACAGGTGCGTCTGGCGCTCGGTTTTCTGCGCGAAATAGAGCCGGATATGCAGGAGTTTAATGCGTTTCAGATGCGCTATAACGCCTTTTTCCAGCCCGAAGATGGCGTGCACTGGCTACACTGACAGTCATGCCTGTTGGCGAATTAATTGTGCAAATATAAATTGATTTAATAGCTAATGGGCTATAATTTACCTATAGCTTATTAGCTATGAGGGATCGTTGATGTGGGAAGTGGAAACAACGGATGTTTTCGATAAATGGTTTGACGTACAGACCGAGGCGCTCAAGGAAGATATGCTCGCAGCGATGATGATTTTATCCGAGTATGGTCCTCAGTTAGGCAGGCCGTTTGCTGATACGGTAAATGCTTCTGCTTTTTCAAATATGAAAGAGTTGCGAGTGCAGCATCAGGGCAACCCGATTCGGGCGTTCTTCGTGTTTGATCCTTCTCGCCATGGCATCGTGTTATGCGCTGGCGATAAAACAGGGTTAAACGAGAAGAAATTCTATAAAGAGATGATCAGGCTTGCTGACGCTGAGTACCGAAATCACCTTAATAAGTAAGGAAAATTATGGCGACGCTTAAAGAATTGATGGCGAAACAAAGCCCGGAAAGCCAGGAGCGCATTGCTGAAAAAGTAGAAGTGCTACGTCAGGTGATTGCGTTAAATATGTTACGGGAAGAACTGAATCTCTCTCAGGCGGAACTTGCCTCGGCAATGGGCGTTAAGCAGCCAACAATCGCAAAAATGGAACAGGCGGATAACGATCCTCGTCTGTCGACGCTTAAGCGTTATGTCACGGCGTTAGGTGGCGAACTGAGCATTGATGTTAAGTTACCGACAGGTAAAAGAGTCGCGTTTCATCTTTAAAAATCCGTGTGGCCTGGATTTTGTGTTAGATGAAAGTAGTTGCCAAAACGTTAAATGCGTCACAAATTTAGTGTTACACTGCGTAACTTTTCTGCAATAACCCCACGCAGGTAACAAAATGAGTGAAGCTGTTGAACAAAAATCCCGCGCTGAGGCAAATGCCCGACCGAACTGGTCGGCGGTATTCGCTGTGGCGTTCTGCGTTGCCTGCCTGATAACCGTTGAGTTTCTGCCCGTTAGCCTGTTAACGCCGATGGCGCAGGATCTGGGGATTTCTGAAGGGGTTGCCGGACAATCGGTGACTGTGACGGCATTTGTTGCCATGTTCGCCAGCCTGTTTGTGACGCAAATTATCCAGGCGACCGATCGTCGCTACGTGGTGATCGTGTTTTCGGTGCTGCTGACGCTCTCCTGCCTGTTGGTTTCCTTTGCCAACTCTTTTTCACTGCTGCTCATTGGCCGCGCCTGTCTCGGTCTGGCGCTTGGCGGATTCTGGGCGATGTCGGCGTCGCTGACCATGCGTCTGGTTCCCGCCCGTACGGTACCGAAAGCGCTGTCGGTGATTTTTGGCGCGGTCTCTGTCGCGCTGGTGATTGCCGCGCCGCTGGGGAGTTTTTTGGGAGGTATTATCGGCTGGCGCAACGTGTTTAATGCGGCGGCGGTAATGGGCGTGCTGTGCACGATTTGGGTGGTGAGAGCGCTGCCGTCGTTGCCAGGTGAACCTTCGCATCAGAAACAAAATATGTTCAGCCTGCTGCAGCGCCCGGGGGTGATGGCCGGGATGATTGCCATCTTTATGTCTTTTGCCGGACAGTTCGCCTTCTTTACCTATATTCGCCCGATCTATATGAATCTGGCAGGCTTTGAAGTTGATGGCCTGACGTTGGTGCTGCTGAGTTTTGGTATCGCCAGCTTTGTCGGGACGTCGCTCTCCTCGGTAGTTCTGAAGCGCTCGGTCAAACTGGCCTTAGCCGGTGCGCCGCTGGTACTGGCGCTTAGCGCGCTGGTCCTGATCCTGTGGGGTAGCGACAAAGTTGTGGCGGCAGGTATTGCGATTATCTGGGGCCTGGCGTTTGCGTTGGTTCCGGTCGGCTGGTCGACGTGGATCACCCGATCGCTTGCCGATCAGGCAGAAAAAGCCGGATCCGTCCAGGTCGCCGTGATCCAGCTTGCCAATACCTGCGGGGCAGCGGTGGGAGGCTATGCGCTCGATAACCTCGGACTGCTTTCGCCCCTGATGCTTTCCGGCAGCCTGATGCTGCTGACGGCGCTTCTGGTCACGATGAAGGTCAGAATACAGTGAGATTGTTGCCTGATGGCGCGCAGCTTTCAGGCAACACCGCTATCTGACGGCTGAATCAATCAAAACCCTTGTTTTCGGCGGTATGGGCAAACCATTCGCCGCTTTTCTTCACCGTACGTTTTTGCGTATCTAAATCTAACTGGACAAAACCGTAGCGGTTTTTATATCCGTTGAGCCAGGACCAGTTATCAATAAAGGTCCACATATGGTAGCCAAGACAATTACACCCTTCGCTAATGCCTTTATGTAGCCATTTAAGATGCGCGGAAACAAATTCAATACGGTAGCTGTCGTTGATTTGGTCCTGCTGAATAAAACGTTGCTCATTTTCGACACCCATGCCGTTTTCAGAAATAAAACAGCGCGGGTTGCCGTAGTTATCACGCAGATTAGTAATAATATCGTAAATACCTGGCTCATAAATTTCCCAGCCACGGTAAGGGTTCATTTTACGCCCCGGCATTTCGTAATAATCAAACAGCCACTCCGGCATAAACGGCGCGTCAGGATTGACGGCAGTATCACGACATTTCACGCGGCGCGGCTGATAATAATTAATACCGAGCAGGTCGATTTTGCCATCGGCGATGAGCTGACTGTCGCCTGGCTGACATGCTGGGAGTTGATCGTACTCTTTTAGCAGCGCTATCAGATCCGCCGGATATTCACCTTTTAGCACCGGGTCAAGGAAGCTGCGGTTAAACAGCAGATCCGCATGGTGCGCAGCTTTTACATCTGCCGGGTGTTGTGAGCGCGGATAAGAGGGCGTTAAATTCAGGATCACACCGATTTCACCGTCATAACTTCCGGCGTGGTACGCGCGCACCGCCGTGGAATGCGCCAGTACGGTGTGATACGCCACGGTGGCCGCGCGTTTGAAATCCACCACATTAGGGTAATGGAAGTCATACAGATAGCCGCCTTCTACCGGGACAATCGGTTCGTTAAAGGTGAACCAGTGCTTCACCCGATTGCCGAACAAGGTAAAACAGGTTTGTGCGTAGCGACCAAACGCCTCAACCACATCACGGTTTTCCCAGCCACCTTTCTCCTGCATCACCATCGGCATATCGAAGTGGAACAGGGTGATAAATGGCGTAATGCCTTGCGCCAGCAGCTCATCGATGACGTTGTTATAGAAATCAACTGCCTGCGGGTTGACGTCGCCAGTACCGTCCGGGATCAGTCGTGACCAACTGATTGAAGTGCGGAAGCTGTTGTGCTTCAGCTGTTTGAGCAGTGCGATGTCCTGTTTCCAGTGCTGATAAAAGGTCGAGGTGTTCGCCGGGCCAACCCCCTGATGGAAACGCCCAGGCTGGCGGTCGAACCACACGTCCCATGTCGTCTGGCTTTTGCCGCCGTTCAGACTATCCCCTTCGGTTTGCAGCGCCGAGCAGGCACTGCCCCACCAAAAGTTTTCGGGAAAACGGTATCGCATTATCTTGCTCCTTGATGTGTTTCATTTCCCTACACAATAGGCGATTTTGCAAAACAGAAACCGGTTACAGCACTCGTTTTTCAATGCGATAGTTACAAATCCGGGCATTCAACTTTGCCCAGCGCTTCCCAGTAGTTGTTCTGATTGTTTCTTTGTATTGCCAGAATGGCTTCGCGGATGTGTTGCTGATTACGGGTATCAGCCATAATCGTTTTTTCCCACACCTCATCCGATGGCGACCCCTGCGGGGTACAAATCTTGCGTAAATCCTTCAATACGGTGTTTTTTTCATGAACGGACTGTAGAGAGCCATAAGCCGAATCGGCCTGCGCCAAACCCGGCAGCATGAAAAGGATGGCAATAAGCGGTAAAACGGCTTGTTTCATGATAATAATCCTTGTTGTCGATGCGCATCATCTCAAGAGTAAGTGTAGACGGCATGCGCCTCACTCATCAGCCTGTGTTAATTTCTAAAAAGAAAATCAGCCAGAAGTTTTAGTTTTTCAGGAGGATAGGATGCAAATACAGATTACAGATACCATTACTGAAGACGATCAAAATGCTCTGCTTGTTGGACTGCGCGCCTACGATCGCCAGTTCCTGAGGACCACCAATTTTGGCGACCTGGCGGTGTACTGGCGCGATGAGCACAATGAAATACTGGGCGGGCTGATCGGTAAAATCAAAGGCGAATGGCTGTGTATTGATTTCCTGTGGATGCATGACTCGCTGCGTAAAGGCGGTTACGGCACAAAGTTGATGCAGGCCGCTGAACAGACGGCGCGTGAGAGAGGATGCCTGCATGCGCTGGTGGACACGATGAGTTTCCAGGCGCTGCCGTTTTATCAGAAAAACGGCTATCAGTTGCAAATGACCCTCGATAACTTTCCAGAAACCGGTTCCGCGCGCCATTATTTGTCGAAAACGTTTTGATGACCGGAAGGACTGCAAAAGGGATTACTTGAAGGCAAACAGGAAGAAGCGTTGCGGATAGCCCAAGCCATGCTTGAAAAGGGGATTGATCGTGAACTGGTGCTAATTATTACTGGGCTTTCCTTTGATGAGCTAACGGCACATTCCGATTAATTTTCCTTTTCGCATTATGCTTTTTTCTTCTTGCTGATGCTTTTTCGTTTTTTAAACCGCAGCGGCCTTCCCGCTATAGTCATTTCATTACTCATCAGGCAGTTATTGCAAAAGGATAAAACGTGAAACTGAAGATACCTTATTTTGGGGCTGGGGCGGCGTTATTACTGGCGGGATTATTGCTGGCAGGATGCGATCAGCAGAACAATGATGCAAAGCATATTAAAGTGGGCGTGATTAACGGCGCAGAGCAGGATGTGGCGGAAGTCGCGAAGAAAGTCGCTAAAGAAAAATATGGCCTGGAGGTGGAGTTGGTGGGGTTTAGCGGTTCTCTGCTGCCCAACGATGCCACTAATCATGGTGAGCTGGATGCCAACGTCTTCCAGCATCGTCCGTTCCTTGAACAAGATAATAAAGCGCACGGCTATAAGCTGGTAGCGGTGGGCAATACCTTTGTGTTCCCGATGGCGGGTTATTCGAAGAAAATCAAAACCGTTGCTGAACTAAAAGACGGTGCGACGATTGCGATACCTAACGATCCAACCAACCTTGGGCGGGCGCTGTTGCTGCTACAAAAAGAGAAGTTAATCACGCTGAAAGCGGATACCGGCCTGCTGCCAACGGCGCTGGATATTACGGATAATCCGCGGCATCTGAAAATTATGGAACTGGAAGGGGCACAGCTACCGCGTGTGCTGGACGATCAAAAAGTGGATGTGGCGATTATCAGTACCACCTACATCCAGCAAACCGGGCTTTCTCCGGTACATGACAGCGTATTTATCGAAGACAAAAATTCACCGTACGTGAACATCCTGGTGGCGCGAGAAGACAATAAAGATGCCGAGAATGTGAAAGAATTCCTGCAATCTTATCAGTCACCGGAAGTGGCGAAGGCGGCAGAAACTATCTTTAACGGCGGCGCAGTTCCGGGCTGGTAATCGTCACCCGTTGCCGCGCCGGTTGGGGTTAAACCGCTCTGGCGCGGCGACGTGAGTCCATTGAGATAAGCACGACCGATGAGAGGATCAAAAGCGTACCCAGCCAGTCTGGCAGGGTAAAGGTGATGCCTAACAGCAGCAGGGACAGCAACGCACTGCTCAACGGTTCCGCGCAGCTTAAAATGCTCGCTTTCGGTCCGCCAATCATCTGCGCGCCTTTCAGGTACAGGCTAAACGTGAGTGACGTGCCGATGACCACCAGATAGAAAAACGCCAGAACCAAACTGCCATTCACCACGAAATGAGTTCCCTGCCCGGCATAGAACGGCAGTAGGATCATTCCACCGATTAACATACTCCAGCCGACGACCGGTAATGTGCCGTAGCGCGCGATGAGCGTTGAGGGGTAGGTGGTATAGAACGCGGCGGCAAACGCCGAGGCTATTCCCCAAAACAGCGCGGCAGCTGAGATAGATAACGACGTCGGATTACCGTGGGTAACCAGTAAGAAGGTACCGATGAGTGAGGTGAAGATCGCCGTCAGCACTAAAATCCCCGGCCGCGCTTTGCGCACCACGGAGAACCACGCCACGATAATGGTCGGTGACAAAAATTGCAGCACCGTCGCGGTGGCGGCGTTGGATTTTTCGATGGTCAGCAGGAAGGTTAGCTGTACGGTGAGTGCCCCGACCACGGAAAAAATCAGCAGGCTGATGGCGTCCTTGCGGTTTTTGATAATGGAGAATACGTTGTCGCCGTGAACGAAAGAGAGCATCAGCAGAATGAGCCCCGCGAAAATCAGGCGCGTCATGGTCAGAAACTGCGACGACATCTGGCTTTGTTCCATGATGTACTGCGCGCAAACGCCTGAACTTCCCCATAATACGGCGGCAATCAGGACGTTCATCATCCCTCTTCTGGTGGAACTCATCTTTCCCTCTGCATGTTGTTTTGTTTTATTTGTGTGCAGGCATCATAGCAGAGATAGCGAAGCGAGTGAGACATGACGGGCACAGCCCCCCACACCGCAGGGGGCTTCTGCAGTTATCTTACGGCGTAATCGGCGTCAGATAATCCAGTCGTAGCGGTTCGGCCAGCAGCTCGTTCATTTGTAGAATAAACGTCTGGAAATGGGGCAGGGCGATATGCTCGTCCAGACCGGCCTGACCGCGCCAGGATTCACGAACGTAGAAGACATCCGGTGTGTCGCGCAACTGGAACAGGGCATACTCAATATTGCCCGGCTCCTGGCGCGTGGGCAGCAGCAGAGCCTGCAGCGCCTGTTTTAGTGCGTCGATTTTCCCCGGTCTGGCTTTCAGTACCGCAATAATTGAAATCACCTCTGAATCAGACATGTTAAAACCCCTCCAGCACAATCTTGCCGACTGAACGACCGGTTTCAATTTGCGCGTGCGCTTTTTGCAGATTCGCCGCGTTGATTGCGCCAAAATGCTCGCCCAGCGTGGTGCGAATGGTGTTGTCATCGATCAACTGTGCCACGCGGGTTAATAGCTGATGCTGCGCAATGATGTCGTGGGTGGTAAACATCGAACGGGTAAACATAAATTCCCAGTGCAGCGAAATGCTTTTGGCCTTCAGTGGACGTGCATCGAGGGTTTGCGGATCGTCAATCAGCGCCAGTTTGCCCTGCGGCGCCAGGGCGGCAATAATTTGCGGGTAGTGCTGCTCGGTATTGTTCAGGCTGGCAACGTGCGTCACCTCTTTAATGCCAATCCGAGCCAGCTCTTCCATCAGCGGCTTGCTGTGGTCAATCACATGATGAGCGCCTGCTTCACGTACCCATTTCTGGCTCTGTGGACGTGAAGCGGTACCGATGACAGTCATTTTGGTCAGCTTACTGGCCAGTTGCGTCAGGATAGAACCGACGCCGCCAGCAGCGCCAACAATCAATAACACATCATTTTCATTGCCATTTTCCTCAACGCCCAGGCGGTCGAACAGCATTTCCCAGGCGGTGATGGCGGTCAGCGGCAGTGCCGCAGCAGAAGCGTTGTCCAGCGATTGCGGCTTCAGCGCGGTAATACGTTCATCAACCAGCTGAAATTCACTGTTACTGCCAGCACGACCCAGCGCACCGGCATACCAGACTTCATCGCCAGGAGCGAACAGGGTGACTGCTTCACCCACGGACTTCACCACGCCAACGGCGTCCCAACCCAGCACGCGGGGCACATCAGCGTTAAAACCTTCGCGGACCTTGGTATCAACGGGGTTGACGGAAATGGCCTTCACTTCAACCAGCAGATCGTGCCCGGAGGCGACGGGCATGGGCAGGTCAATCTCTTGTAAAAATTCAATGTTACTGCCGTCGGTTGCGGCGCGGGTAATAGCGATGGCTTTCATAATCTCTCCAGTTAATAAACCTTCTATCTGTTGAATAATTCGATGGTAAACCGGTAGCAGAACGGGAAAAATAGCCCTTCGGCGACAGGACTTATACTCGGGGAGTGAAAATGTTCCGGCTTGAAGATCTCACGTTGTTTGTCCGCGCCGCGGCGCTGAATAGTTTTAGCGATGCCGCACGCGAAGTCGGCGTTCAGCCTGCTCAGGTCAGTTCTGCTATTAAGCGCCTGGAGTCTACGCTGGCTATCCGCTTGTTCGCCCGCTCCACGCGCAGTCTGCGCCTGACGCCTGAAGGTGAGGTCTGGCTACCCTATGCCCGCCAGATGCTGGACGTGATGCATGCCGGACTGCAAAAAATTCAGACCCCGGAAGATGAAGTTTCAGGCACGCTGCAAATCGCCGTACCTTCCGATCTCGGTCGGAACCTACTGCTGCCGGTCTTTCAGTCGTTTCGACGCCGCTATCCCGCGCTGCGCCTGCGGATTTTTTTCTCCGACCAGGTGACGGATGTCTTTAAAGACCCCGTCGATGTGGCGTTTCGCTATGGCAACACCGAAGACGCATCTTACATTGCGCTGCCTGTCGCATCGGGTAACCGACGCGTGCTGGTGGCATCACCGGAATGGGTTGTGCAAAACGGCGCGCCGCAAACTCCGGATGATTTAACACAGCTCAACGCCATGACCTTCGTCTTACGCGGACGCCTGCACGATCGCTGGACGTTTACGCATAACGGCGAGGTTAGCAGTGTGCAGGTTAACGGCACCATTATGAGCGACGATGCTGAAGTAATCCGACGGCTGGCGATTGCCGGAGAAGGCATCGCGTACAAGTCGTGGCTGGATGTCAGCGAGGATGTGCGTGATGGACGATTGCAGCTACTGATGCCTGATTACCTGGGCGAGAAAGCCCCGCTGAATATGATTTGCCCACATCGTAAGCAGCTTTCAACGGCGGTCCGTCTGCTGCATGACGCCGTGAAGGCGCGGTGTGACACGTTGGGCATTTCCCCGTGAGGTGTTCAATCGCAGGAATATTATTCGATAGCCATACGCATAAATAATAGCTAATCTCTGTTGCAGGCATTAATCTGATCGGAACGCCGATCAGTTAGTGATAATTGTTTCATTGAGTATAGTTTCTTCGATAAATATTATTTCTTAAATTAATGCAGTGTTTATAATATTTAATTTAAGAATTTTTTGGTCGATGATTTAATGACTTGTATATTTATTAAAAGGTATTTGACGAGATACCTTCCGCTACGATATAAAACATAATAGCCCCGATACATACCTATTTCTTTGCCTGATTGTTAAACGCATTGATGCTTTTTGTTATTACGTTATTTATTGGGGTAGGAGAGGGCCATTGAAGTCAAAGACTATAAATGATGTATTGTATTATATAGAAGATAATTTTGTTTCAGGCATTGGTATTGATGACATTTCACAGTTTTCCGGATACAGCCGCAGGCATATACAGAATATTTTAAAACAGCGAATAAATATGCCTGTGGGGCTTTATATTCGTAGGCGACGGATAACCAAAGCAGCAAGCTTGTTACGCCTTACTCATATGGATATTATCGATATTTCAGTGCGGGTGGGATTCGATTCTCAGCAATCTTTCTGCCGTGAATTTAAAAAACTAACCGGTTATACCCCCACAGAATACCGTAAAAATCCCAGTTGGGATCTTTCGCCGTTAATGTCGTTTGTACTGCGCAGTGATATTGTTGTCGGCGAATTGCAACTACGTACCTTACCTGCTGATACCGTGCATGGATTTCAGTACAACTATGACACACCAATCCCGCCTGCCAGTGACTCACATCTGCATCGATTAAATCTAATATTTGAGCAACTTACCAGTTCAAAACAAAATGTGTGGGCATTAACTGATTTCTCGTCTAATCCAAACTCAATGATGCGGTTGAAAGTTAAAAGCATCATTGGTAATAAAAGTCATCATTCGCCCAATGCCTATAATCGTTATGAGTGTCCTTCGGGAACGTATGCCTGTTTTTCATTCAGATTCAAGAAAGAGGACTATCCACTCTATTCAAGATATATTTATTTTAAGATGTTGCCGGAGAGTAAATTAAAAAGAAAGGCAGGCTATGATATTGAAATATTCCATTATGACCAAGAGGATCTTAAAAACAAAATAATTACCTGTGATCATTACATTCCGATAGATATGTAATGTAAAAAAGCTCCACTTGCGTGGAGCAAAGACTTCGCAGTACGCCTAAATTAGGATTAATTATTGGTACTCAGCATTGAAATACAAAACTGAACGTACAATGCCGGGACTGACATTGTTAGCTGTTTGATAATACTGAGCATAAAACGGGATGGAATGATTACCTTTATCTTGAGGCGCTAAATTGATATATGAAGGTGTATTGAATTTAACAGGCTGTTGTTGTTGATCTAACACCTGAATGCCGATGCCAGCAGCGCCTTTGGGGTGGATATTCTTTAGTACACCGATAATACTGCGGTGACCATTATCTGTGTCGCTCCAGCTTAGAATAACCCGGGAAGGCGTCGTAAAATCACTTTTACAGAGAAGGTCGATAGTAAATGGTTTTCTTCCCGCAGTGCTTCCATAGCCTCTGAATTGCTCAAGTGCTATATCGGGCAGTTTGACGTTGATCGAGCGGTTACCTTTGATTGCGCATGAACGGTTGAGCATCGTGATATATTTTGCCGGCACAATGATATCCACCACGGCCAACGATTGAGCCTCACTTCTGATTTGCAGGTTGATGGAACCCGCAGCGGCTCCTGCCGCAAGCTGATCATCCAGTTTGATCAGCTCAATCTTTATTTTGCTGTTCCTGAATTCATCTGCCGTCGCTCTGAAAGTTGATGGCCACTGGATCGTTTGTCCGGTTGAGGTTTCCAGGGTGACTTTAATGCCAATCCCACTCACATTGCTGCGTATAATACCGGGTTGTTTCATTGCGGACCGATCGCCAATAATCTGTGCGGAAAAAGGCTGGTTGTTAGTACAGCCTGACGCCTGAATATTCTGTAGCGAAAGCGTGCGCGTCTGAATAACTCCCCCTGACTGGATTGATTGCTTATCGTTAACGATTTCCGGCGACAAAATAAACTTTTGTGTGGTCAGGGTACATGCAGCACTGGCTGTCTGATGAATGCCCAAGGCACAGCCCAGAATTAAAGCGGTACGTATTACCGACATGTGGCCTCCTGGTTTTTTAACACGATCGTGCATTTCCCTGTTTCCAGTGAAACGAACACTTCTGGTGAGGTGGTTTCATCAATATAAAGCGCACCGCCTTGTCCGACGTAGCCGACATGATTATTGGCATTGTCGCGGATGATGGCACCGAATGGCATTCTCTGCTGACCCTGCAGGCGGGGATAAATAATGTTCTGTTTTCTGAGCGTCGTTTCAAAGGTGACTGGAATGACATTACCTTCGTAAGGCGCAATCTTGGCCTGGGTTTTAGTAAAGTTCAGACCTTCAGTTGAACCTTTTGGATCGATAGTAACGTCATTCACGCGCCACGGACGAAGCCAGGGCAGAATGGCGTAGCCATTTTTATCGAAGCGGGTTCCAGGTACGCCTTCAAGATGAGCGCCATGCGCATCAGGCGCATAGACCAGCGCGACGGTATCTGAGCGCTCTGGCGAGAAGGTTATTCCCCCCGCGTGCCCAACCAGCATGCCACTCATTCCACCGCTTACCTGGTGCCATGAGTTACTCTGACTCCACGTCCCGTTCAGCGAGGTATAAGGCGTACGCACCATGCCGTTTGCTCCCCATTCCACACTACCGCCGCGGAGATAGCCGGTATTGACCCCCCAAACGATATTGTTTTCCTCATCAGTCGAGGTCGTGAAGCCGAGGCGTGTATTGCTGGCTTTGCCGTTATTGCTGTAGCTATCAGAGGAGATCTGCGTAAAACCGGCGTTATCCCGGGGCAGGAAATAGCTGAATGAGAGCATGATTTGGTCATCTTTGGTGACCGAACCCTGTTGATCCTCATTCCAGAAACGCTGGGCGGATATACTCCAGGTCAGGTTGCCCCAGGCATTGGTGTATCCCACGGCATACTGGCGATAATTATCCTGCTGATCCCAGAACTTCTTAAGAGAGCCGGATAAATAGAATGATCCCCAGGTATCGGATAACGGCTGATTAATACTGGCGCTAAACGACTGCTTCTCGCGTGACGAGAAATATTGGCTGACGAATGCCTGTGCATCCAGGGCATCCAGCGCATCGCGTTGACCGTAAAAGTGATGTGAACTGTATTTTGCTTCCAGCCAGAGCGCGGTTGCCGACCAGGGTAGGGTGCTATTCCATGTCAGACGATACTGTTGTCCTTGTTGACGATTGTCCTCAAGCTTCAGGCGCGATTGGGTGATATCAAGGGCGAATGCGCCGAGTTGGGTGTTCAGACCGCTACCGATGAGGGCTGACTGATAGCGCGCGAATCCAGAGGCCCCGGTATACAACGTTAAATAGTTGTTCAGGCCATACTGCCAGTAGGCCTGGGCTAAAAACGGATCTTCATCATAATTATCTTCATCGACGGTGCCGAGAGTGATGCCATAGCGCGAGATGCCGGGTTTTAGTAGCTGTGGTACCGAAGAGTATGGAACGGTAAAGCGGCGGATACGCCCGTCTGATTCCTGAATCGTGACCAGCAACTCGCCGCCAGTATTCGCGGGCAACACGGAATCAATCGAGAAGGGCCCAGCCGGAACCGAGGACTGATGAATGGTTTGTCCATCCTGGGTGACGGTGATGCGGGCGTTGGTCTCAGCTACGCCGCGAATAATCGGCGCCCAGTTCAGCGTGCTATCCGGGCGCATTAAATCCTCAGAAGCCAATCCCACTCCGAGAATAGCCATACTGTCGAACATCTGGCTGTCAGTATAGAACTTGCCAGCGCTTAACATGGATTTCCAACGAGTGATGGGCCGTTTTAGCGTAGTGCGATTATTGGCGTAATGGCTACCTATTTTGCTGTCCCAATTTTGGCTACCAAAATGTTCAATTAGCCACCCTCCAGCAGAGCTTCGGATATCCATTCCCACCCAGGCGCTGTCCGTACTTGAACGATCGTTACCACGTTGCTGGGTGCTGTAATAATCGGCGTTATAGCTGAAATTAATCGCCGGCGCCCCTGGTTGCCAGAGTTCAGGTTGGACATAATTGTTTTCGATATTATCAACATAAGCCTGCGGGATGGTGATGCGCAGCTCAAGCTGGCTGGTGTTGAGTCTCTCCGTTGCTTTCCCGCTGGTGTCCCAATCGGCAATGCTGCCGCAGCGTGAAGGGTGAGCTGCCAGCGTTTGAGTCATTTTATCTGGATTAATGCCCACGCCTTTGAGAAATGCTTCTGAATAACAGCTAACTAAATCGCCGTGATTATCTTTTTTGAATAAGAGTTCACGACGTCCACGCCAGTTATCATTAATATAAATATCTACGATATATGTCCCAGGCAATAAGCCTGCGGCATTAAAGGATTTCAAATCGTTAAGTGAAGCATTGCCCATTAAGATGGCATTATCGAACTCGTAGCGAGTGCTGTCTTCTGCGTGAGCTCCAACGGAAAATAATGAACCATGAAAAATAATGAAACAGGGTATGGTGAGGATCCTTTTACATAAACCCATTACTAATTCCTTTTTATCCCTTTTTATTAATTAATGGTTGTTTTGTGTTCCACAATTCCGCCGTAATCACTGATTGCTTGTAAAACAACCGATTCACCCTGGCCGACTTGTTGTTTTGCATTGATAGTCGTTCTGCTTTTCGGGGCGATCATGACCCCTTCGTTTATGAGTCCATGGCCTGATGACGTCACAATATCCGCAACCGTGATGAAGAAGGGGGTGGGGTTTACCAGCGTTATGTCACGTTGGTTAGCAATAATTTTTACCTTATTTTCCGCGTTTTGACGGTCACCTAACCCACTGGGTCGCCAGAAAAACTTAAAGCGTGAGCGAATGGCTAAATTGAGCACAGCTGAATTGTCCGTGACGCTATTCTTATCCACGGAAGGAATATCCAGTATGTTAAGCCACCACATAGACTCACGGTCGGTGGCGACAATATTTTTATCAACGGCTTTTTTTATTCTGAGTGATTGCCCATTGCCTGCGTCAACGCGGGCAATGGGTGGAGAAATAATAAATGGAGTGGAAATTTCTTCCGGTAACTTTTCTGGATTTCCCTCATCCAACCATACCTGGGCCAACGATGGATAGTTTCCCGTATTCGTCATTTGTATCGTGATCTCTGCGGAATCTTCAGAGTAAATAAATCGGGTGCCATTGACAATGATATTATTTGCATGTGCGGTAGAGAGAGCAAATAGAGCTAATAAATAAATGAAAATTTTCATGAAGCCTCTATTAAAATAAATGCTATAGCGCAAGGCAGCTATAGCATTGTGTATTTAGAGATAAGTAATGCTATAGTTTGCCTGAGCGCTTACCGGTCCCGGTTGAACATATGATGAACCACTATTTTCACGTGGTATAATGTAACCCACGCTGAATTTATAAGTTAAAGTCGGGCTATCATTGCCATGTAGGAGATAATCTTTCTCAGGTTCAAATCGGTCATTCTTATTCCTCAGGTTAATATTTTTTTCACGATTATCCTTAAGGACTAGCGCTACGTTTTGGGCTCCACCCCTTGTCGTATTTTTGAGATATCCATCGTGAGTTAGAGTGGAATTAACATTCCAGGCTAATTTGGGAACTATTTTTTCATTAATATAACAACCCTTCACTTTAATACTGAATTGCTGGAGTTGCGTTGCATGTAATTTGCTAACTAATGTATTGAGAACTGGGTTTAATTTTACCTGTTTATCTTTATCACCGGCTTCAATTATGCACGAATTGGAATAAACATGACCGGAAAAATTAACAACGCCTTTTTGATCCCTGTTGGGGCCATGTCCAAAATCTGCCATAGCGGAAGGAATTGCGATGGCACAGCTAATTAAACTTATAATGGATAGTTTACTCATAATGTACTCCTCATTTAGAGATAGATCGTCCCTATTATCAGTAACATTGTCTGGGCTCCTTTTTTCTTGCGCCCTGTAAGGCTGTCGCCCGCTATCAATTATGTTAGATAAATTATTGTTGTACATCGTAGATTGGACGTATTTCACTCATCCTATAATATTAATAATGATCATTAACTATGAGTATTAATGAATTATTATTATCTATAAGCAGATTGTGATTGAGATAGTCCTCAACTCAAAGGTGAAATAAAAACACTTGGAATACAATATGTTATGTTTGTATTGTGATACTTCTTTAAATGCTATAAAGAAAAATCGAATCCTGCGCTCGGAAAAAGCGAATGATCGAATTGCACAATTAGCTAAATTCTTATAATTCAATCAGATTATCTTTAATCTTAAGTAGTGACTTGTTATTGGCTTGGCATGCAATAACGATAAGGAATATTGTCAATCATCATTTGAATGAAGGCTAGATATGCTTAACATGGACAGTAAGATAATACTCATTAGTAACCAATCAATACAGACGCAACTCTTGCTGGATTATCTCAATAAGCAAAACGATATCTTGGTTGATTTTGTTAACATTAGCAGACCAGACATGTCATTTATCGTTGAGGGAAGTATCATCCTCTATGATATACAGGCATCAAGCCGTAAATTAAAAAATGTCTGGTCAAAATTACTCAATGACAGCGCATATAGTTTGCGCGTTTATATTATTAACTGCCTGCGGTCGCTCCCACTCTATGAGAGTATGCTATGGCCAAATTTTGAGTCGATCGTACCAAATAATTGCTCTACAGAATATTTGTTAGAACTCCTTAAAGAGGGGCTAAAAACCTCCCGTCCACCACGCTCACTGTTACCGCTGCCAGAGTATGTAAACCTCACGCCATCAGATGATAACTACGGAGTTTTAACCGAAAGAGAATATGAAATTTTGACTGAGTTGTCGAAAGGTGCGTCTAATGTAGAAATTGCTAACGCATTTTTTATTAGTGAAAATACAGTGAGAACGCATATTTATAATATATTTAAAAAGATATCTGTGAATAACCGAACACAGGCAGCCTGCTGGGCCAATTTGCATCTAAGAAGCTTGGCTGTCGATCAACTGCCGCGGAAGGAAATGTAAGCCGTACTACTGGCGCAAAGTTTTGAAGCTTACTTTGCGCCAGCATGTCATCGTGTCGTTACTCAGTCTTTTTTCGCAGCGTTTGCGAAGAAGATATCAGACTGAATGTCTTTAGTGCGGATGGTAAACAGCTGATTAGTCAGATCTTCCGTCAGCTTCTCGGCATCGGCCATGATGCGCAAGTTGAAGTCATTCAGCATCTTATCTGCGGCAGGTTTATCGGTTTTTGCCATCTTCAGATATTTTGCTTCGACCTCTTTTTGCTCCTTCGCCACTTTATCTTCCCATGCTTTGTAGGCTTTTTTGACGATTGGCGCGAGCTTCGGATAATCGGTCATCGTCAGCGTCTGTAACTTACGGTATTTCCAGTAAATGGACTGATCGTCCGCTTTATCGGTACCCATCGTATAGTTTACCGGATACGCTTTCAGGCCGCTGTAGTACGGAACAAACGCGGTGAGGTCGGCCATACCCAGACCAATGTAGGTCGTTTCACCAATCTCTTTTGGCAACCACGGACGGACCTGCATCACGTGCGCTTCATAGGTGCGGAAGACGCTAACCGGACGCCATGGCTCTTTGCCGTTCAGACCGTTGGTGTACGGGTCATGGCTGGTGCCTTCGTAATGGTTACGCAGCACGGCCTTCACATCATCCAGCGTCATCTTCTTCTCTGGCGTCATGAACACCGGGAATTCGCGCCCTTTGGCCATATCCTGATTTACGGAAGGATTGAACTCTTTCTGGATGGTCCATACGCGAGGATCGTTATAAGTGCGGTCACGCTCATCATCACGGGTATAGGCTTTGGAGAAGTTGAATTTGCCATCTTTTGCCGGTTCGTACAGACCTTTTTCGGTCGCAAATTGAATCAGGTTTTTTGACGCCATCATGTCCGGGTTTTTAGGGTCGTAATCCTGTAAGCGGCCCTGATTACCGGTGGCAAAATACTGGTTATTCGGCAGGCGCTGCGCCATCCACTGGTGACCGCTGCCGGTTTCCAGGTACCAGATTTCGTTATCGTCGACGACGGCCACGCCAAAACCTTCCCCAGCGCCGACGGTCTCAACGATATGACCCAGTAGCGCCACGGCTTCACGCGCGGTTTTGCTCTGGGACAACAGAATATCCGGGATATCATCTTCGGTGATCCCTTTATCCTCGACATAGGGGTCGGCAGCCAGCGCTTTTGCTGAGGCAAAAATAGATTCTGTACCGCTCACGCCAACGCCCAATTCGTTAAATCCGGTCGCGCCGTGCAGTTGGGTTTTCCAGTTTGGAACGGTGGTATAACGCAGAGAGTTTTTGGGTAGCGGCCAGGTAAAGTCATTCGCGCCATTATGTGCTTTGGTGCTGTATATCCCGGTCTGATTCTGCTTGGCCGGATGAATGACAAAATGCTGCGCTTTCAGGGCATCGCTGTCAGCGCTACGGGCTACCAGCATGGAGCCGTCCGCTGATGCTTCATTACCGACCAATAGGGTCGTACAAGCAAAACCTGATGAAACAACGGCCAAATTTATAGAAAGTGCAATCAGGCACTTTTTAAAAGTAAACATTACGTATCCCTCATATGTACGCCAAAAATACACCGGAAACACACCGTTTCCTGAAATGCGATAACGCCTGAACGCTCAGACATTGCTCGCGAGAGAGATAAACGCCCCTGTCCACGTCTTCTCCAAATATCCATCCGTAGGTTGAAGTCTTCTGGGCAAAATAAAACGCCCATTTCGCTTAATTATTGCGCAATGGATATCGTGGTATTCAGGATGTTTCCTGATTCGGGATGAAGAATAGCAATGGGATATGAGTGGATTCAGTGACCCATGTCGCGTAAGTCGATGATGGCAAATATGAATTCTATTGAAGGGGGCGTGCTTTTTGTATCCGGATATGACGTTACCTTTTGCGGCAATACAGCGAGGGGACATTTGAGCTGGCAAAAATCCATGCGCCCTTATACTCCTCCATGACCAGGCTCAGGTTTCGTCCGCTTTGACGGTAAAATCCGGGTAATGTGTTGTTAATATCAGCTTCATCGGCGCTGTCAGCGAAGGTTTTGACCACCTGCATTGCCTGTAGCACTCGGGCTTCGTGCTGCCGGGTATAACTGAAATAGATGTTCCTGCTAATGTCTGAGGTATTACGTCCGTACAGTTTTCCGGTAATGGTCGCTAGCCCTGCATCTTTGTACATCCGAAATGAAACCGTACCTGCAAAGCGGTTGCTGCCAATATTCCATTCGACATTTCCAACGCAATTTAGCTGCTTTTCGGCATAGCGTGAATGCCATAGCCATCCGCCTGAGCCGAGCAATGTCGCCACGCCGATTACGATTAAAATAAGGTGGTGTATTTTTTTCATTGCCCGCGCATCCAGTAATAATGGGTAGTACAAAACGCGTGCGCATCTACCCGTGCATCTTTATCACAAACAAATGCCACGATCCTCTCCGCTTTACGGTAGCCGGAAAGGAAAACATGCTTGTTGTTTTCACAGAGAGAAGGGTGCAGTTGCATCAGATTGAAATAATTTTCCTGATCGTGATCATTCAGTGAGTAATAAATTTTACAGTTTTGCCGAGATGGGACCTGCATAGAAACAGAAATGAATTTACTAAACGGCATAACAGGACGTGTCTGATACCACACCAGCCAGATAATCAAAGTGGCAATAACGATGCCAGCGCTAAATATAATATTCCACCAGGGGACCCGCGTCGTTTGTTGTGCCGCGGGAGGAATTATCTTTGGGGGCGCGTATTCCTCTATTAGCGGTTGCTGGAAAACTTCACTCTGAGGATGCGTTATCGCCTCTACCTGCGTATTTCCATTTAATCTGAGTCCGCGTCGTGAAATAGTTTTCACCGTATCACGTGGCAGACCCACATCCGCCAGCGCATTACGTAGCGTCAGAATAGCCTGGTAAAATGTGTTGGTTGTGGTCACATTATTTCTCTCACCCCAACCCACTTTTATCAATGTGTTCTGCGAAACAATGTCACTTGCGTGAGTAATTAAATAGAGAAAGCAAAGCGAAGCTGGGAGCTGAAGTTGTATTGCGCGCCCGGTCTGACGATTGACCAGACTTTTGCTGTCAGGATTAAATTCGACCAACTGATTGATAAGGTACAATTGCCCAGCCCTCAGTAACTATAACGTATCACCGCGTGTGCCTACACATACCTTAAATTTTACATCCAAATCGTGAATATGCCTCACTCTTTGTACGTGATCGAAGATAAGAATTTCACTTAAGGATTAAAAACACTTTAAATACAATGTGTTACGTGTGTAAATTCTTAGGTGAGTATTAACTAATGTTAAATAATGAGAATTCATTACAGTTTTATCTGAATTCTCATTATATTTATCAACAGCACTTCAAGGGGGATTGAGTTATCAGGATTGTGTAATTAATAAGAGCCCCTTTCATTGGTTAATTTTTAGCAAATAGTGCTTTTTTAATTTTTATTCTGGGATTTGGATTTATGCATAAAATTCCTAATACCCAGACTGTTATTCTGAGATAAAGCAGAAAAAAGCTTAGCGCAATCGCATTGCTTATAGCCTATACATAATAACATATCAGGAGTTTATTACATTTTTTAGGTGTCACTGTTATTAACTGACAAGGAATGTCACACGTGTCGGATTGACACATTTATTTACCAATGAAATATTTATGGAAAAATAACAGGAGTCATTTTTGATGAAGAGATCACCATCACAGAGTGTTCGTTGCATAAGCTGTGAATTATCCTGTCAATTATTTCCGGATACTGTGGTACGCGCCAGCTACTGTCACCGAGCCACTTTTGCGATCTGGCCAGAGGGAAATAGTTTTCTGCAAAAAGGAATTATTGAAAAACTTCTCCTTAATAATCAAAATCATTTGTCGCGTGGGTTTATTTTTGTGGACTTTTCCTTCCCAAACCTGCGCCTGTTCGCCGATCCGCAATGGGTTGACCGGCTGGCCTACAGCGGTATGTATATTGTGTTGATAGCGGACAGGAATCTCGCGCCGTTAGCCAACTACTGGCTGTCGAAAAGCAATAAAATACAAGGGATTATATATTCCGATGATGATGATGAAGTTCAGCATCAGAAAATTCGCCGATTATTTACCGGCCACCTTGCGAACAGTAAACGCGGACGCTCACTCAACTATACAGAAATGATATTACTGAAGCGATTTGTGTCAGGGAAAAGTATTCAGCAAATTACAAAAATAGATAATATAGATATTAAGAAAATATATGTCTACAAGCTCAGGCTTGAAGATAAATTAGGCCATAGCATTCATCAAATACTGTCGAATATTTTATAACGCATTTTTGATTTTTACTATTTTCACATCTTTGCGATGTGGTGGACGCCCTACGCCCGAAAGCAGGAGGCTATTATGAAAAAACCTAAGCATTACTCACGCATTGCGATAGCGGTATCAACCGCGTTAACGTCAATGGTATTTTCAACCCACGCGGCCTGGATTGATATTGATAGTCTTCCTGCCAGTGGATTGGTGAGCAGTCTTTCGCCGGAGTTGCAGGCTTTATTTCCTGCACAGGCGAATGCCAGTTTCGAAAAAACCAGCGCTACGCCGAATTATGTTTATCAGTGGAGTGCCGGTACCATTCCCGTTTTTGGTCATGGGTTAACGCTCAATGGGCCCGGGGCTGAAGCTTTTGAACACTCTGTTACCGTTATTCAGAACAGCGCAACGGGTAGCCCGGGCGTTATTTTCGGTGACGACCTGACGATTCGCACACAGTCAAAGAATGCCGCTAATAATGGTAAAGATGTTGACGGTATCCGCACGCACGGGGCTAATACGCCGGATAATCCAGTCTTTATTATCACCGGGGATCGCACCAGTATTTATGTGGACGGCCAGGATGGTGATGGTATTAACGCCGGTTACAACGCCTATAATGGTGGGCAGGGTTGGAAAGGCTCGGCCAACATTTACGTCGGCGACGATCTGTATATTCAAACCACCGGTAACCAGGGGCGTGGCATCACGGCAAACGCGATGAGAGACGAAACGCTGGCTAAAAATACGATTATCGTCGGCGACCGTGCCCACATTGTGACGACCGGTAGCAGCTCAGAAGGTCTCCGCACCGGGCAGAGCGGGTCCTCAATCCGCCTTGGCAATGACGCCACCATCGAGACGTCGGGTGCTTCCTCGACGGGGATTTATGCCGCCTCATCTTCCAAAACGGAACTGGGCAATAACGCCACTATTTCGGTGAGCGGAGCCAGCGCACATGCGGTTTATTCCACTAATGCAACCGTGAATCTCGGCGAAAACGCAACGATCAACGTCAACAATTCGGCGAAAGCGGCGTCATACAGCAAAGCGCCACGCGGCCTGTATGCGATTTCACGCGGTACGATAAACCTGGCAGGTGGCGCCGCCATTACCATGGCGGGCAATCACAGCAATGAAAGTTATGCCATCAGTACAGAAACGGGCGGTATCGTCGACGGTTCTGCTGGCGGGCGTTTCCTTATCGACGGCGATCTTCACGCAGCCGGTGCTACTGCCGCAAACAACACCCAGCCGCAGCAAAACAGTACCATCAACCTCAATATGACCGACAACTCGTTGTGGAGTGGGGCGTCATACGTCACCAGCGCCACTGCCGGGACGGGGGTTATCTCGCTGCAAATGAGCGATGCGACCTGGAACATGACCAACAGCTCAACGCTCACTGACCTGACGCTGAACGGCGGGTCAGTGGTGAACTTTGGGCATGCTGACGGCGAACCGTGGCAGACGCTTACTATCAATGAAGATTTTACCGGCAACGGCGGAAAACTCGTTTTCAATACCGTCCTGAATGACGATGCCTCCGAAACCGACAAGCTGAAAGTGCTCGGCAACACCGCGGGTAACGCGTTTGTGGCGGTGAACAATATCGGCGGAACTGGGGCGCAAACCGTTGAAGGTATTGAGATCATCGAAGTGGCCGGTAATTCTGACGGTACTTTTGAGAAAGCGGGCCGTATTGTTGCCGGTGCGTACGACTATAACGTGGTGCAAAAGGGCAGCAACTGGTATCTGACCAGCTTTATTCCTGCTCCGCCGGATCCGGAAGAGCCGGACCCCGTCGATCCGGACCCGGTTGACCCTATTGACCCAGATCCCGTTGACCCGGACCCGGTTGACCCTATTGACCCAGGTCCTGTTGACCCGGACCCGGTCGATCCTGTCGACCCGATTATCCCTGAGCCGGAAGAACCTGTTGCGCCCCCTGTCACTGAGCAGCAGTACCGCCCGGAAGCAGGCAGTTATCTGGCGAACAACTACGCTGCTAACACGCTGTTCATGACCCGACTCCACGATCGTCTGGGGGAAACGCAGTACGTCGATATGCTGACGGGCGAGAAAAAAGTCACCAGTCTGTGGATGCGTAACGTCGGGGCACATACCCGCTTCAAAGACGGTAGCGGGCAGTTGAAAACCCAAAGCAACAGCTATGTCTTGCAGTTAGGCGGTGACCTGGCGCAGTGGAGCAGCGATGGCCTCGACCGCTGGCACCTCGGTGCGATGGCTGGTTATGCCAACAGCCAGAACCGCACGCAGTCCAGTCTGACCGGCTACCATTCACGTGGTCAGGTCACCGGTTACAGCGTGGGACTGTACGGCACCTGGTATGCCAATGACGCTGACAAGACCGGCACTTACGTAGACACCTGGATGCTGTACAACTGGTTTGATAACAAGGTGATGGGTCAGGAGCAGGCGACGGAGAAATATAAATCCAGCGGGATCACCGCTTCTGTTGAAGCCGGTTACAGCTTCAAACTGGGTGAAAACGAGCGCAACAGCTATTGGCTGCAACCGAAAGCTCAGGTGGTGTGGATGGACGTGCAGGCCGACAGCCACCGTGAAGCGAACGGTACCCGCGTGAAGGACAACACCGATGGCAACATGATGACCCGTCTGGGGGTAAAAGCCTTTATCAACGGTCACAACGCCATCGACGACGGTAAATCTCGTGAGTTCCAGCCGTTTGTTGAAGCCAACTGGATCCACAACACGCAGACGACTCGCGTGAAGATGGACGATGTGAGCAACGACATGCGTGGCACCAAGAACATTGGCGAGCTGAAAGTCGGCGTTGAAGGTCAAATCACTCCGCGCCTCAACGTGTGGAGCAACGTGGCCCAACAGGTCGGCGATAAAGGCTACAGCGATACCCGCGGTATGCTGGGCGTGAAATATAACTTCTGACGTAGTTGCAGGTAATGGAAAAGCCGCTGATTAATGGGTCAGCGGCTTTATTTTTTGTGGGGGGGAGGCCGGATAAAGATTTCAGCAATCCCCCCACCTGTTGCGCCAAAGCCGTTTTTTTCTGTGGAGTTCCTTAAAGATATAGAAGAATAATTTAAGGAAAATTGTATGTATAAATCATCAGGACTATTTTTTTACTTTCAAAGCAAACTGCTTCGGTGTAATGCCAAAGAACTCTTTAAAATTACGAATAAAATAAGATGTATTGGTGTAGCCCACTTCATTCGCGATTCTATTAATATGCTTCTCGGTAGTGGTGATGAGTTTTGCCGCCTGATGCATGCGAATATCCAGCACTAGTGTATTAAAATTATTACTCTCTTTCTCCAGCTTTTTACGAATCGACACCTCCGACATATGTAAAATGCTCGCCAGATCTGCCAGCTTCCAAGATTTAGAGAGATCAGCTTCAATGATTGACTTCAGCCGCTCAGTAAAGGTGGTATCCGTTGATACTGACAAGGAATAAACTAACGATTCTATATCCCTCATTTTAGAAAGAAGATAAGTTATTTTATAAACTTGTCGGTGTTGTGGGACATCGCTTCCAGTTAATCGTTTGAAAATTTTTGTATCTGTTTCATCAACAGGACAAGTAAATATTTTACGCCGCATCTGGTTAACGCTTTGCGGATCCAACAGAAGCGGTTCCATCACTTTACAGATACAACTCAATACATCACTGTCAACTTGATAGAGCTCATAGGGAACACCTTTGCCTAACACTTTTAATGCAATATCAATCACGGTGTTTTTTTCGACGTAACAAAGTGATTCAGGGGGAACATTAAAGGACTGCCCATCTTTTGTTTTTATAAGCAGTTGCGCATCCCGCAGATAGATAATCGCACAGTTATAAAAACGGATTTTTTTCAGCACCAACAGATTGTTGTGTGCAAAATTTTCCTTAGCCGGAAAAATAAGGTTACTTAAAGCACTTTGGCTATTCATACAGTCACCCCCATGCTTTGTATGCATATAATTTCATGGGTTATCAGCCATGTAAACTCGGAATTTTTTAATAATAGGAAAAATGTATAATTCTAATTATTTGTTTTTTAACTATGTATTTCTTTAAAATACAAAGAGTTACCCAGTGGCTTTGGTGAGATAATTAACAATTTTAATATTTTCAATGAGAAATAGTGCGAAAATATGGCAATCACACATTCGGTGCAAGAAAAAAATTCTTAAGCAATATCGGAAGCTTTCGGCTGGATTCTGCCCCCAGTTTGCGTTTAATAGATTGTATTTTATAATAAATACTGCTCTCTTTTAGCTGCGTTAGCGTCGCGATTTCTCCGATTCTCTTCCTCTTAAAAAAATACAGATAGACTATTTTTCGTTCATCATCCGTCAAGCCATTGAACACTGAAGCAGGCGAAGGTGTTCGGCTTGAGAACACACGCAGCTTCTCATTCTGGTATGATACCTGCTTAAAGCAGAGGCAGGTTACCGGGAATTTTTCCATCAAAAAGCAGTAAGATAAGTAATCATCCCTGTCACAAACCAAATAGACTTTTTTATATTTATTCAGTATTTCATGAGCAGAATAAAAATTCCTGTACTCGTAACATTTAAAATCTGAATTGTCATTGGCGAGCAATGATAATCCGTAATTGAAAAAAGCATTTTTACTTGCCAATAAAAAAGCAGTGGACATAAGAACTATTCGCTATCAAATGTATTAGACACCTTAACTAAAAGTGACTATAAGGTATGAAAAGTACAAAAACCACCCTAAAAAATAATCCAATGCGATAAAATTATGTACCACAACTTATAGTGTAAATGGATTTAATTATCACTTGCAATTAATCCATAAAAAAGCCTGAACTATCGATTCAGGCTTTTACTTGCTCAAAATTTAAAATCAAAATGAATAACGAATATTGGCGTTAATTGCCTTATCAATATCGTAATGACCAAACGCCGAACGCTCAACATTAAGACTAATCCTGGTGTTTTCTTTTATTTCAGCATTGACACCGAAATTAAAGTTTACCCGGCTATCTTTACCATTTCTGATGGACGTTTTCCCGGCAAAATCACGAATGACCGTCTTCGCAGGATTAAACAGGTCATACTGATAATGAACGCCCGTCAGCGCGGTCAACTTCCAGTCTTTACCTGTGAAGGTTTTACCGATATCAACGCCGGTACGACCTATCAATGGATTATCCTGCTTACGCTGCATACGGATGTCTGAGCCTGCAGACTGCCAGTCAAACCGGTTTCCTGACACCGAGCCATAAACCAATTCCGTCTGCGGCTGAATAAAGGTTTCGTCAGGTAACGAGAAGCGCCAGCCGGTTTCTGCGCCCAGATACCAGGAATGTGAGCGGTAATCCTGCTCCGGCATTTCGATTTCGCTTGCCGAATAGTGGTTATCGTGGCGGACATATTTACCGATTGCATCCACATACAGCCCGGAGTCAAACATCGCGGAAGCATAGAAACCGATACCGGTTGATTTTGTCTGACCGGACCAGCCATCACCATGGCTGCTATTGTGAGTGAACGTTGCCGTCACACCGGTAAACAGATCACCGCCGTCAAACGCGTGCTTTCTGTCGGCTCCAATCTGCAGATGTGTCCAGCTGTTGGAATTGCCCGCCTCAGCGGAACCCGTACCGCTGAAGATTCGCGCCCACGCCCCGGTTTCACCGTGGGTGTTGCGCAGATCGCCCATGCGGTAGTTCAGGTTGTTCATCTCTGTCAGGAAGTTTTTAAATCCCGCATTCATAATTGATTTGCTGGCCTGCAGCGCCGCGTTGTCCTGCTGCACGTCAAATCCTTCCAGCCGCCATTGTTTACTGTTTTCGCTCTCCACGATGCCCAATTGCGGCGTGAAGGTATGAATACCCGCGCGCTGTGTCACTGGTTTGAGCGTGAACACATCGGCAGCCGTCGTTTTCGGCGCTGTGACTAACGCTACGGATGACATTCCCTGGCTCACTGAAGCCACAGACGGGACAACAACTAGCGCATTGTTTTTACCGGACAGCGACTGGTTAACCGTTACCGTATCTGCCGTTTTTCCATCAGTGTTCATGACGAATTGGCTGTTGCTTGCAGTCAGGGTGTCTACTGTCAGAGAGCCTGGTGAGCCGGCTTTGCTGAAGCGCACTTGCGAACCGTCCAGGTTGAGGGATTTCACCATGGACTGTCCGTCTGCCTGCCAGAGAGTATTCGTCATCGTCGCACCGGCGAGGGGCGCATTCAGGTTGCCACCATAAGCCGTGAACAGATTCTCACTGGCTTCCTCTGCTGTACCAAAATTCAGGTTGGCAGTATCATTCGCCTGAATATTTCCCGTTATTACGCTACCCGTGCCGACATTCAGCGTGGTGCCTTGGCCGTTAAAGCGCCAGCGCTCAGCCGAGTACTGTCCGGACAACAGCGAAAGTGTCGATCCCGCACCGGCAGCCACTTCACTGTCAGAAATCAGACCCAAGGTTGCCGTCAGCTTCGCGCCATCCGCCAGCGACAGCGATGAGTGGCTGAAGCTGCTTTTCTGGTTGAGAACGGCATCGGTGGACGCCACCGTCACCGAGCTGTCTGCGCTGTCAATCCCGCCGGTAAAATGCTCATTAATGTTAAGAGTAGAACTGTTATTCAGCTGTACGCGGCCGGTGAAACGGCTCCGATCGGCGTCGTTTGTCGCTTTAGACTGCCCGAATGACGACGTGGTTTTCACACCGTTACCGTCATTGAGGTCGATATAGAGATCTTCACTACCCAGCGTCACGGCAGAATGGTCTGCAAAAAGCGTTGTATTGAGGCTAGCATTCCTCGCCAGACTGAAATCAGTATTGTAAAGATTAAGCTGTTTCAGGCTGAACTGGCGGGTCTCCCAGTCACTTTGGGTAAAGGAAACCGGCTGAGTGAGGACAGAATTGTCGCCAAGCGCCTTCAGCTTATCCGCGACAGCCTGAGTACTGACGGCATGTACAACCGGATGCCCCTGAATAAACAGGCGGCCATTATGCTGGGTGAAGTTTCCCTCCGTGTTCATCCCACCATCCATGACAAAGTCGTTCTGCGTTCCGGGCGTCACGGTATTTTTAACATCAACATTACCGGTAAAATGGCCGTGCCAGATGTTGGCAACCGCCGTCGTGGCATCTGGCTTGTTGAAATCCAGGTTGACGGAGGCCTGACTCCCGCTGTTGGTCAGAATCGCCCCATCGTCGGCGCCGTTCAGCTGATGGAAGGTGAGGCTGTTACCGTTGATATCGAGCTTACCGCCGCGATAGCCCCATTTGATATTGTCGGGATTGACCTGTTTGTCATCGCTTAACACAACGGTTGGGCGACCGCTTACAATACTGACATTATTAAAGGCCTGAACATTACCATCGCTATCCGGCCGTTGTGCCAGGACGACAGTTCCTTCGCCAACATTCAGCCCTCCGGGGTTGATTCCCGTGCCGTTAACTTTTAATGTCCCGACACCAAGTTTGTGCAGGTTATCGCCCTGAACACCATTTACTTGCCAGTCAACGCTATGATCGCCGTTGATAATGATCCCACCACCTTTCCAGGTCTGAGAGTCGAGCGGTTTGACCGTATAATCGTCATCAAAAGTCAGCGTTCCTGCACCCTGGTTAACGGCATGTTCTAATACAACGGTGCCACCGCCCTGGAAGGTGAGATCTTTACCGCTGTTTAATGAGGTTGGCGCAGTAGGGCCGAAATTGCCATGCATTGACCATGAGGCTGCACCCTGGGTTAATGTGCCAACGCCTGTGTTATCATCATATGACCAGCGAATATCTCCCTCATTTTGTTGTGATTTAATGGGAGCATCAGCGTCCTGTTTCATGGTATCAGCCACATCTCCGACAGGGATGATCGTATACCAGTTAGTTTTTCCATTCACACCCGCGTAAGAATTGAGCACGGCAGTGACAACCCATTTATTTTGCTTAGCATCCCAGGCAAAAAGTGGGGAACCACTGTCGCCAGGTGTGCCATAGGTGGAAAGTGGCGTATTTGTTGTATTAGTGACAAAACTCCAGTCCGAAATAAACGGATGATTTACGATCCCCCCGGTTTTATACAAGTATGCCCCTGACAGCTTAGTCAGTTTACCACTCTCATCTTTTACATATTGCGTTCCCGTACCGACCCGATAGAAAACGGGGAACCGTTCCTGATTCTGATATGTGCCTTTGGCCGTTCCCGCGTCAGTCATATCCAGAGCGCTAACCTCTGTCACAATTTTGTTTAGTCGGGGGGTATGGAAGTCTCGCTTGTGGTTATTTCTGTCAACCAGGGTGTAGGTAGTGTCGTCGTTGTAACCAAACTTCACCTTTTTATAGCCCACATTGTGCTTAACGCTGACGATATATTGTGGCGCAACTAATGTAGCAACCCCAGTCCTGTCATTAGAACTGAAATCTATCATGGGCGCTTTATTTAACGTGGTGACGACATTTCCATTTTTATCATATAGCGGGATGTTTTCTGCATCTGGTTTAAACGAGCCTTTATTTTCAGCGAAATCGCGATATGTTTGATAATTAACCCCACTGCTGACAACAGAAGCATTTGATGCAGCAGAAGATAATATCCCCAACATACTCACTAGCAGTACGCTTATTGATATCCGTGGAATGATGTTCTTCCTTATACCTTCACTGACTTCTGAAACGACAACCGCCTCACCTTTACTGTTCTTTTTTATCGCGTATATCTTATTCACGTTTCCCCCAGTCACTATCCGCTTAAATAAATGACATTTAAATGAAAATCAGATCCAGTCAATAAAAAAAAGCGTCTTTTTATTTTTTTATCCTGAAAGAGCATTGTAATGAGGAATTTACTGCCACCTTTTTCTATTTTTATCAGCTCTATTGAAAATAAAAGAGTTAGTTATAAAAATTGAAACAATACAATTAACCGAATCGCAAATAAAAAAACCGATAAAAAAGTAACGATTGCTATTTTGGGGTTTGCCAGCGAGTTTTTAGATCAATATATTCCGTCTCGCTCATTAAGATTGTTATGAGCTGAATTATGAATTAAGCCTATTAATGGAGTATAAAATGAAAAAGCTGATTTTAGGTTCGGCAATTGTGGCAGTTCTGGGTGTAGCGTCTAGTGCTATGGCTGCGCCAAACACCGGTACTGTAAACTTTACGGGTAGTGTTTCGACTGCTACTTGCGATCTTTCTTTGAAAGATAATGCTGGTGGGGATATTTCAAATGTTAATTTAGGTGTTCTTTCAAATACATCAACCAAAAATGGTACTCCTGTCCAATTTAAGTTGGTACCTCAAGATGCGACTTGCCTTGCTAAAACTTCTGCTAATGTAGCCTGGACATCCTCCACGCTGGCTGCGGCAGGTATTAGTAACGCCGCTACTGGGGGAACTAACGCTTATTTGTTGGTTGCAGCAACCAACGCCACCCAGACAGGTACTAATTCTTATATCAAACAAGGGCAAACCTCTTTTGATTATACTGCTGCGGGAGGTGTTAAATCTTTTGATTATAGTGCAGTACTTGCAAAACCGACCGCAGCTCTGACTGCAGGCCCATTCAATGCATCTGCAAGCTATGTCGTAACCTATAAATAATTATCTTTTGATTAAAAGGGAGTTACCGCTCCCTTCTTAAATAAGATACATGTCGGCAAGGTTTTAAAATGAAGATAAAAGTATTATGTGTCGCTATCATTTTTCATTTATGGTCGAATGAAATTCTTGCCGACGATTTTAACTACAGTTTTATCCGTGGTGGCAGTAAAGATGTACCTGAGGTGTTGAAGAATACCGGGCAAAACATACCCGGAAACTATGTTGTCGATTTACTATTTAATGGCTCCAAGACAGCGGCCTCTGTAGAATTAGCTATCAGCAATGATGATGCTGAGCATATTTGCCTTTCTGATAAATGGTTACAGGAACAAAATATTCATATTAATAAAGAATTCTATAAACAGTATCTTAATCCCGCACGCAACTGCTATCTTATCGATAAAGAAAAGAACAGTCGGGTAAAATTTGATCCTTCCTTGCAGGAGTTATCAATCGATATGCCTCAGGCTGGCTTTATAGATTCAAAAAAGGAAGGCGGCACCTGGGATTATGGCAGTACCGGTTTCAAACTCGCCTATGATCTTAATACGTCAAAATCTACTGACCAGGATCGGACAACATACGGTAACATCGAAGGCCAGATCAATATCGGCGAATGGGTCCTGTTGGGTAGGGGATATGCATATCAGGGAGAAAAGTTTGAGAGCAATAACCTGCTGTTAACACATGCGATAAAATCGATTAAATCAGATATTCTTATCGGTAAAACCCAGTCCTACAATACCCTGAACGATGGTTTTACCTTTTATGGCGCGCAGTTAAAGTCTAATCAGGATATGTATCCCTGGGACTCGCAGTCTTATGCTCCGGTCATTAATGGTATTGCCAGAACACATGCCCGTGTCACTGTCGAACAAGGCGGATACACATTAAAGTCGTTCGTGGTTCCACCGGGTCCTTTTGTGATTAACGATCTGACCGGCGTATATTCTGGCGACATTATCTTAAAAATTTATGAAGAGGATGGTTCGGTAAAAGAACAGCGATTCCCCGTCGCCGTGCTGCCAAATTTATTAAAACCCGGAAATTATAATTACAATATCGCGGTGGGGAGTAAAGTTGACCAATACAGTAACAAGCGTGATGATGACAGCTTATTCGCGCAAATCACTTATGATTACGGTTTTGAGCCCTTTACGCTCAATACCTCTGCACTGGTCGATAAAAACTATAACAACATTGGTCTGGGTCTTATCCGCTCTTTCGGCTGGTTTGGCGCGGTGGCAATGAGTGGCAATCTGTCACAGGCAAAATACCATAATGGTAAAGCCATGAACGGCTTTAGCGCATCGGTGAAATATGCCCGCACCTTAGGGGAAAACGCAAATTTACAGTTGATTGGTTATCGTTTTAACTCAGAAAACTATATTGATTACACGGATTTTAACTATCGCTGTTTAGGCCTGTTAAACAACAGGCCTAAACAGCGATACGAATCGATTATCACCTATCAGCTTCCGGAAATGAATGTGTTCTTCAACATGTCGGCCTGGAAGGAAGACTATTGGGACAGTTCCAGTGAGGTAGGTGCAAACCTGAATCTCAGTAAGAGCTTTAATAATATTTCTGTCTCTCTGAATGCCGGGTATTCCCGACTGCAGGGGATGGATAACGATTATAACACCGGTATTTCACTGAGCGTGCCCTTTAGCGTGTTTGATAAATCGCACTATAGCTTCTCTGGCATAAATTACGATCGCCGTAATGGTACGAATTTCAATACCGGTGTTTCGGGAAGCATTAATTCTCGCCTGAGTTATAACGCATCCATCAGTCAGTCACGCAACACCACGGGAAGCGCGATTTCAGCTTCTTATCTGTTTGATGAGGTTCAAACCTCGGCCAGCTATTCGCAAACGGGGAGCTCGTCCAGCTCTTCCTTCCAGGTTGGCGGAAGTGTTATCGGACTGCCAGATGCAGGTATTCTTTTTACGCCAGTGAAAAATGATGAAATTGCCGTTGTACAAATGGAAGATGTTCCAGGCGTCAGATTTAATGGTTCCATGCCTGGCGATAAAAAAGGGCGCGCTGTCATACCGTTAACCGCGTATAACAATAATACCATCACCGTCAATGCGGATAACTTGCCACAGAGCGTTGAGTTAACAGAAAACGCAATCAATGTGACGCCGACGGAAAACGCGATTATCTATAAGAAAGTGAAATACAGAAAAATTAACACGTATATCGTAAAAGTCATCAGCAGTAATGGTTTTGTTATTCCAATGGGAAGCATCGCTAAAAATGCAGAAAATCAGGAAATTGGTTACGTCAACAACGGCGGGATTCTGTTAATGAATCTTGAAGATAAAGATGAAGGGATCATTTCTGTTGGTGATTGCAAATTCGATTCACGATCGCTGCAGAAAGATATGGGTAAAGTACAGGAGATTAAGTGTGGCTAAGAACAATAAACTGAGAAAGTTTTTCATTTCTGCATCACTGTTGTTATTTACAGCATCAAGTCATGCGGCGTTTGTCCTTAACAGCACACGTTATGTGTTTGATGAAAAAAGAGAGAATATCTCTGTACAGGTTGATAACCAGTCTACTCAGGAATATGGCGGACAGATATGGATTGAAAACCAGGACCAAAACGACAAGAACGTCTATTTTGTACCCAGCCCCACGTTCTTTAAAGTGGCCGATCAGCACAAACAGATCCTGCGTATCCTGAAAATTAATGATGCGCTACCAAAAGATAAAGAATCGCTTTTCTGGATCAACATCCAAGAGATACCCAAAGCACCAAAAGACGGCGTGAATGCATTATCCATTGCGCTACATACTCAGGTCAAAATGTTTTATCGGCCTGATGCCCTGAAAGAGAAAAGGGAAAACGCCGAACAGAATATTAAAATGATAAGCAGTGAGGACAATACCGTTCTCTGGAACGACACCCCTTATTATTTTGCAATCATCAGTGTTAAACAAAACGGAACGCCCATTAAAGTTAGCGATGATATTAAAGATAAACTGTCTGTTTTTGCTCCAGGTGAAAAAATTTCGCTGGGTAAGTTAATTTCCAGTAACAGCCTCAGTATTGTAGCATTTGATGATTATGGCGTTGACAAAGAGTATAAATTAAACAAATCCTGATTCGTGTAAGGTTTTTATTATGTGTAAATTCATATTTACTCTTTTTATCGCTTTATTATCACTATCTTCCTTACCTTCCAAAGCAGCTAACTGTAGTGGAGGTTCCATACTTTTTGATACAGATCCCAGTGATAAAAGTTACTGGAGGTATGGTTATACATCAGCAAATGATGATCCATTGTTAATAATGCGAGTAATCCTACAAGGTAAAATGACTTGTGATCCGGATTATACTGATGGTGCTGGACGATCGGTGAGTGAAATGCGCATGAATCTAACCAGTGGAACTTGTAAAAACTCTACCACCATAACGACACCCTATCCAGGTATTGAATGGAAACTGGAGGGGATGCGCTGTGAAGGCAATAATATTATCTCCAACAATGTTCAATCTAAGCCATGGGGGGATAATAATAGATACAACTGGCCCTCAGGCACTGTCTTGGGGAAAGCCAGTATTGTCGTAAATGATCAATATTGGATACAAAATAAGCAAACCGGGCAATATACGGTTAATATCCAGCCGCTTTCGCAAGGAAATACACTAGTATACAGCACGGCGGTTAATGTAAGTTCTAAGCTAGGGGGATCGATTCCTTTTATTTTTAAAGATACTGCGACCTGCGCAATGTCACTTTCTACAGAAAATTTAGATTTTGGTAAATTAACACCAAGTAATGTCAATAGTAACTCTTTATATAAAGAGTTAAAAGTCTATTATTCGTGTAAAAATAAAGCACTGATAAATGGATTATATGTTCGATTCGACCCGGAGAATGTAGTTGATGCGGCAAATGGTATGTTTAGTGCCAGTGATAGTGATGGACGGAAGCTGAACTTCCAAATGACCAGGGTGTATGGAGATTTTCATACCGTCCCCCTTAATGCGAATTATAAAATATATGAGCCGTCCAAAAAAGATCTTGATGCTACTGCGACATTTAGAATCTACGTCAAGCCTTCAACCCCATTTCCCGCCGGTAAGGTTTCTACCTACCTGAATGTTTCGCTAATATACCGATAGGCTGGATTAATTATGCACAAATGGTTAATCTTTTTTTTGATAATTTTTCCATTTCACAACGCATCTGCGTCGAAATCAGTGCAGAGGAGAGTGACGATAAACGCCGAGTTAGCCTTAAACACGTGCGCATTGTCACTCTCTCCGGCAAACCTGAACTTTCAACAAATCAGCTTTAGCCAACTTGAAAACAACGCAACTACACCACAGACAGTTGATTTGAATATTGCTTGCAGTTGGCCCGCAACCGGGATCTCACTAAAATTCTCGCCTGCTGCTGGCGTTTCCAAGAGCAGCACTAACCTGATGAATACGGGGTTATCCGGCGTTGGGCTTGCGTTGTCATGGAAAGATCCAGCCGGCACAGATTTTAAGTCGCTAGAATTAAATAAGCCTTTTGCGCTCCCAACTGCATCAAGTAACAAAAATGAAACGCTTGGTCAGTTTCAGCTGTTGCCTAAACAAATTCCGGGTGAAACGCTCCAGGCAGGGAATATTTCCACTAGTCTGACTGTCGAGGTGACCTATGATTGACAGGAGATGTCTTTTTTTCCCATTGCTGGCGGGACTGTTAAGCACATTAACGGCGTTTAATAACCAGGCCGCACAAAAGGCAAGCGTAAGTCTCCCCATTGCAATGCAGGTCACTAATCCTCAGTGCCAAATCAATAAAGGGCTTGGCCTGCCTGAAACCGTGCAACTTCCGCTGATCACAACTTCAGGGGCCTTATTAGGTGATAGTAACGTTGAAGTTCCCATTGTGATTGACTGTGCCAGTGATATCACCAAATTTGAAGTTACCCTGGCAGGGGGCAGTAATTCGAAACTCAGCACGTCAAATAATAAGGTTGATATTACCTTGTCATGGAAGAAAGGTGGAGGAGCCGTAGAATTCGGGAAGCCGGTCGAGCTGAGTAAAGCACCGTTTCTTGTGAGCCAAAAGCAATTTGATGGCTCCTTATTGGCCAGAGTGTCTCCACATACAGGGAACATACCGGCAGGTAATTACACAGCCAGTTTACCGGTGACGTTTACTTATTATTGAGATAGCATAATAAAAGCTGGGGAAATTCCCCAGCTTGTTAATCAATTAATCAAACACGCCATTGATAATTGCGGTCACTACTGAGGTACTCAGTGCAATAAGAACGAAATCATTCCTTACTATTTTCCATTCATAGCCAGGATAATAAGGCCGTTGCCCCAACATCGATGCCGGAACCGTTTTTTTCGCAATGCCTGGTGGTAAGGAGCCACACCCCGTCAGGCCATAATTCACCGCCAAATGTCGGGCAGCCGAAAAACTGATATCAGAATCGACATGATCCGGTTTGCCATATTTTTTACGGTGATCGGATGATGCGTTATTTTTCTGACCCGCATTGCCTTTCTGCGCATTCCCTTTATTTCCGTGATTATCACTATTATTGCCATGGTTGCCACTATTACCATTGCCGTTCCCATTGCCTGGATTCGCCAGTGCCGTGGTGGCAAAGAGCGAAAGAGAAATGAGGGTTGCCAGTACAACTTTTAAACCATGCCGTGTACCTATGCCCCTGTTCATCACCCGTGCTGAGTGGCAGGTGCAGCGCTGAATCATCCAGTTTGCGGGTCGCCACCAGCAACACCCGGAATCCTTGCGCGTTGTAATCTTTCGTTTTCGCCAGCAGTAACTCACGACGGTTTCATTCAGCGCGACCACCTTGTCACCATCAGCATCTCTTCCACTGCGCCTTTGCAAATCAGACTATTATCACCGTTACGTACATCCTCTACCGACGCAGATACTAGGGTTATTTCTCTTTTTTTATCAGGTATTACAGGGGTTTTGTTGACTTCGAGGGAGCTCAGGAGAGGCATTTTGGCGGAAGATCACAGGAGTTCGTATTGATTCATAACCTAATGTTTTGTATTGTTATTTTTGCTTGATTATGATGTGCTTATACACATAGCTATACACATGTACTGTGGCACAGTGTATAGCTATGTAACTCCGGCTCAATCCAATTTGGTCACTACTTCATTCATTGTATAGTGCACAAATTGCTTTCCTAGTTCGGTCAGTACATAAGATTTTGTGTTCTCGAAAGCAGACTCAAGCGTTGATGTGCCTCGCTTAGCTTGCGGAGCATGCCTTTGTTTTAAGAACTGACCATCTTCTGTGGTATTACGTGCTTGCCTAATCACTCCACCTGTTGACAGATCTCTAATTAACATTTTGTAGAGATCAGCCTCAGCCGAATCTTCGCGCGGAATTATTTCATGCAATTCCATCCATATTTCATAACGCGTTACGCCAGGATTTTGATAAATAATTCTGATAACCTGAAAATGAACTTCGTGATAAATGTTAAGCCAATCTATAAATAAACGAATAATATCATCAGAACATATTTTAGAACTGACAGCATTAGTTATCATATTAGATACTAGCTGTCTTTTTTCTTGTGTATCAGCATCATTCCATACTCGAAAACTTTTGCGAACTAAATCAAGATACTCCTCAGACTCAAGTCTTTCGTTGATATCCTCGCCTAGTTGTTCAAATCTCTTTGCTATAACATTTAAAGTTGAATTTAAATTTTCTAGTTTTTTATGATGTTCTTCAAGCCACTTTGTTTGTAATGAGTTTAATTTTATATTGCCTTCTTCGCTTTTAAAATTTGCAATAGCACCTAAAAAACCTCCAATCCAAGGTATGCTCCCTAATGCTGCAAGAGCGAACTGTTCTGCTAATCTTTTCTTATTAGAAGGGTTTAAACTATCTATTTCATTTCTAAAATCAATAATATCAAAATTATCATCATCCATTTGAATGATTCCTTTTATGTCGCATGATAATACTTAAAATATATGCTTGTTTAACATAAGGATGAATCGATTATTGAGATTTCTATCAAGGATTAACATTTTAGTTACTATGGGCACGCAGTGCTTTCCATTCAAGCACTAGTTTCGACTATGGTTACAAAAAGTTTTTTTGCATTTAACTGTTCACACTGTTCACCTCGGTTATTTATCATTTTATATCATGTGGTTAGGTGGTGATGAGTTGGTGAAGAGTGAACAGTCGACTCTTCACCTTTGTGATTTGTGCTCGTTCTGGAACCGCCCGCTCAGGCGATGCGCAGGGTGATAAAAAGTTTTTTCAGGTTTTATTGTTCACACTGTTCACCGCTGGTTTTTTATCAATAATTTCATGGTGATACAGGGTGAATATACGGTGAAGGGTGAACAGTGGATTGTTCACCCTGTGGCAATGGCCAGAAAGGAAAAGACCGGCTGTTGCCGGTCTGAGTGAGGTTATGTTGCTGCGGGTTCGTCGCACTTCGGCAGCCAGTCGCCGTAGCTTTCCTCTTTCAGCGACAGGTTGGTTTGTATCCCCTGCTTTGTGTGTCGCTTCTCATAATTCAGGCCGTACTCTTTCAGCATCATGGGCAGCCCCAGCCCGAACATTTTAAGGCTGAGCACGTTCCTGTAGCCGTTAGCCTCCATATAGGCCAGATACGCGTGATAGAGATATTTACGATAATTACGCGGGGTGATGCTGGCATTCCCCATAAACATCCCGTTGGTCTGCGGGAGCATTTCCAGATAGCCGCAAAAATCAAACGTCGGGTCAGCATCGCGCTTAATGCTGAGCGCCTCGTCGGAGTTCTGCTGCGACTGGAGCAGTGCGCGCGCGGTCATCGGGTCGCTGAATTTCTGCATAAGCTGGCGCACAATCACGGCCAGCTCGCGCGCAATTTTATCCCTGAGCTGCGGGTCGCGTTCCTCCGGGGCAATCTGTTCCGGGAAGTGAATAATCACCCGGCGGCGTGACACACCGCCGCTGCGGTCGGTGAAGCGCATGGGGTTGTTGTTCACGGCCAGAATCACCGCCGGAATATGTGTTGAGTACGGGTTCTGGTATTTCGGGTCAACCGAGACCGCATCGCCGCCGGTGATGGCCTTGAGTCCTGCGCCGTCACCGCTCCATTTTTCCTGGTCAGGCAGACGGATAAGCGAGAAGCCAATCAGGGAGGCACGCTTGCGCGGGTCTTCCAGCGTGTCGATGTCGGCTGACGTGGCATTATCTTCCCCGGCGAGCAGGGTCGCAATTTCGGCGAGAATACTTTTGCCACTCCCGCCAGGACCGGTCACTTCAAGAAAGAGCTGCCAGTCGTAGCGGTTCGCCAGCACCATAAACAGCGCAGCCAGAATCACATCGCGTTTTTGGGGATTTTTACCGGCCGCACGGTCGAGCCAGCGCCAGAAGTTCGGCGCGTGCGTCTCCAGCGTTTCTCCGTCCACCGGCGGGGTGAAATCCACGTCGCACAACGTACGCAGCCAGTGCGATTTACTGTGCGGGCTGAACTGGCCACTTTGGGTATCGAGTACCCCATTGCGAAAGCCAATCAGACGGCGCGCCGGTGTATCCTGCTGCGGAATAATCAATTTCAGGGTCTCCACCACCGAGGCAATTTTCCCGGACGAGAACGGGGCGCGTAAGCGCTGGAATAAATCAGCCACATTCCGTGAAAAAGTGGCGGCAGGGATATTTTTCCAGATGCCGTTTTCATAGCGGGACAGGAGCTGGCCGTTAGCATCCACCGCCAGCGCTTCGCTGTAGTGCTCATGCACCCGCAAAGCCTTGTCGCTGGCGCTCATGGCGGTAAATTCCGCCTCGCTCATGGTGTCGAACGGACTTTGCGCCGGTGGCCGGATGGCGTCATAAATGGCTTTCCGGGTGGCTTCTTCACCTTTCTGCATAAACGCATCATTCCAGTCACCGAACACCGGCGGCAGGGCAACAATGCCCTCACAGGCATCTGCGGCCGCAGCGGCTTTACTCTGGCCGTCGCCGTTAAGGTCACGGTCGGCGGCGAGGACAATCTGACCGGCCGGGTATTTGTGACGGGCAAGGCTCGCCAGAGAAAGGAGGTTCACGGAGGACAGCGCCACCATGACGGTTTCCCCGGTCAGGTGATGCACGGTGAGTGCGGTCGCATAACCCTCCGCAATCCACAGGCGTTTTCCGGCCTGTTTTTTCCCTTCGATGATATGACATGCCCCTTTGACCTGACCGCCTTTCAGGGTGCGTTTGAGACCGTCTGCATTGATAAGCTGAAGGTTAACCAGTGCGCCGGTATCGTCATACAGTGGGACAACCACATCCCCGGCGTGGAACGTCACGCCGCCGGTTTTATGTGTGGCGGTGAGCGTCAGGCATTCCAGCGCGTGAAAACCCTTGCGGGTGAGGTAAGTGTTGCCGGTGTCTGGTCGGGTTTTCTCCATGAGCCTGACGGCCAGCGCGGCCGCCGCTTTGCGGTCGGCCACAGTTTCGGCCTCTGAAGCCGCAATCACTTCCGGGGCAACCGGCGGCAGGTTGCCGGTCACGGCGTTCACCTTCCCGGCAGCCTCTGACGGAGTCACGCCAAACACTTTCTCTACCAGCTTAAGCCCGTCACCCGCGCCGCACTGATTGCAGAACCACGTCCCGCGCCCCTCTTTATCGTCAAAGCGGAAACGGTCAGAGCCGCCGCACACCGGGCAGGACTGATGGCGGTTTTTAATGACCTTCACACCCAGCGCCGGGAGAATGCGCGGCCAGTGGCCGCACGCCTGTTTTACCGTTTCTGTTACGTTCATTTTCATCGTTGTTTTCTCCCTCAGTGCAGTACCGGCGACGTGATATGACGGGCGCAAAGCTCATCCATCACGGCCAGCCCGAGAAAGGACAGCGACGGCGCGGCTTTGAGTGGTCCGGCTTCCATTAAATCTTCCAGCAGTGCACAGGCAATCTGGCGGCCTTTTTCCTCGCCATGCTGGCGCAGGTAGAAGCCCTCCAGCTCGGCGGCAATGGCGCTTTCCAGCGCGTCGAGGGTGAGGTGCGGGTAGCGGTGCTGGCGTTCGCACAGGGTCAGCCATGCACAGGCCACGGCGCGACGATACAGCGCGGCGCGTAATACGGGCGGTAATGGCTTTTTCATACGTTGCTCTCCCCGGTCAGCCAGTGCTGATTGCAGCGTTCGACCACGCCGTCGAGCTGGGCGGTCATGAGGTAAATCACGGAGGTGAGCTGTAAGTGCTGCGCCGGGTCACGACGAACGGTGGCGCAGTCCTGCACCTGCATCAGGTCGCCGACGAGCTGGCCGACATTGCGCATATGCTCCAGACATTCGAGGTCGCGGGCGGTAATGGTGGTGTGTCTCATGCGCTCACCTCCGCAACCGGCAGACGGCCAGCGAACGAGAGAACGTAATCGCGAACAAGAGAAAGGCGTGCGGCGTGCTCATCACCGGCAACGGTGCGAAGCATACAAATACGGGGTTTACGGTCTGCGCGACGAACAGCGGCAAACACAAAGACAAACTGCGGGTGTGACGGGGTGAGGGTCGTAGCCATAAGGGCAACCTCCATTGAGTAGCGGTTAACGCTACCACCGGAGTTCTCACGCTCGGGTGGTAGCCCAGACGGGGGTGAGAAACCGGCCTCAATGGGTACCGGCCAGCCCGAAGGCTGCCCCGCCTGAGCCACCATTACGCAGATACAGCAACGGCTTAAGAACCGATGCGTAAACAACAGGTGCACATAGGCATAGACACAAAAAAAGACGCATGGCGCGTCCGGTGTCGCCACTGAGTAACTCGGGTTCTCACGCCCGGCTGCCGATTTTGCGACAGCGGGAAAACTATACCTGGAAACGGCGAAAAGAAGCAAGCCAGAAAAAGGGGCTGTTTGCTGAACGGTCATCATCATGCGTCATAGCCCCGGTTGCGTTCGGCGATGCGATCCGCCATCCATGCGGTGATTTCAGACTGCGCCCACGCCACGTTTTTCCCACCGAGGGAGATTTGTTTCGGGAAGGCTTCCCGGCTGATGAGGTCGTAAATGGTCGAGCGGGACAGACCGCACAGATGCATCACTTCGGGCAGACGGATAAAGCGCTCGTGAACGGTATCAGAAACCGGCATCAGCGGCGCGGCAGGAGCAGAAGACGGGGAAGAAAAAGCGGTGTGCATCGGGCTACCTCACAAAGTCCATACAGTGCCGGTCGTGTCCGTCCGGCTTCGGGTAGCTCTCTATTTTGTGAATATTTTCCCTCAGGGCAACAAGTCATTTTGTACTGCTCCACCACACAACAGAGCGATTTTTATACAGTGGCAAACGTTGGCCGTTTTTTGGCAAACGTTGGCAAACCGGTGGCCCATTGCTGATTACTTTTGTTTATATATTTCTGTTTTTTAATCGCTAAAAAGTCTAATGGGCTGACTGGCTGAACAAAGTGAAGGGTGAACAGTGGTGAACAGACGGTGAACAGTCAGACCCTCAACTGTTCACCCTTTAACTTACTGTATTACTTATCTTTTTATTTAAGGTGAACAGTGGTGAATAGTTATAAGTAAAAAAACAAACGGTGAGTAAGGTTTTCCTGCGACCTTTCTCTGGCCAGCCTGATTTTAAGGTCTGTTTGTGCCAGCACTCTGACAACGGCAATGAATCGTGTTGTTGTGCAGGAGGCGTCAGAATCATTTCAGGTTGAACACACGGAGAGCCTGAACATGAAACCCGAACTCATTATCAAAGCCATGCAGACCGTTATCAGTAAACAGGATGAAGGCGCGGAACAACGTATTGCCGGTGCGCTGGCCGCACTTAATGAAGCAAAAGACGCACACACGGCCAGCATGGGTAAACTCAGCGACATTGAGGCTTCCATTCAGCGTTGTGAGCAGGAACGACAGACCGCGCTCAGTGAAAGTGCACAGGCCGAACAGGACTGGCGCAGCCGCTTTCGAACTCTGCGCGGCAACCTCACTCCTGAACTGAAAGCTGAACACAGTAAACGTATCGCCAGCCGCGAACTGGCTGATGAGTTCACCGGTCTGATTACCGAGCTGGAGAAAGACAAAGGCCTCGCCATGCTTGGCGCATGCTCCTCCGGTACGGCTTATATCAGCGCCCACGAAAAAGCATTCACCACTTACGCCAACAGCGAATGGAAGAAAGTGCTGGCCGGTATCAGCCCTGCACTGTTACGTGCCTTCCTGTTGCGTATACGGTCGCTGGAAATGAGCGGAGAAACCTCGCCGCGTGCGACCGTGACCCGCGAGCTGGGCGATGCCCTGAATCTGCAGTCAGCCCTGTATCATTTCGATATGGAGCAGGAGCCGGTTCTGTCCGTAACGGGCATGAATCGCCCGGTCATAACCGGGGTTGATATGGCGCTGTTAAGAAGCCCGGCCAGACGAATGAAGCTTGCCGCTGAACTGGCCGCAAAAGACCACGAACAGGCAGAGGGCTGAATTATGTTTCACTGTCCGTTCTGCAAAAAGACCGCGCACGTCCGTACCAGCCGTTATCTGTCGGAAAACGTCAAACAACGTTATCACCAGTGTACCAATATCGAATGTTCGGCCACTTTCCGCACCATCGAGTCGGTTGACGGTGTGATACGTGCCGCCCCGGAGAAACCCGACCCCGCGCCGGTGGCGCCACCACCGCCGCGTAAGGTGCAGGGCTGCTACAGTTCGCCGTTCCGGCATTAATCAGGAGAGAAACACGTGACCACTGTGACCATACAGCAGGCCTTTGAGGCCTGTCAGACGAACAAAAACACCTGGCTGAAACGTAAAGCCGAACTGGCCGATCTTGAACGGGAATACCGTGAACAGCTCCTTGCCGGTGACGAACAAATCCCGCGCAGAATGCAGGATTTGCGCGACAATATCGACGTGAAAAGGTGGGAGATTAATCAGGCCGCCGGTCGCTATATCCGCTCACATGAGGAGGTGCAGCACATCAGCATCCGCAACCGGCTCCATGACTTTATGCAGCAGCACGGCGCGGAGCTGGCCGCCACGCTGGCACCTGAGCTGATGGGATATCACGAACAGCTTCCCGCAGTAAAACAGAGCGCCATGCAGCACTCGGTCGATTATCTGCGTGAAGCCCTGTCGGTGTGGCTGGCCGCAGGTGAAAAAATTAATTATTCCGTGCAGGACAACGATATTTTAACGGCCATCGGATTCAGGCCTGATGCGGCTTCGCGGGATGATAATCGCGAGAAATTCACCCCGGCACAGAACCTGATTTACACCCGCCGACGTGCAGAACTGGCCGCACGGTAGCACGCGAAAAAATCCCCGAAAATTCCGCTATTTTTCCCGAAAAAAGCCATGCATCCATAAGGTGCATGGTTTTGCATGCAAATCCCCGTATTTTATTTCCCCCACCACGCCAGTACCGGCGCGGCCTGAGCCGGTTCATGCACCTGCATGAAAACTACCCTATAAAGCGGGCAGGCGTGGCGGGGAGAGCATTGCGCGCCAAAGCGTATTGATATACTGCCAGCATTTTTTGATACTCACACCCATCTACAGGAGTAGGTCACTACCGATGTAGAGCTTTTCCGGATTCAGATAAAACCACTTAGCATCGGAGCAAAGTAACTCAATACCGAACAATAAATATGAGCCCTTCGTGAAACCGGGTAAGGTCAAACTCATAAACCAACAAAAGGGGAAAAGTGGGATATGTGAGGCGTGTATGATTTTTATTTATTGGGCTTCGTTAAAAATGGTGATTTAATAGCCCTTTAAATTTATCACTTTTTAACTAACTCCGAGGGTTTATGGTTATTTTTGATGAAAAACGGCATTTGTATGAAGCCTTACTGAGGCACAATTATTTCCCTAACCAAAAAGGTTCAATAAGTGAAATACCTCCGTGCTTTTCTTCCAGAACATTCACACCGGAAATAGCAGAGCTAATTTCATCTGATACATCAGGGCGCAGGAGTCTACAAGGTTATGATTGCGTGGAATATTACGCCACCAGATATAATAACTTCCCAAGAACGCTGTCAATCATCCATCCAAAAGCGTACTCAAAGCTAGCCAAGCATATACATGATAACTGGGAGGAAATACGGTTTATAAAAGAAAATGAAAACAGCATGATCAAACCAGACATGCATGCTGACGGTCGCATCATAATCATGAATTATGAGGACGCAGAAACTAAAACCATAAGAGAGCTAAATGATGGTTTTGGACGGCGATTTAAAGTTAACGCAGATATATCAGGCTGCTTTACAAATATCTACTCACACTCTATCCCGTGGGCAGTTATAGGGGTTAATAATGCAAAAATAGCCTTAAATACTAAAGTAAAAAACCAGGATAAACATTGGAGCGACAAACTTGACTACTTTCAGCGTCAAGCTAAAAGAAATGAAACACATGGTGTTCCTATTGGTCCTGCAACCTCAAGCATTGTTTGTGAGATTATTTTAAGTGCTGTGGATAAGCGTCTTAGGGATGATGGATTTTTATTTAGACGTTATATAGATGATTACACATGCTATTGCAAAACACACGATGATGCTAAGGAGTTTTTACATTTACTCGGTATGGAGCTGTCTAAGTATAAGTTATCACTGAACTTACATAAAACTAAAATAACTAATCTCCCAGGAACTTTGAATGATAACTGGGTTTCTTTGCTTAATGTAAATTCACCAACAAAAAAACGTTTTACAGATCAGGATTTAAACAAGCTAAGTTCTTCTGAAGTAATTAATTTCCTAGATTACGCTGTACAATTGAACACTCAGGTTGGTGGTGGAAGCATACTAAAATATGCTATTTCCTTGGTTATAAATAATTTAGATGAGTATACAATCACTCAGGTGTATGACTACCTTCTAAACTTATCATGGCATTATCCAATGCTCATCCCATATCTAGGCGTACTTATCGAACATGTCTATTTAGATGATGGTGATGAATATAAAAATAAATTCAATGAAATTTTGAGTATGTGTGCAGAGAATAAATGTTCTGACGGCATGGCCTGGACTCTTTATTTTTGCATCAAAAATAACATTGATATTGATGATGATGTTATAGAAAAGATTATATGTTTCGGCGACTGCTTGAGCTTATGCTTGCTAGATAGCTCAGATATATATGAAGAAAAAATTAATAATTTTGTTAGCGATATCATCAAACTAGATTATGAATATGACATTGACAGATATTGGCTCCTTTTTTATCAGCGGTTCTTTAAAGATAAAGCCCCAAGCCCTTATAATGACAAATGCTTTGATATTATGAAAAGTTATGGCGTTGACTTTATGCCAGATGAAAATTACAAAACTAAAGCTGAGTCATATTGTCATGTCGTCAATAACCCATTTCTAGAAGACGGAGATGAGATTGTAAGCTTTAATGATTATATGGCGATAGCGTAGCTTTTAGGCCTCATTTCAGAGGCCTAATTTACTTGCATACCATTGAAGCATTTCTCTCCTTCTCTCAATGTATAAAGCATGATTGTAAGTTCCGCGTATACTATTTTTATCAACATGAGCTAACTGCATTTCAATTAAAGCACTATTAAAACCATGCTCATGCAATATCGTAGACATAGTATGTCTAAATCCGTGGCCTGTAGCACGTCCTTTGTAACCAAGTAACTCAATCACTTGCGATACGCTTTCTTTCGAGATCGGCTTGCTGCGGTTGTTCCTGCCAATAAAGATGTAAGGGTATTGGCCGGTAATAGGTTTAAGCTGTTTAAAAAGGTCAACTACCTGAGTAGATAAAGGAACAATGTGAGGCCTACGCATTTTCATACGTTCTGCTGGTATCTCCCATATACCTTTTTCGAGGTCTACTTCTTCCCACGTAGCAAAGCGCATCTCCTGCGTTCTTACACCAGTCAGCATGACTATCTTCGTAGCATTTTTGGTGATGATGCTACCGGTATACGCTTCGAGATCCCGAATAAAATGAGGCAATTCTTCGGCAGATAGAAATGGATGATGTTTTTGCTTAGGAACGGCCAGAGCGATGGCTAAATCAGGTGCAGGATTGTATTCAGCGCGGCCAGTTATGATTGCATAGCGATAGACCTCGCCGCATCTTTGGCGCACTTTTCTGGTCTTCTCTAGTGCTCCACGCTTCTCTATTCGTCGCAATACTTCAAGCAGTTCTAATGGTTTGATTTCACTGATAGGGCGTTTACCAATGAACGGGAACACATCTTGTTCAAATGTCTTAATGATTTCTTCGCGATAGGCTACTGTCCAGCGGTCAGCTTTATTGGTGTGCCATTCTCGACATATGGCTTCGAATGAGTTCTCTGCTGAGATTTGCTGCGCCAGCTTTTGGGCTTTACGTTCTTCTACTGGGTCTATGCCGTTTGCTACCTGCTTACGAGCTGTATCGCGTTTCTCACGTGCTTCTGCGAGGCTCACAAGGTCGTAACTGCCAAATGACATTAGCCGTGCTTTACCGGCAAAGCGAAAGCGGAAGCGCCAGCCCTTTGAGCCGTCTGGATTGATGAGTAATGACAGGCCTTGTCCATCGTTCAATGTGTAGGGCTTGTCTTGGGGCTTTGCTCGTTTAATTTGTATGTCTGTTAGTGGCATGTGTATAAGTCAAAAATGTGTATAAAAAATCTATACACACCACTATACATATTTTTCACGGATTCAGGGAGATCTTGTCGGACGGTTACGGATGAGTTATTCACTATCTATAATGAAAATAAAGGATTTTTAGACTTTCTTGGACGGCTGCGGAGGAATTTTGGCGGAAGATCACAGGAGTCGAACCTGCCCGGGAACGCTGGCGTCCCCAACTGGATTTGAAGTCCAGCCACCTCACCGGAGATGACGATCTTCCGCGCCTCGATTGCTACATGGAGGCGGGGCGCATTATAGCTACTTCCAAACGTTTCCACACCCCCTCACTCACTTTTTTAACTTCCGTTTCTCTATACCATGACCAGTTTCAAATAAATCCCCGCAAAATCCATTACTTACACTTAGACACATTTTTAGACGCTACGCTGATCACAGAAAACAAGAATCGTAATTTGATAACGAGATATCGGAATACCCGCGCTCACAGGGATGGTTTACAAGAACTGTAACCGGTATCAGGGCGTGTGAAAGTGCTAACAAGGATGCGTAATGAAAAGTGAGATTCTGTCTGTTAAAGAGAAGATTGGCTACGGAATGGGCGATGCGGCTAGCCACATTATCTTCGATAACGTCATGTTATATATGATGTTCTTCTATACCGATATTTTTGGTATCCCAGCCGGATTTGTCGGCACCATGTTCTTACTGGCCCGCGCGCTGGATGCCATCTCAGACCCTTGCATGGGGCTGCTGGCCGACCGTACCCGTTCGCGCTGGGGGAAATTCCGCCCATGGGTGCTGTTCGGCGCACTGCCGTTTGGTCTGGTTTGCGTGCTGGCCTATAGCACGCCGGATCTCAGCCTGAACGGCAAAATGATTTATGCCGCAATCACCTACACGCTGCTGACCCTGCTTTATACCGTGGTCAATATTCCCTACTGCGCGCTGGGCGGCGTGATCACTAATGACCCTACGCAGCGTATCTCCCTGCAATCATGGCGCTTTGTGCTGGCGACGGCGGGCGGCATGCTCTCCACCGTGCTGATGATGCCGCTGGTGAATCTGATTGGTGGCGAGGATAAAGCGTTCGGCTTTCAAGGTGGGATTGCGGTGCTCTCCGTGGTGGCGTTCCTGATGCTGGCGTTCTGCTTCTTCACTACCAAAGAACGCGTGGAAGCGCCGCCGAGCACCACCTCTATGCGTGAAGACCTGCGCGACATCTGGCAAAACGACCAATGGCGCATCGTCGGCCTGCTGACCATCCTCAATATTCTGGCCGTCTGCGTTCGTGGCGGCGCGATGATGTATTACGTCACCTGGATTTTGGGTAAGCCGGAGGTGTTTGTCGCCTTTCTCACCGCCTATTGCGTCGGCAACCTGATCGGCTCTGCGCTGGCAAAACCGCTGACTGACTGGAAATGCAAAGTCAGCGTCTTCTGGTGGACCAACGCTGCGCTGGCGGTGGCGAGCATGGCGATGTTCTTTGTGCCGATGCACGCCAGCATCACCATGTTTATCTTTATTTTTGTCATTGGTGTACTGCACCAGCTCGTTACGCCAATCCAGTGGGTAATGATGTCCGACACCGTTGATTACGGCGAATGGTGCAACGGTAAACGCCTGACGGGGATCAGCTTTGCGGGCACGTTGTTCGTGCTCAAGCTGGGACTGGCGCTCGGCGGGGCGCTGATCGGCTGGATGCTGGCGGGCGGTGGCTACGACGCCGCCGCGAAAACCCAGAACAGCGCCACCATTAGCATCATCATCGCCCTGTTCACCATTGTCCCGGCGATTTGTTACCTGCTGAGTGCCGTGATTGCCAAACGCTTCTATACCCTGAAAACGCCGTATCTGACGGAAATTATGAGTCAGCTGGCTCAGGGCGCGCGCCGCAACCAGCAGGATTTCACGACGAAAGAATTACAGAACTAAGGAACTGACGATGAAAATTAGCGATGGAAACTGGCTGACCCAACCTGGACTGAATTTAATACACCCAATTCAGGTGTTCGACGTTGAACAGCAGGGTAATGAGATGATTGTCTACGTTGCGCCGCGCGACGTGCGTGAACGTACCTGGCAACTGGATACCCCACTCTTCACCTTACGCTTTTTCTCGCCGCAGGAAGGCGTGGTGGGCGTACGTATGGAGCACTTCCAGGGCGCGCTGGATACCGGCCCGCATTACCCGCTGAACGTGTTGCAGGACGTCAATGTTGAGATGCGAAACACCGCTGAATTTGCCGAGCTGAAGAGCGGCAATCTGAGCGTTCGGTTGACCAAAGGTGAGTTCTGGTCGCTGGATTTCCTGCGTAATGGTGAACGTATTACCGGCAGTCAGCTAAAGAATAGCGGTTACGTGCAGGATACCCACAGCGGGCGTAACTATATGTTTGAGCGTCTGGATTTGGGAGTGGGGGAAACGGTGTACGGGCTGGGTGAGCGTTTTACCGCGTTGGTACGTAACGGTCAGACGGTGGAAACCTGGAACCGCGACGGCGGTACCAGTACCGAACAGTCTTACAAGAACATCCCGTTTTATCTCACCAACCGCGGCTACGGTGTGCTGGTGAACCATCCGCAGTGCGTGTCGTTTGAAATCGGCTCTGAGAAAGTGTCGAAAGTGCAGTTCAGCGTTGAAAGCGAGTATCTGGAATATTTCATCATCGACGGCCCAACGCCGAAGGCGGTGCTGGATCGCTATACCCGCTTTACAGGCCGTCCAGCGTTGCCGCCAGCCTGGTCGTTCGGTCTGTGGCTAACCACATCATTCACCACCAATTACGACGAAGCGACGGTGAACAGCTTTATCGACGGCATGGCCGAGCGCAATCTGCCGCTGCACGTCTTTCACTTCGACTGTTTCTGGATGAAGGCCTTCCAGTGGTGCGACTTTGAGTGGGACCCGGTGACCTTCCCGGACCCGGAAGGTATGATCCGCCGCCTGAAAGAGAAAGGGCTGAAGGTGTGCGTATGGATAAACCCCTACATCGGTCAGAAATCCCCGCTGTTCAATGAACTGAAAGCGAAAGGGTATCTGCTCAAGCGCCCGGACGGTTCCCTGTGGCAATGGGATAAATGGCAGCCGGGCCTGGCGATTTATGACTTCACTAATCCACAAGCCTGCGAGTGGTATGCCAACAAGCTGAAAGGTCTGGTGGATATCGGCGTAGACTGCTTCAAAACTGACTTTGGCGAACGCATCCCCACGGATGTGCAGTGGTTTGACGGTGCCGATCCGCAGAAAATGCACAACCATTATGCGTACATCTACAACGAACTGGTGTGGAACGTGCTGAAAGAAACCGTCGGTGAGGAAGAGGCGGTGCTGTTCGCCCGTTCGGCCTCCGTGGGCGCACAGCAGTTTCCGGTGCACTGGGGCGGCGACTGCTACGCCAACTATGAATCGATGGCGGAAAGCCTGCGCGGTGGCTTGTCTATTGGCCTGTCCGGCTTTGGCTTCTGGAGCCACGATATCGGCGGCTTTGAGAATACCGCTCCGGCGCACGTCTACAAGCGCTGGTGTGCGTTTGGGCTGCTCTCCAGCCACAGCCGCCTGCATGGCAGTAAATCCTACCGTGTGCCGTGGGCGTACGATGACGAATCCTGCGATGTGGTGCGCTACTTCACCGAGCAGAAATGCCGCATGATGCCGTACCTGTATCGTGAAGCAGCGCGCGCTAATGCGCAGGGCACCCCGATGATGCGCGCGATGATGCTGGAGTTCCCGGACGATCCGGCGTGTGATTATCTCGACCGCCAGTACATGCTGGGCGATAGCGTGATGGTCGCGCCGGTGTTTAGCGAGGCGGGCGATGTGCAGTTCTATCTGCCGGAAGGACGCTGGACGCATCTGTGGCGTAATGATGAGGTGGCCGGCAGCCGCTGGCATAAGCAGCAGCATGACTTCCTGAGTCTGCCGGTTTATGTGCGTGACAATACCCTGCTGGCGTTGGGGAGCAATAACCAGAAGCCGGACTACGCCTGGCACGAAGGGACAGCGTTCCAGCTGTTCCATCTGCAGGAGGGGCGGGAAGCGGTGTGTGAAGTGCCTGCGATGGACGGCTCGGTTATCTTCACGCTGAAGGCGACGCGTGTAGGTAATACCATCAACGTGCAAGGTAGTGGAGATGCGCGTAACTGGACGCTGTGCCTGCGTAATATTCCACAGGTTAGCGGTGTGAAGGGCGGTTCATCTGCGGGCAGCGAGTGGGGAACGGTTGTCACGCCGGATGAAGATGTGCTGACGATAGCCCTGTAAGCGAATCTGAACGTGGTGCCGGATGCGTCTTATCCGGCCCACGCCGCGAGCAGCGTTCCAGATCTGAAAATCAAAAACATCCCGACTTAAATTTTTACCTCACCATATTTGCGAGCGCTATCACTCTAATTCCCGCGAAAAATGTGATCTGCGCCGTAAATATCTCACTATTTCCTCTTTTTGTCTTATTTCTGTCCGGAATACAGGACACGATTTAGTATTGTTAGCGCATCGTAGTCTTCTTATATTTATCATCACGGATTACACGTGGAGCATAAATGCTTCTTTATTACCTAAATAATTCGAGTTGCAGGAAGGCGGCGACGCAGCGAATCCCCTGAGCGTACATAAGTACGTGACTGAGGTGAGCGAGGAAAGCCAACGCACATGCAGCTTGAAGTATGACGGGTATAGATATTTAATCTGGTATGTAATAAGGGTAAATAATGCAAATGATTACCTCGCGACAAAACAGATTATTAAAGTTTCTTCTGTCCCGGAAGGAATATGTTACGCTGCTAAAAATTGCCGAGTATTTATCTGTTTCAGAGAAGACCGTCCAGCGCGATCTGCGGTTACTGGAGCAATGGTTATCGGAATGGAAAATATCCATCGATAAACGTGCCGGTGCGGGCGTGATATTAAGTGCCGATAACATTACTGACCTTTTATATCTGGATCAGTTATTAGGGTCGGAGGGTGATGATGCTGACGGCATGATGAATAATTCACGGCGGGTTAAGATAGCCTCGCAATTATTAAGTGAAACGCCGCATGAAACATCGATCAATAAATTATCCGAACGTTATTTTATTAGTAGTGCATCGATTGTTAACGATCTGAAAGTAATTGAATCGTGGATTACCCCGCTGGGCCTGTCGCTGATTCGCAGCCAGAGCGGCACACACATTGAAGGCAGCGAGAGCGGGGTGCGCCAGGCGATGGCGTCGCTGATTAACGGTGTGATTAACCATAATGAACCTGGAAGCGTGATTTATTCACGACTTGATCCGGGCAGTTATAAAGCGTTAGTGCATTACTTCGGCGAAGAAGACGTTTTATTTGTCCAGACGCTGTTGCAGGAAATGGAGAACGATCTGTGCTGGTCGCTGGGAGAGCCTTATTACGTCAATATCTTTACCCATATTCTGATCATGATGTACCGCATTACGCGGGGCAATGCGCTACCGAGAAAAGAAGAAAGCATCACGTCATGTGATGAGAACATCTTTTCCATTGCCAGTCGCATGATTCAGCATATCGAAAAACGCATTGCCCACCCGCTGCCGGAAGACGAAGTCTGGTTTATTTATCAATATATTATCTCCTCCGGTATGGTGATTGAAGAGCATAACGATGTGAGCGTAATTGGCCATATGCACTCCAGCGACGAAGCACGCTTGATTACCCATCGGCTGATTGCCACCTTCGCCGAAATGGTTGACTGCGATCTTAGCCAGGACACTGCGCTGTATGACGGATTGCTGATCCATATTAAGCCGCTGATTAACCGCCTGAACTACCAGATCCGCATTCGTAATCCGCTGCTGGAGGACATTAAAGGCGAGTTGCAGGACGTCTGGCGTTTGACACAGTGCGCGGTGAATCGGGTGTTTAGCGGCTGGGGCGAGCGGGCCGTGTCGGATGATGAGGTGGGATATTTAACCGTGCATTTTCAGGCCGCGATGGAGCGTCAGATAGCGCGTAAACGTGTGCTGCTGGTTTGCTCAACCGGTATCGGCACCTCTCACTTACTCAAAAGCCGCATTCTGCGCGCCTTTCCGGACTGGACCATCGTCGGCGTGGTGTCGGCAGGCAGCTTGCCCTACGTCCTGACGGACGATATTGAACTGGTGGTATCGACGATCAATTTACCTGCCGTTGCCATGCCGGTCGTGTATGTCACCGCCTTCTTCAATGATGCGGATATTAAGCGGGTAACAGAAACGGTTATTACGGAAAAATTACATCGGGCGACGTCGCTGGTCGTTGAAAATTAATGTCTGAACTCCATGAGGTATGATTTATGGACATCACGAAAATACTCAATACAAATCGCGTTATTTTGGACATGAAGGCCACAAACAAAACGGAGGTTATTGAGGAACTGACGGATATTCTGCAAAAAGATGGGGCAATTAGCTGCCGGGAAACGTTTATTCAGGATGTCTGGCAGCGTGAATCAGAAGGCTCGACCGGCTTCGAAAATCATATTGCGATTCCGCACGGGAAATCCTCGGCGGTGGTCAATACCACGCTGGCGATTGGGCGTACCCGCCAGGATATTCCCTGGGAAACCCTGGACGGCAGCAACGTGCGCTGCATCATTCTGTTTGCCGTACGCCTTGAAGATCAAAACACCACCCATATTCGCCTGCTTTCGCAGGTTGCCGGCGCGTTGGCGGATGACGACATTATTGAACAACTGTTAGTCGAAAGCAGTCCACAGAAAATTATTGAGCTTTTTAGCCAATATGCTGAATCCAATGTCTGCTAAATAAAACGTGGAGCATGTTATGAATATTGTTTGTGTTGCCGCCTGTACGGCGGGTATTGCGCACACCTATATTGCCCGTGAGAAGTTAATTAAAGGTGCTAAAGCGCTTGGTCATAATATAAGAGTAGAAACCCAGGGGACTATCGGCACGGAAAACGAATTGCTGACAGAGGACATTTCTGCTGCTGATGTCGTGATTCTCGCTGTGGATGTAAAAATAAAAGGGGAGGAACGATTTTTAAATAAACGTATTGTGCGAGTGAAAACTGAAATTGTCATAAAGTCGCCCATTCAGTTTCTTGAAAAGGTCGAAAAATCATTAGTTAATAATAACCAGTAGCGATCCCCATTCTGGAGGGATTTCACATGAGTGAAAATAAAATTCCGCTATCTCAGGAAATAAAAAGACATTTATTAACGGGGATTTCGTGGATGATCCCGTTAATTGTTGCCGCCGGGATCTGTATTGCTCTCGGGCAAATACTTGGCGGCACTAACGTGGGTGAAAAAACAGGAACCATACCCTGGATGCTCAACCAGATTGGCGGCTGGGGGATGGGGTTAATCGTACCGCTGATTAGCGCGGCGATTGCGTACTCTATTGCTGACCGCCCCGGATTCGCACCGGGTCTGATTGTCGGCTTTGTCTGCGGTGAAATTCATACCGGTTTTATCGGCGGGATGCTGGGCGGTTTTCTGGTCGGTTATACCGTCCTGCTGCTCAAGCGCTATATCCGTTTGCCGCAGTCGATGCAGGGGTTGATGCCCATCATGGTGCTGCCGGTACTGAGTACCGTCATTGGCGGCCTGTTGATGATGACGCTCATTGGCAAACCGATAGCCTGGCTGCAGGACGCGTTGATTCATCTGCTGGAGTCCATGCAGGGCGGGTCACGCTTTTTAATGGGGGCCATCCTTGGCGCAATGGCGACATTCGACTTTGGCGGACCGGTGAATAAAACCATGTCGCTATTTGCTGACGGCATGTTGGTCAGCGGCGTGTACGGTCCGGAAGCGGTGAAGTTTGTCGGTTCGATAATCCCTCCGTTCGGCATTACGCTCTCCTTTTTGCTGACGCGTCACAAGTACACCCGTGCGGAGCGCGAGGCGCTGAAAGCGGCATTCCCGATGGGGATCTGCATGATTACCGAAGGGGTCATTCCCATTGCGGCGCGCGACCTGCTGCGCGTGGTGGGGTCCTGCGTAGTGGCCTCGGCGATAGCGGGCGGTCTGATTATGGTGTGGGGCGTCGAAAGCCCGGTACCGCACGGCGGCATGTTCGTGGTCCCGCTCTTTACGCATCCGCTGCTGTTTTGCCTGGCGCTGGGGATCGGCACGGTGATTTGCGGCGTCATGCTGTCGTTGTGGAAGAAACCGGTGACCGAACGTGACGAAGAGTTTGATGAACTTAGCGATCAAAAGCTGAAAGACGAAGAGATCACCTTCACCCTGGAATAACCGGAGGCCGTATGTTTGCCGATATGAAAAGCATGGTGACGAAAGCCTGGCGCGAGCAGTACGCGCTGCTGGCCATCAACTGTATGAATCTGGAAAGCGCCCGTGCGGCGGTGCGGGTGGCTGAGAAACACCGTGCGCCCATCATTCTGAATCTGTATCAGGGGCATCTGGGCCATTTTCCTGCACCGATAGCGGTGGCGGTCGTCAAAACGCTGGCAGAGGAAGCGTCGGTACCGGTCGCGCTGGCGCTGGATCATGGAAAGGACCCAGTGCGCATTCGCCAGGCTTTTCGCGCCGGATTCAGCGGGTTAATGATCGACGCCTCCGCCTTTGCGCTGGAGGAGAACATTCGCCAGACCCGGGCGGTGGTTGAGCTCGCGACCAGCGTTTCTCTATGCGTGGAAGGCGAGCTGGGGCATCTGGCCGACGCCCCGCGCTATGATCACGCAGCTAACGCTGATTTGATGACCCAGGCCGCCGATGTGGAGCCCTTTATCCAACAGACCGGTATCGATTTACTGGCGGTCTCGGTCGGCACGGCACATGGCATGTACGCGCCCGGTGTCATACCCGCCATTGATTTCCAGCGACTGGAGGAAATTGCCCGTTTATCAACGGTGCAGCTGGCGCTGCATGGCGGCAGCGGGACGCCGTTTGACCAGCTACAGCGCTGCCCGACGTTTGGCGTCGCCAAGATAAACGTTGGCGCGGCGGTTTTCGAAGCCGGAAAGGCTGCACTACTGCATACCCTGTGTCGCGACACATCCGGTGAACTCGTTGATGCCCTGGCCCTGATGGAGCAGGCCTGCGAGGAAGCCATTATTCCGTACCTGCAGGCCAGCGGCGCTATCGACAAAGCCTGATTCATTTTCTGTAACGCCTTCTATGCCTCTGCGACGACGCACTGGCAGGGCTTTCTACACCCTGAAACTGGAGAATTAACATGTTAGTTTCGATGAAAGAATTACTGCAACCTACCCGTCAGCACGGTTTTGCCATCGGCGCATTCAACGTGGCGGACAGCTGCTTTGTACGTGCAGTAGTGGAAGAAGCGGAAGCAACCAATACCCCGGCGATTATCTCCATTCACCCCAGCGAACATGATTTTGTAGGCGATGCGTTTTTTAGCTACGTCCGTGATATCACTCTGCGCAGCTCGGTTCCCTTTACTCTGCATCTGGACCACGGCGCTTCGGTCGAGCATGTCCTGCGGGCGATTCAGTGTGGGTTTACCTCGGTGATGATTGATGGCTCGCTGTTGCCGTATGAAGAGAACGTGGCGCTGACCCGCGAAGTGGTCAAGCTGGCGCATGCGGTAGGCGTTTCGGTGGAAGGGGAACTGGGTACGATTGGTCAAACCGGGACGTCAGTGGAAGGCGGCGTATCGAAGGTCACTTATACCGATCCTGATCAGGCACAGGATTTTATCGCCCGTACTGGCGCGGATACGCTGGCGGTGGCGATTGGAACTGCACACGGCATCTACCCGAAAGGGATGCAGCCAGAGCTGCAAATGAACATCCTGCGCGACATCGCCGGGCGAGTGGACATTCCGCTGGTGCTGCACGGAGGTTCCGCGAACCCGGATGCGGAAATTGCCGAATCCGTTACGCTGGGCGTTGGCAAAATCAACATTTCCAGCGATATGAAATACGCTTACTTCCAGAAAGTCCGCGAAATCCTGGCGAAAGAAACCTGGTGGGACCCGAACGTTATTTACCCGGAAGCCATTAGCGCCGCGCGGGATGTGATCCGTCACAAAATGAAACTGTTCGGCTCAACCGGCAAAGCGTCACTTTACTAACCGCATACAGGCGGGGTGACCCGCCTTTTTCGCAACAAGGAAAAGTGGAATGAAGCGTTCACACATTAATTATGCCGTCGATAAAGCGCATGCCATCGCCGAGACTTTTCGGGTTTGCCTGCCTGACTTTGCGTATTTTACGGCTGACGCCTGGCGGCAACAGGATCACACTCTGTGGCGTGAAGTGCTCGATCTCCAATTGGGCTGGGATATAACCGACTTTGGGCGCGGAGATTTTGCGCAAACGGGGCTGACGTTACTGACGTTGCGCAATGGTCAGTTAGGGTCAGCCAGCTACCCCAAACCGTACGCCGAAAAGATGCTGCAAATTCAGCAGGATCAGCAGACGCCATGGCATTTTCATCGCCATAAAATGGAAGATATCGTTAACCGCGGCGGCGGTGATTTATGTATGCAGTTGGCGTGGGCTACACCTGATGACGGGTATGATGCCCGGCGCATTGTTGAGGTTAGCGTCGATGGTCAGCGGCGTTCCGTTGACGCTGGCGAGACGCTGGTATTGAAACCGGGGCAGGGGGTATGCCTGCCGCCGCGGTTGTATCATCGCTTTTGGGCGGAGAAAGCGTTCGTGCTGGGCTGGGAGATCTCGATGGTCAATGACGACCTGCATGACAATCACTTCCTTGAGCCAGGCGGTCGCTTCCCGGCGATAGAAGAGGACGAGCCGGTGAAGTGGCTGTTGTGCAGTGAATATGCGCGCTTACAGCGATAAACGGCGACCCGGCAGGCAAAGCGCCGCCGGGCCGTCAGATTTTACTGCGCAGCGGGTGGGGCGGTAACTTCACTACCGGATACCACGCCCGCCTGCATGGTTTGCGTTACCTGCTGTTTCTCCACGTTCACCGCATGCAACTGGCCGCTGACCGTTGGCTTGAGTGGCGCATCGGCTTGAATATTGCCGCTGGCGGTAAGCTGGATGTTACCGTCGCCGGAAAGCGGCAGTGCGGGCCATCCCCACTGCTGCAGAATCGTCATTGGCACGCCGCGCCCGTTCAGGCTGACCTGAGTTTGACGCTGAGGCAACTGTGAAATACTGGCAGTGGCCTCCAGCAACCCTTTTTCCGTATAGGCGCTTAGTTCGCTGATATTGATGGTGCTGCTGTTCGCCGTCAGCGCCAGCGAAGGACGACGCACGTCGGTGCGGTTAAAGGTGCCGGCAGCGGCGTTGAGGTTAGCGCTCCCGCTCCAGATCCCCCACTGATTGTTCTGCACCAGCCCGAGGTTAGCACCGTAGCCGTCCAGCGCGGTGAGCTGCCATGGGAAGCTCGGGTCGATATCAATCACCAGATTACGGCTGGCGCTGAATTTCTTCAGCGTCAGGCTGGCTAGCCAGGCTGGTAGAGGTTTCATCCACAGCTGTTTCCAGTTTTCCGGCAGCGTGTACTCCAGACCGGCAATGGCGGCATCATCGAGGACCAGCGCTTTGTTGTTGCGCTGCCAGTTTCCGGAGGTTCTGACCATTCCCCCTTCCCAGCGGGTGGTGAACTGACGCAGCGCTATGCCCTGCGGCGAGAACTCGGCGTTCATAATCGGATCGAAAAAGTGCAGAGAGCCGTAGATAAACTCGCTGGCGTTCATCGACAGTTTTCCTTCCTGAGTTTGCCAGTCGTCCTTGCTGAAGGTCATGTTGCGCAAGCTCAGATCGAGATCCGTCACCGCCCAGTCAGGGCCTTGCAGACGGGCATCTGTTACTTCCAGACGACCAATTTGCAGGGAAGGAATAGTGCTTAACGGAGCAAAAAACTCGGCCAGCGATTTGTCGCTTTGCAGCCGAATATCGTTCAGACGTAGATTCTCCACTACCCAACTACCGTCGGCATTGCGTTGCGCCACGCCGGTTAATGCCCCACGCGCCACGTCTGCGCCAATATTGCTCAGCGTCACACGGTCATGGTCAATACTGCCTTCAATCAATACGTTGGTCGTGGGGACGTCGTTCAGCGTCAACGAACTGGCGCTGAGCTGAATTTGCGCTTTACTCCCGAGAATTTTACCCGCCTCAGGACTCCAGGGTATGACTCCGCCGTTAACGCGCTGCGCGCTCAGGGTCCACTCGCTACCGGGACTGTTAAGCGCCATATCTTGCAATTGCAGGCGATCGGCCTGGAACGGCAGCGGCGCAGTTTGCTGGGAAAGATTCAGCGTGCCGTTTTGCAAAAGGATGGTGTCTACGTGCAGCGGGTCGGTGATTTGGCGGCTGCTCAGTCCAATATCGACCGTTTTGGCGACCAGCGTTGCGGGCTGACCATCCCGGCCAAAGGTGACGTTTTCCAGCAGAATATGGGAAGGAGAAGAAAACCGGTGATCGATGGCATCAAATGCCAGATGGTAGCTGCTGTTCTGCGAAACCCAGGCGCTGACGTGCTCTGCGCCCCAGCGGGTTTGCAGTAGAAAATATAAGCCGAGGATCGCCACTGCAAGGGCGATCAGCACGTAAAGAAGCAGCTTTCCAATAAATTTCATGGTCTTCCATCCCGCGAAGTGCACATAGTCAAGTTATGCACGATTTAGGCGCAATGCTCAAGGCGGGAATGGTGAAAGAGCGTTACAGCGGCGTTGATTCAGAATCAACGCCGCATTTTGCTTATTGCTTCTCTGGTGGGAACACCAGATTCAGAACGATAGCGGTAATACCGCCTGCGGCAATGCCGGAAGAGAGCAGGTTTTTCACCCAGTCCGGAGCGAACTGCAGGATCAGCGGCTGCTGGGAAACGCCGAGGCCGACGGCCAGCGACAGCGCGATAATCAGAATTGCGCGGCGGTTCAGCGGTTCGCGGGATACGATACGCACGCCGGATGCCGCGATAGTACCGAACATCACCAGCGTAGCACCGCCGAGTACTGGCTCAGGAATATGCTGTACAAAACCGCTGACCGCCGGGAACAGGCCCAACGCGATCAGCATCAGCGCAACCACAAAACCAACGTAGCGGCTGGCAACACCTGTTAACTGAATAACCCCGTTGTTTTGTCCAAAACAGGAGTTCGGGAAGGTGTTGAATACGGCTGAAACAAACGAGTTCAGACCGTTCGCCAGTACGCCGCCTTTCAGGCGTTTCATATACAGCGGACCAGAAACGGGCTGCTCGGAGACATCGGAGGTGGCCGTAATATCACCGATGGTTTCCAGCGAGGTAATCATAAACACCAGCATCAGCGGCAGCAGTAAGCTCCAGTCGATACCCAGGCCATAATACAACGGCGTTGGCACCATCAGCAGGTCCTGACTTACCGGCGCGGTATTTTGCGGCAGCATATCCATAAACCACGCCAACAGGTAACCTGCCGCCATCGCAATCACCAGTGACGCAACGCGCAGGTACGGGTTGCGCTGGCGGTTAAGCAGGATAATCAGCGCCAGCACGACGCCTGCCAGCAGTAAATTCTTTGGCGCGCCAAAGGTGTTGTCGCTCATTGCCGCATAGCCGCCGCCAATCGACGTCAGCCCCACCTGAATCAGCGACAGGCCGATAATCATCACCACCACGCCTGAGACCAGCGGGGTAATGATACGACGCGCCAGATGCAGTACGCGTGAGATAACCATCTCAGTGCAGCTTGCCAGCATCAGTGTACCGAACAGCGCCGCCATCATGGTTGGGACATCAGCACCACCGGTTTTTAGCGCTGTACCGCCCATAATCAGTGGCGCAACAAAGTTAAAGCTGGTGCCCTGAATGGATAATAGCCCTGAGCCGACCGGCCCCCAGGCTTTGATCTGAATGATAGAAGCCACGCCGGATGCGAACAGCGACATACTGATAATGTGTTGAGTATCCTGAGCCGGTAAACCGAGCGCCTGGCAAATTAACAGCGCTGGGGTGATTACCGCGACGAACATGGCCAGCAGGTGCTGACAGGCGGCAAACAGGGTCTGGGCTAGCGGGGGGCGATCTTCAAGACGGTAAATCAGTTCACTGTTGTGAGTCTGCGCAACCGGTTGCGCATTTGTTGACTCTACGGCGTTAACGGACATCAGAGGCAATCCCATGGTGGAAAAGCGGTGATTTTATCTGACCATGGCGGAAATGCAAACGTTTGCTACCAGGTGTTCTTAATATTTAAAACGGATAAACAAACATTTTTATATAACTTTTCATGATTTTCTGCTTAAAATCCACACCGAAAACTCAATAAGAGCTAAAAATCGGTCTGGAATGCATCGTGCGTGATTGTGCTAAACGCACTAATGGAGTTGTAAATGTTTTATCTCGATACGTTATCAACGCTGGTTGCGGCAACCCTTGTGTTGCTGCTGGGACGTAAGCTCGTCCAGTCTGTTTCCTTCCTGAAAAAATACACCATTCCCGAACCGGTAGCTGGCGGATTGCTGGTGGCGATTGCGCTGCTGGTGCTGAAAAAAAGCATGGGTTGGGAAGTGAACTTCGATATGACCCTGCGCGATCCGCTGATGCTGGCATTCTTCGCCACTATCGGCCTGAACGCCAATATCGCCAGCCTGCGCGCGGGTGGCCGCGTGGTGGGTATCTTTCTGATTGTGGTTGTTGGCCTGCTGCTGATGCAAAACGCCATCGGTATTGGTATGGCGACTCTGCTGGGTCTGGATCCGCTGATGGGTCTGATCGCCGGTTCGATAACCCTCTCTGGCGGGCATGGAACCGGGGCCGCATGGAGCAAACTGTTTATTGAGCGCTATGGTTTCGCTAATGCGACGGAAGTGGCGATGGCTTGCGCAACGTTTGGCCTGGTGCTGGGCGGATTGATTGGCGGCCCGGTGGCCCGCTATCTGGTCAAACACTCTACCACGCCAGACGGCATGCCGGACGATCAGGCTGTGCCTACCGCATTTGAAAAGCCAGATGTCGGACGCATAATCACTTCGCTGGTGCTGATTGAAACCATTGCGCTGATCGCCATCTGTCTGACGGTGGGTAAAATCGTTGCACAAATGCTGGTCGGAACGGTGCTGGAACTGCCGACTTTCGTCTGCGTGCTGTTTGTTGGGGTGATCCTCAGTAACGGCCTGGCGTTAATGGGTTTTTATCGGGTGTTCGAGCGCGCGGTTTCGGTCTTGGGTAACGTTAGCCTGTCGCTGTTCCTGGCGATGGCGCTAATGAGTCTGAAGCTGTGGGAGCTGGCTTCTCTGGCCCTGCCGATGCTGGCAATCCTGGTTGTGCAGACCATTTTCATGGCGCTGTACGCGATATTCGTCACCTGGCGCATGATGGGTAAGAACTACGATGCCGCCGTGCTGGCAGCCGGACACTGCGGTTTTGGCCTCGGTGCGACACCCACGGCGATTGCCAACATGCAGGCAATTACTGAACGTTTTGGGCCATCCCATATGGCGTTTCTGGTGGTGCCGATGGTGGGGGCGTTCTTTATCGATATCGTCAATGCGCTGGTGATTAAGCTGTATCTGCTGCTGCCGATTTTTGCGCAATAATGTCTGTGCGGCGGAGTCACATCCGCCGCCGCTATGAATCTACTATGCGTTGGAGTAGCGCTCGGTTTCCGGCATCCAGCGTTCAATCAGCGCCACAGCCTGTTGCGGGTAACGTTCGTGAATATGACGGGCAATGCGCTGAACTTCCGGGATAATCGCCTGATCGCGCAATAAATCTGCGACTTTGAATTCTGCCGTTCCGGTCTGGCGCGTACCCAACAGCTCGCCGGGCCCGCGGATCTCTAAATCTTTTTGCGCGATCACGAATCCGTCATTGCTATCTCGCAGAACCTGCAGACGTTTTTGCGCGGTTTTTGACAGCGGCGATTTGTAGAGCAGGACGCAGTGGGAGGCCACCGCGCCACGACCTACGCGACCACGTAGCTGGTGCAACTGCGCCAGGCCCAAGCGCTCCGGGTTTTCAATAATCATCAGGCTGGCGTTAGGTACGTCTACGCCCACTTCAATCACCGTGGTGGCAACCAGCAGCTGCAGTTCGCCCTGCTTAAACGCCGCCATTACCGACTGCTTCTCTGCGGGCTTCATACGGCCGTGTACCAGGCCAATATTCAGCTCTGGCAGCACCAGTTTAAGCTCTTCCCACGTGGCTTCAGCCGCCTGAGCTTCTAACAAATCAGACTCTTCAATCAGCGTACAGACCCAGTACGCCTGGCGCCCTTCATGGGTACAAGCGTTGCGCACGCGGTCAATAATATCGCTGCGGCGGGTATCCGGAATCGCCACCGTGGTGACCGGTGTACGCCCCGGAGGGAGTTCGTCAATGACCGATGTGTCGAGATCGGCATAGGCGGTCATCGCCAGCGTGCGCGGGATTGGGGTGGCGGTCATGATTAGCTGGTGTGGATGGAAACCCTGCTGCTGACCTTTCTCCCACAGCGCCAGGCGCTGATGTACGCCAAAACGGTGCTGTTCGTCGATGATAACCAGTGCCAGTCCGTTGAACTGCACCTGTTCCTGGAAAATTGCGTGCGTGCCGACAATCATCTGCACCTCACCGCTGGCGATAGCTTCCTGCTGTGCCAGGCGCGCTTTGCCTTTCTGTTTACCTGCCAGCCAGCCAACTTCAATACCCAGTGGCGCGAACCAGTTGCGGAAGTTATTCGCGTGCTGTTCAGCCAGCAGTTCGGTGGGTGCCATTAGCGCAACTTGCTTACCATGTGCGATGGCACGTAGGGCGGCCAGCGCCGCAACCAGCGTTTTACCTGAGCCGACATCGCCCTGAACCAGACGCATCATGGGGACATCCAGTGCCATATCGCGTTCGATCTCAGCGGTAACGCGGGCCTGGGCGCCGGTGGGTTTAAACGGTAGAGCCGCCAGCAGCTTATCTTTCAGCGCGTTGTTTGCGATCAGCGGCTGGGCGTGGAAACGTTGCGCCCCAGCGCGTAGTGCCAGCATGCTGAGGTTATGCGCCAGCAGTTCTTCCAGAATCAGACGTCGCTGTGCTGGATGCTGACCGGTTTCCAGATCGCTCAACTGCAGTGACGGCGGTGGACGGTGCAATGTGCGCAAAGCTTCCGGCAGGCTCATCATGCCCTGCAACAGCTCTGGCGGCAGCAGTTCGGCAATTGCGCAGGTATCGAGCAGGTCCAGCGCTTGATCGGTCAGTTTGCGCAGCGTGGCCTGCTTCACGCCTTCGGTGGTTGGATACACCGGCGTGAGCGTTTCCTGCAATTCCGGCGTGCTGAGATCGCCCTGCACGCGATACTCCGGGTGGATCATCTCTGCGCCGTATTTTCCGCGTTTGGCTTCGCCATAGGCCAGCACCCGGCGACCGGTGGCGAGACTGTTTTTCATTGCGGCGCTGAAGTTGAAAAAGCGCATGGTGAGAATGCCGGAGCCATCACTGATCTGACAGGTCATCATCCGGCGTCCGCCGAAGGTGATATTGCAGTTCAGCACTTCGCCTTCTACGGTGGCGTAAACGCCCGGCAGCAGTTCGCCAATCGGGTACAGGTGCGTGCGGTCTTCGTAACGCAGAGGGAGGTGGAGCAGAAGGTCCTGCACGGTGTGCAGGCCAATTTTCGCCAGTTTACTGCTTTGCGCTGCGCCAACGCCGGTCAGAGAATTGAGTGGGATGGCATCCAGTAAACGGCCTTTCATCGCGTTTATCTCGCAGATTGCATAGTGGCCCACCACGTTGCATCGGCTTCAATTTCGCCCTGCGTGTTTACGTGGGGGTAGGGAAGACCTTTGCGCTTAGCGACATTCGCCAGCACCGGATAACCGCCTTCAAACAGCAAACGCTGCTGCTCATCTTGCGCCAGCATGCTGTTTTCTCGTCGGTACATGCCGGCGTTTTGCCGCTGGCGCTGTGCTTCGTACAGAATCAGCGCGGAGGCGACCGAAACGTTCAGCGATTGCACCATGCCAGTCATGGGAATGATGATGTCCTGATCCGCCAGATCCAACGCTTCCTGAGTGATGCCGGTTTTCTCCTGGCCCATCAGGATGCAGGTGGGGCGCGTGTAATCAATCTCGCGAAAATCCACGGCTTTATCTGACAGATGTGTTGCCAGAACCTGCATGCCCTGGCTTTTTAAATGTGTGACCGCATCGCCAATAGTGCGGTGAGTCTTCACCTGTACCCAACTGTTGTTGCCTGCGGCAGAAGAGGCCATGGTGCGTATACGGCTACCAGGCCAGACGGCGTGGACTTCATGCACGCCGACCGCGTCTGCAGTACGAATGATTGCAGAAACGTTATGAGGTTTGTGGACCTGCTCCATGCAGACGGTCAGATCGGGCTGACGACGTGCGAGCATCTCGCAAATACGTGCATAACGTTGAGTATTCATAAAACGTGTTCTAGTTACGGTTACGGGTGACTTTTATCACGTCCGGCATGACGCGGATTTTGCGCATGATATTCGCCAGGTGCACGCGATCGCGAGCGGTCAGGCGAATAAAGGCGCTATAGACGCGGCCATCTTTCTCTTCCGTATTCAGACTTTGAATGTTGGAGGTAGTCGTGTTGATTGCCGCCGTCAGGTTCGCCAGAGCACCCTGGTGGTTAAACATATCCACCTTAATCTCGGTGATGAACTCCTGCTCTGTCTCTTTATCCCATTCCACCGCCATAAACTTCTCTGGCTCTTTTTGATAGCCACGAATGTTACGGCAGGATTCATGGTGAATCACCAGACCTTTACCCGGGCTGACGTGGGCAATGATTGGATCGCCAGGAATCGGACGACAGCATTTCGCGAAGGTGATCAGCACGCCATCTGCGCCTTTGATCGGCAGATGACCGTGTCCAGATTGCGCTGGCACGTTTGCCGTTGCTTCGCCCTGTTGGAGGTTTTTCGCTACCACCACGCTCATGGCGTTACCCAGACCGATTTCCGCGAGCAGATCGTCAAGCGTGGCGAGCTTCATGCGCTCAAGCTCACGCTGGATGCTCTCTGGCGGGATCTCAGCCAGTTTACGGCTACCGCCTAAGGCATGGTTGAGCAGTCGACGACCCAGACTGACGGAATCATCGCGCTTGAGGTTTTTCAGCAGTTGGCGAATTTTGGCGCGAGCTTTCGAACTGACGACGAAGTTGAGCCACGCTGCATTCGGACGGGCGCCCGGAGCGGTAATAATCTCAACGGTCTGGCCGCTAAAGAGCGGCTGCGAAAGCGGGTAAGGTTGTCTGTCGACGCGGGCGCCGACGCAGGCGTGACCGATATCGGTATGCACGGCGTAGGCGAAGTCGACAGGCGTTGCACCGGCAGGCAGTTCGACAATGCGCCCTTCCGGTGTGAAAACATAAATCTCATCCGGGAAGAGATCAGATTTGACGCTTTCAATAAATTCAAACGAGCTACCGGCGCTCTGCTGCAGTTCCAGCAGGCTTTGCATCCAGCGTTGAGCGCGGATTTGTGCGGTGGTGCTGCTTTCGCCGCCGTGCTCTTTGTAAGCCCAGTGCGCTGCTACACCCATTTCTGCCATCTGGTCCATGTCTTCGGTACGAATCTGTACTTCAACCGGGACGCCGTGAGGGCCGATCATTGAGGTGTGCAAAGACTGATATCCGTTCGCTTTCGGAATGGCGATATAGTCTTTCACGCGACCAGGACGAGGTTTGTACAGGCTGTGCATCTGGCCGAGTACGCGATAACAGGTATCGGAATCATGAACGATAACGCGAAAAGCGTAGATATCCATGATGGAGTGAAAACGCTGCTCTTTGAGCACCATCTTGCAGTAAATAGAGTACAGGTGCTTCTCGCGGCCACTTACACGACACGGAATACCTGCCTCCTGCAAACGCCCTTCGATTTCCGAGAGGATTTTTTGGATCATCTCTTTGCGGTTGCCACGAGCGGCTTTAACCACTTCTTTAATCACGCGATAGCGGTTCGGGTACAGCGCTTCAAAACCCAGCTCTTCCAGCTCGGTTTTAATGTGATGAATACCTAAACGGTGTGCCAGCGGACTATAGATTTCGAGGGTTTCACGGGCGATGCGGCGACGCTTGTCCGGGCGTAATGAGCCCAGCGTGCGCATGTTGTGGGTACGGTCAGCGAGTTTGATGAGAATGACGCGGATATCCTGCACCATCGCCATAATCATCTTGCGAAAGTTTTCAGCTTGCGCCTCTTTCTTATCGCGAAACTTAAGCTTATCAAGTTTCGACACCCCTTCTACCAGTTCAGCAACGCTTTTACCAAAAAGCTGTTCCATGTCCTGGTAGGTGGCTGGGGTATCTTCAATCACGTCATGCAGCAGCGCAGCCATCAGCGTTTCATAGTCGAGTTTCATCTCGGCCAGAATGCAGGCTACCGCTACCGGGTGCGTGATATAGGGTTCACCGCTTGAACGTGTCTGGCCCTCGTGAGCGTCACGTGCAACGAGATACGCCTGCCGAAGACGCTTAATCTGGTCTTCCGGCAGGTAGTTTTGAATCAGTTGATTCAGGCTTTCAAACAGATACAAGGGCGACCCGCTTTGTGATTAACGACGACCTTCAGCAATAGCGGTAACGGCTTGTAATTCAGCGGCTTCCTGCTCTTGCTGTTCCTGGCGCTCACGCACGTCGAGGATCTGGTTGTTGATCAGACCTTCTTCGATTTCGCGCAGCGCGATAACGGTAGTTTTATCGTTTTCTTCCGGTACGAGCGGATCCTTTCCGCCTACCTGCATCTGACGAGCGCGACGCGCGGCGACCAGTACCAGGTCAAAACGGTTACCAATTTTCTCTACAGCGTCCTGAACAGTTACGCGTGCCATACTTAAAATGCTCCACAGGTGAAGAAATGACTGGGCATGATACTGAATGTGGGTTCAGTCTGCCAACAGTTTGCTGATTAAAGCGTCATGACGCTGCTTTTGGCGGCTCATGCGCAGACGTTCGGCGCGAATGATGGTTTTCAAATCGCCCAGGGCGGTATCGAAATCATCATTCACAATAAGATAATCATATTCGGCGTAATGGCTCATTTCTGCAACAGCTTGCGCCATACGTTTTGCGATCACGTCTTCGCTATCCTGACCGCGGCCACGAAGACGGCGATCCAGCTCAATCTTAGATGGCGGCAAAATAAAAATACTGCGCGCATGCGGCATTTTTTGACGAATTTGCTGCGCACCTTGCCAGTCGATATCTAAAAAGACGTCTACGCCGGATGCTAATACTTGCTCAATGGTCTCACGCGAGGTGCCGTAGTAATTACCGAAAACCTCAGCGTGTTCCAGGAACGCGTCTCTGCCAATCATGGTTCTGAATTCGTCATGGTTCACAAAAAAATAGTGTTCACCGTGCACTTCCCCCGGGCGCGGTGCGCGCGTGGTGTGCGAAACAGAAACCTGGGTGTCATACAACGGTTGGGTCTTTAATAAAGCCTGAATCAGGCTGGATTTACCCGCGCCACTGGGGGCAGAAACAATATAAAGCGTGCCTTGAGCCATGAGTATCTTAATGTATGTGATTGTCGAAAGAGAGCCTACATACGGGCTTATTATACACGTAGCCGCTATGTGACGTAGCCCTTGTCACACTTTTTGCGCATGTTTATTGCGTTTTGCGTACCAGTTTCCTGTTTTATCCGCGATTTGCAGCAATTCGTGCAAATGTCAGGAACGTTGCTCGCAGGATGATTTTTTGCCTCTCTGTTTCCATTTCAATTCGCGTTATATCTGCCGGGAAACGTACTGTTCAGCGGAGATAGCATGGGATTATGGAAATGCATAGGTCTGGTTTTGCTAATGTGGTATCTACCCTCATGGGCGGTATGCCCCGTCTGGTCGCCTGCCAGGGCACAAGAGGAAATTTCACGACTACAGCAGCAGATAACACAGTGGAATGACAGTTACTGGAAACAAGGGGAAAGTGTCGTAGACGACGCCGTTTATGACCAGCTCAATGCGCAGCTCATCCAGTGGCAGCGCTGTTTTGGCGATGAAGCCCCACCAGATCTATCTGCGCCCCCAATAAGTGGAACCGTCTCGCACACCGTTCCCCACACGGGAGTTCGAAAACTTGCCGATAAGCAAGCGCTACAGCAATGGATGCATGCTCGTAGCGATCTCTGGGTGCAGCCGAAGGTGGATGGCGTGGCGGTCACGCTGGTTTATCGCAATGGAAATCTGATACGGGCGATTAGCCGTGGTAACGGTCTGAAAGGCGAAGACTGGACGCAAAAGGTTCTTCAGATCCCTTCCGTTCCACGTACTACCAGCGGGCCGCTCTCTAACAGTACGTTGCAGGGGGAGATATTTTTGCAGCAACAAGGGCATATTCAGCAGCAGAGAGGGGGAATGAACGCCCGCTCAAAGGTTGCTGGAATGATGATGCGCCAGAGCAACCCGGAAATGTTACGTTCGCTGGCTATTTTTATCTGGGCCTGGCCTGATGGTCCAGTTGCCATGTCGGAAAGACTTGAGCAACTCACTGCTGCCGGGTTCAGTTTCACGCAACGATATACTCAGGCCGTGAAGAGTGTGGATGACGTCGAGCAGGCGCGTGCCAGGTGGTGGACTTCAGCGTTACCTTTTGTGACAGATGGTGTGGTGGTGCGAACGGGAAAAGAACCGCGGGCGCAATACTGGCTACCCGGACAGGGAGACTGGCTGGCAGCGTGGAAATATCCTCCCGTGGCCAGGGTATCTGAGGTGACGGGTATTCAGTTCTCCGTTGGCAAAAGCGGGAAAATTGCGGTGGTTGCATTGCTGGTCCCCGTCATGCTGGATGATAAGCGGGTGCGGCGCGTCAATATTGGCTCAGTCCGGCGCTGGAATGAATGGGATATTGCGCCTGGCGATCAGATTCTGATAAGTCTGGCCGGACAGGGGATCCCCCGTATAGATGAGGTGGTCTGGCGCAGCACCCAGCGTAATAAGCCAGCACCACCTGAGGGGCGCTTCAATTCACTAACTTGTTTTTATGCCACAGCGGAGTGTCAGGAACAGTTTGTTGCCAGGCTCGTCTGGCTGGGGGCCAAAGATGTGTTAGGGCTGGAGGGTATGGGCGAGGCGGGATGGCGGGAGCTACATCAGACGTATCGCTTTGAACATATCTTTTCCTGGCTTGGATTAACGCAGGAGCAGCTACAGTCCACATTTGGCGTGAACAAAGGGGGGAAGCTGTGGCATCAGTTCAATCTGTCACGCCATCTTCCATTTACGCGCTGGGTGATTGCCATGGGAATACCGTTAACACAGGCAACGTTGAATGCCAGTCGGGATGGTTCGTGGCAGCAGTTACGGGATCGCAGTGAACAAAGCTGGCGGCAATTTCCTTTCATGGGAGAGCGACGGGCACGACAGGTTATTCAGTGGCTGGAGGATAAAGAGATCACAGCGCTGAGCAACTGGTTAGCTGCTCAGCGGATCACGGGCTTTATGCCTTAATGGCCTTCATGGCGATAGTAAAATACCGGCAGCCCCAACTTCAGGCGCAGGGCCAGTAGTCGGGCGGTAAAGCCGAAGAGCAGGGTAGAGATCACCACCACATCGTGGCTGGAGACATAATGTTGTAGCACGATATACAGCACAGCAGCGGCAAATGAAACGCCGGCATAAAGTTCTTTCTGGAATACTAACGGGATGCGTTTGCAGAACATGTCACGTAATACACCACCAAAGACCCCGGTAGTGACCGCAGCGACCACGGCAATAATCGGTCCATGACCCATATCCAGTGCCACCTGGGCACCAATAATAGAAAAGACCACCAGGCCCAGCGCATCCAGGACGAGGAATATTTTACGCAGATAGGGCATTACGGGGGCAATAATGGTGGTGAGTACCGCAGCGGTCGCCACGATAATGACGTATTCAGGGTGCTTTACCCAGCCGAGTGGATAGTGGCCGAGAAGGATGTCGCGTACCGAGCCGCCGCCAATGGCCGTCGCGGTGGCAATGATAATGACGCCAAATGTATCCATACGGCGACGCCCAGCCGCAAGCGCACCGGTCATGGCTTCGGCAGTAATACCAATTAAATATAAAACGTGTAACAGCATGTATTCCCCCTGATTTGCTGGGGCTAAGGTTAACGATTTGTGCGCATTGTCACGATTGAGATTTTCTAAGGTGAAGTGATTTTAATAACTACAGCTAATGTGAGTTTTCTGTAAATGCGTTATGGCATGGGCTTTGCTTTGTGCATGGTGACAATAAATGATGAGAAAATATAATTCGAACTGGATGGGTCACAACCGAAGTGTTGGGAAAAACACGTAGCCCCGTCGTTTATGGGTGGGCTACGTATCATATTTCACCCAAACTATCACCCTCGACCATTGGACAAATTGACACTCCGGTTCGTATTTCAGCCATACCTTGAATGTTGCAGCGAGAGATTAGTAGGTGTGGTATGTACTTTGGTGCGCTGCAAAAATGGTATTTCTTACAACGACTACACATCCAGATGTCATTGGGGAAGTTATTCTGAGTAAAGTCTGATATTCAGCGGCTTCTATTCTGAAAAATGACTTCCTCAGCTATCGCTTCTATGTGGATGGGTGCATTTACAGCAAAATCTTCAGCATTTTGTGAGTCGGAGTGCCAGGTATGAGCGTAAGAGAAGAAATTCAGGATGGCAGAGAGGCTGGAAATTTAAGAAGCGGGATAATATACACCGAAGTTTTGGGGTGGATAGATATGGGACATGCCCGAGGAGATGATGTCAGAAAGTTACTCTCGGATATGCACCAAGGCGAGCATTCATGAGAACAGTGATACCTTACAGCGATTTTAGTTCTGGTAACGTTAAAATAGTTTCCAGAGATGGAACGGTCGTTAACTCGTAAAACAGGGAAACATATGAAACAGGCAGTCATAATAGTGCTGATGGTAATAGCTATATGCAGCTCTTATTTCTGGCCTAATATTAAAATGAGACTTGCAGGTAACGCACAATATACAGAGTTTAATAAAGCCAAATATGATTTTTACACTCCCCAAGTTTTAAAAAAAATGCCGAGAATATCCCAAGTGTATGACTTTAATTATACGAATATTTCTGGTCCTAAGGCTGATGTATGGAGTGTGACGTTCCATGATACCAGGGATACGGGGAGGATTAGTAAATATCTCTCAATGGCGGGCTATGAAAAACAGGTAAAATGCGATGTTGAGGCAGAGTGCTGGCGTCTCAGGGGATCCGATGAAGTACTGACAGTCGTGAATATGAACAGCAGTAATGCTGTTCGGGTTGATATTCTGAAGAGTATTTATAACGACAAATATATGCCAGATAAATAAGTATTCAATTTTATATCAATCAGCACTTACTGGCGGTACGGATAGCCTGCATTGAGCAGGCTATCTAGTACGTTACGATAGCATAGGCATGGTACGCAAAATTACTCGATATTCTGAATTTGCTCGCGCATTTGCTCGATCAATACCTTCAGTTCAATTGCGGAATTAGTCACCTCGGCATTGATAGACTTGGATGCAAGAGTGTTCGACTCACGGTTGAATTCCTGCATCATGAAGTCCAGACGACGGCCAACAGCCTCTTTTTTCTTCAGAATGTTGTAGGTTTCTTTGACGTGGGCTTCCAGACGATCTAACTCTTCTGCTACATCGATGCGCTGCGCCATCAGCACCAGTTCTTGCTCAAGGCGGTTATTCTCCAGTTGCACCTGGGCGTCTTCCAGTTTGGCTACCAGACGCTCACGCTGCCATTGCAGAATTTCCGGCATATGTGCACGCACTTTAGCGACTTCAGTGCTGACGCCTTCCAGACGCTGCTCGATCAGCGCTTTCAGCGCCTGACCTTCGGTTTCACGCGCGACGATGAAGTCATCCAGCGTACCGTCAAGCGCGGCGAGGATTTCAGCGGCAATGGCGTCCAGATCTTGCTCCTGGGCAGCCATTACGCCTGGCCAGCGCAGGATATCAACTGGGTTAATTTCACCTTCATCACTCTGCATTTTGACCCAGTTAGCAGCGCTAACGAGCTGTTTAGCGAGCTTTTCATTTAGAATCAGCTCGCCCTGGGCGCTGGCATCAGGCTCAAAACGCAGCGTACACTCGACTTTACCGCGCGTCAGACGCGTGCGTATGCGTTCGCGGACAACGGGTTCAAGACTACGGAACTGTTCCGGCAGGCGAAAATAAGTTTCCAGATAACGCTGGTTTACCGAGCGCATTTCCCAGGTAGCGCTACCCCATTCACCCTTGATTTCACGCCGGGCGTAGGCGGTCATGCTGCGGATCATAGACGTTCCTGTTTTTAAAGATGAGATGGGAGGATTATAGCCATCCACGTCTTGTCAGGATAGGAATAACAGTCGGAAGTCCGTATAATGCGCAGCCACATTCGTTTCAAGCCGGAGATTTTATCATGCGTCCAGCAGGTCGTAGTGCCAACCAGGTGCGTCCCGTCACCCTGACCCGTAATTATACAAAACACGCTGAAGGCTCCGTGCTGGTCGAATTTGGTGATACCAAAGTGCTGTGTACCGCCTCTATTGATGAAGGTGTACCGCGTTTTCTGAAAGGTCAGGGCCAGGGCTGGATCACCGCAGAATATGGCATGCTGCCACGCGCCACGCACACCCGTAACGCCCGTGAAGCGGCGAAAGGTAAGCAGGGCGGTCGTACCATGGAAATCCAGCGTCTGATCGCTCGTGCGCTGCGCGCCGCCGTTGATCTGAAGACGCTCGGTGAATTCACTATTACGCTGGACTGCGATGTTATTCAGGCAGATGGCGGTACGCGCACTGCATCAATTACCGGCGCATGTGTGGCGTTGGCTGATGCGCTGAACAAGCTGGTTGCGAGCGGTAAACTGAAAACTAACCCGATGAAGGGGATGGTCGCCGCGGTTTCCGTGGGCATTGTGAACGGTGAAGCGCTCTGTGACCTCGAATACGTTGAGGACTCTGCCGCAGAAACCGACATGAACGTGGTGATGACTGAAGACGGCCGCATTATAGAGGTGCAGGGCACGGCAGAAGGCGAGCCGTTCAGCCATGAAGAACTTCTCACCCTACTGGCGTTAGCCCGAGGGGGAATCGAATCCATTGTAACGACGCAGAAGGCGGCGTTAGAAAATTGATTTTAAAGGCGACTGATGAGTCGCCTTTTTTTTGTCTGTAATAAAGTGAGATGAGGAGCGAATCCATGAAACCGTATCAGCGCCAGTTTATTGAGTTTGCGCTTAGCAAGCAGGTACTAAAGTTTGGCGAGTTTACGCTGAAATCCGGGCGTAAAAGCCCCTATTTCTTCAACGCCGGGCTGTTTAATACCGGGCGCTGCCTGGCACTGTTAGGCCGTTTTTATGCCGAAGCGCTGATGGATTCCGGTATTGAGTTCGATTTGCTGTTTGGTCCGGCCTACAAAGGTATCCCGATTGCGACCACCACGGCTGTTGCGCTGGCGGAACACCACGATAAAGATTTGCCGTACTGCTTCAACCGTAAAGAGGCGAAGACCCACGGTGAAGGCGGTAATCTGGTAGGTAGCGTACTTGAGGGGCGTGTAATGCTGGTGGATGATGTTATCACTGCAGGTACGGCTATTCGTGAGTCGATGGAAATTATTCAGGCTAACGGCGCTACGCTGGCGGGGGTACTGATTTCTCTCGATCGTCAGGAACGCGGTCGCGGCGAGATTTCAGCGATTCAGGAAGTGGAACGCGATTATGGCTGCAAGGTGATTTCTATCATTACCCTGAAAGATCTGATTGCGTATCTGGAAGAAAAACCAGAAATGGCAGAACACCTGGCCGCAGTACGGGCGTATCGCGAAGCATACGGCGTATAAGAACTGCCGGATGGCGCTGCGCTTATCCAGCCTACGCACCGCGGAGTTCGTAGGCAAAATAGGCGAGGTCGCCATCCAACAACGGTGTTACTGCAATTGAGCGGCAACCAACGGCCAGCGGATGTCGAAATCATCCGTTGGGCGGTATTTAAATTCGCTACGTACAAACCGGGACAGCATACCTTCGCAGAAAGCCAGTAGCTGGCTGGCCAGCAGCGTTTCATCCACGGTGTAGCCTTCACCTTCACGCATTCTTTTTTCTCGCAGAACCTGGCGTAACTGCGCCTCAATTCGCTCAAAAAGCTGGTTAATACGGCCTTGCAGACGGTCTTGCTCGAACATCAATGCGTGTCCGGTCAGAATTCGCGTCAGGCCAGGATTACGTTCACCGAACCCTAAAATCAGCAGTACGATCAGACGCAATCGCGCGTTAGTGTCTTTTTCATCTTTCAAAATCAGATTGATACGGGTAATCAGACTATCTTCGATAAACTCAATCAGGCTATCGAACATGCGGGTCTTGCTGGGAAAATGGCGATACAAGGCCGCTTCGGAAACGCCCACAGAGGCCGCCAGTTTAGCTGTCGTGATGCGTTGGCTACCATCGCTGGACTCAAGCATCAGTGCCAGAGACTGAAGTATTTCTTCGCGACGATTCCTTTTCGCAGTTTGCTTTTCTACCATGTTACAAAATACCCCTGAAAATAAGCTCTTGCCAGGCAGGCATCCACACAGCGACCGCAAACGGGTGTTTGCGGTGTGTTATTGCGTTATTACGCTGTGAGATACTTTTCTGCGGGTTACTTGCGCCCGGAATGGCCGAAGCCACCTTCGCCACGATCGGTGGCTTCAAACTCTTCCACCAAATTAAATTCAGCCTGGACGACCGGTACAAATACCATCTGCGCGATACGTTCGCCCGGTTCAATAGTAAAGTTGTCCTGACCACGGTTCCAGATTGAAACCATCAGCTGGCCCTGGTAGTCGGAATCAATCAAACCGACCAGATTGCCCAGTACGATCCCGTGCTTATGGCCCAGCCCGGAGCGCGGGAGCATCACCGCCGCAAGAGAAGGATCGGCAATGTGGATAGCTAACCCGGTTGGCACCAGCGTTGTTGCGCCAGGCGCCAGTTCTACGGCGTCATCAAGACAGGCACGCAGGTCAAGTCCGGCAGAACCAGAAGTGGCGTACGTCGGGAGCGGAAATTGTTGCCCTACGCGCGGGTCCAGAATCTTAACGTCGATTTTTTTCATCATAACGGGTCACGATCTCGTCGAGTAATAATTGGCCCAGGAGTTCTTTGCGCTCAAGCGGTAAGACTTTATCTCCATCCTGCCAAAAAAGGTGTAATGCGTTGCTGTCGCTGTTAAATCCTTGAGTGGACAGCGAAACGTCGTTCGCACAGATCACATCAAGGTTTTTGCGGATGCGTTTTTGCCGGGCATATTCTTCCACATTATTTGTTTCGGCAGCAAACCCAACGACAAAAGGACGGTTAGCATCCAGTGCGGCAACACCAGCGATGATGTCCGGGTTTTTGACCATTTTTACTGTTAATTCATCACCCTGCGTGGCCTGTTTTTTGATTTTTTCACTGGCGACAGTTTCAGCGCGATAATCAGCGACTGCGGCGCAGCCGATAAAAATATGCTGTTGTTGCACCGCAGATTGCACGGCGGCTTCCATTTCCAGCGCGGTCATCACATCAATGCGCTGGACAAAAGGCGGTGTGGGTAACGAAACCGGACCTGATACCAGCGTGACGTTTGCCCCGCGTTTTGCGGCAGCGGCCGCGATAGCAAATCCCATTTTCCCGGAGCTGTGGTTGGAAATATAACGCACGGGATCAAGCGGTTCACGCGTCGGGCCTGCTGTAATCATGATGTTGAGATGTTGCAGATCTTTGACAGGTGAAAAATGTTCTGCCGCCATATCTACAATTGTTAACGGATCCAGCATACGTCCAGGACCGACATCACCACATGCCTGACTACCGCTGTCAGGGCCCCAAATGAGCAAACCGCGCGAGGCAAGAATGCCCAAATTGTGTTGGGTAGCGGCGGCGCGGTACATCTGCTGGTTCATAGCCGGCAGCACGGCAACAGGCGCTGGCGTTGCCAGACAGATCGTAGACACCAGATCGTTGGCCATACCTGCGGCAACGCGGGCAATCAGGTCTGCCGTCGCAGGGGCCAGTATAACCAAATCGGCCCATTTCCCCAGCTCAATGTGGCCCATCGCGGCTTCGGCTGCGGGGTCAAGCAGGCTGTCGGAAACGGGATAGCCCGAAACCGCCTGTAAGCTCAGAGGAGTAATAAACGCTTTTGCTGCTTCGGTCATCGCCACGCGGACGTCTGCGCCGCGTTCCCGTAAACGACGCACCAGCTCAGGGGTTTTGTACGCAGCAATCCCGCCACTGACGCCAAGTACGATTTTTTTACCGGCCAGGCTCATCATGATCTTTCCTGTTGGGTTTCACCAGAAGACGGATATTTTATCACAATCCGCAATGTGTCGTGCTTTTGCCCGCGCTCCAGTTTGCGAGGCTCTACGAAGAAGTGAAAACAGAGCGTCGATTCGCCGCTGGCGTTATGCCACTATGCGGACGCGAAAGGAGGGGAAAAGCATGGAAAATACAGGACGTATAATGCCTCGGGAAAAGCTGTTGGCGCAGGGGGCCAGTTCGCTGACCGACGTAGAGCTACTCGCTCTTTTTCTACGCACCGGGATACTGGGTAAAGATGTGCTTACGCTGGCGAAAGAGATGCTTCAGCATTTTGATTCATTGTATGGCCTGTTGTCTGCTGATTACATGGATTTCAGCTATGTTCAGGGCATCGGTATCGCGAAGTACGCACAGTTGAAGGGAATAGTGGAGCTGGCAAGGCGCTACTACAACGTACAGGTGATAGAGGAGCGTGCGATACTTAGCCCGGAAATGGCGCGTGAATTTCTGCAAAGCCAGCTTTCGCAAGAGGAACGCGAGATCTTCTATGTGATCTTTATGGATTCTCAACATCGCGTGATTAAACACCGTAAACTTTTTTCCGGAACGCTAAGCCACGTTGAAGTGCATCCGCGAGAAATTGTCCGCGAAGCGATAAAAATGAATGCTTCTGCGGTGATCCTTGCACATAATCACCCTTCGGGGTGTGCAGAGCCGAGCAAAGCAGATAAACTCATCACCGAGCGTGTTGTGAAATGCTGTCAGTTCATGGATATCCGGGTGCTTGATCATCTGGTCATTGGGCGCGGAGAGTACGTTTCTTTTGCGGAACGCGGTTGGATTTAACGCACTTTACGCGATCCATCGGGATCTTTGTCTGTTCGGGACTTGAGCACATCGCTGACTCAGCGTATACTACGCCACCTTTGAGAATCTCGGGTTTGGCATTTGGGCCTGGCAATCGAGAGTTCGCAAATACGCAAAATCATTCTTGTTGCGTCCAATGACGAGGCAACGATGAAAGATTTAGTGTATTGAACTGCGATAACCGGGCTGAGAAGCCTGACGAGGCGCCAATACCCCATACGAAGCTCGAGCTAATTTGATTTTTGGAGAATAGACATGTCCCGAGTCTGCCAAGTTACTGGCAAGCGTCCGGTGACCGGTAACAACCGTTCCCACGCACTGAACGCGACTAAACGCCGTTTCCTGCCTAACCTGCACTCTCACCGTTTTTGGGTTGAGAGCGAGAAGCGTTTTGTCACCCTGCGTGTATCTGCTAAAGGTATGCGTGTTATTGATAAGAAAGGCATCGAAACAGTTCTGTCTGAACTGCGTGCCCGTGGCGAAAAGTACTAAGTACTAAGAGGAAATAAATCATGGCTAAAGGTATTCGTGAGAAAATCAAGCTGGTTTCTTCTGCTGGTACTGGTCACTTCTATACCACCACGAAGAACAAACGTACTAAGCCGGAAAAACTGGAGCTGAAAAAGTTCGATCCAGTTGTTCGTCAGCACGTTTTATACAAAGAAGCGAAAATCAAATAATTTCCGCTTTGATGTAAAGAAAAACCCTGCCTCGGCGGGGTTTTTTGTTTTCTGGCCGTCCCCATATTAATGAGACCTGATACATCGCCGGAGATACTATGCCTGAATTACCTGAAGTCGAAACCAGCCGCCGCGGTATTGAGCCGCATCTGGTGGGGGCAACGATTATGCACGCGACTGTGCGTAACGGTCGTTTGCGTTGGCCTGTATCAGAGGAAATCTATCGTCTGAGTGATAAACCTGTCCTGAGCGTACAGCGGCGCGCGAAATACCTGCTGCTGGAGCTATCAGATGGCTGGGTAATCATTCACCTGGGGATGTCGGGTAGTTTGCGTATCCTTTCTGAAGAGCTTCCGGCAGAAAAACATGACCACGTCGACTTAGTGATGAGTAACGGCAAAGTCCTGCGCTATACCGATCCGCGTCGTTTTGGCGCCTGGCTGTGGACTAAAGAGCTGGATGGGCATAATGTCCTCGCCCATCTTGGCCCTGAGCCGCTGAGCGACGATTTCAATGCTGGTTATCTGCAGCAGAAATGTGCGAAGAAGAAAACTGCGATTAAACCCTGGCTGATGGATAACAAGCTGGTCGTGGGGGTGGGAAACATCTATGCCAGCGAGTCGCTGTTTGCGGCTGGTATCCATCCTGACCGTCTGGCGTCATCTTTGTCGCAGGATGAGTGCGAACTGCTGGTGCGCGTTATCAAGGCGGTTTTGCTGCGTTCTATCGAGCAGGGCGGGACCACGCTGAAGGACTTTCTGCAAAGTGACGGTAAGCCGGGTTATTTTGCCCAGGAGCTGCAGGTCTATGGGAGAGAAGGTGAACCCTGTCGCGTATGCGGCGCGCCAATCATTGCGACAAAACACGCTCAGCGCACAACGTTTTATTGCCGTCGCTGTCAGAAATAACACCATTATCGGCCGGACGTAGCGTATGCCTCATCCGGCCAGACGCATTACTTCAGTTTACTCAATAATGCCTGATGAACGTTTTCCGGCAGAAAGTGCGCTACGTCACCCTGGTGGCGGGCAACTTCTTTCACCAGTGACGATGAGATAAATGACCACTCTTTAGACGGCATCAGAAAGACGCTTTCCAGTTGTGGCATCAGATGACGGTTCATATGGGCCAGCTGCATTTCATACTCAAAATCGGCTACCGCACGCAGGCCACGGATCAGAATGTTAGCCTGATTATCGCGGGCAAAGTTTGCCATCAGGTCGCTGAATCCCAGAACCTCCACATTACCGAGATGCGCCGTTGCCTGCCGTGCCAGCTCAACGCGCTCTTCCAGAGTAAACATCGGTTTTTTACTGGGACTTGCGGCAATTGCCAGGATTACGTGATCAAACATGCTTGTCGCTCGTGTCACGATATCGAGGTGGCCGTTAGTAATGGGATCAAAGGTTCCTGGATAAATCGCCCGTTTTTGCATGACTTGCCTCAATGCGTTTTGGGTGGCAGATAAGGTTCCAGCAGCTGCAGCAGACGCTGAAGCGCGCCCTGATTTTGATACAGAACTTCAACTGCGTGACGGCCATAAAAATTACGATAATCTGCATCGGTCAGTAAAGAAGAGACCTCTTTCACCAGCGTAGTTGCGTCGGTGACGGTGATCAATCCGCTTGCCTGTTCGAGGCGGGCGCAAATATCTTTAAAATTAAAAGTATGTGGCCCCATCAGTACCGGAATGGCGTGCGCCGCGGCTTCCAGTGGGTTGTGTCCACCGCGTTCAACCAGCGAACCGCCAACAAATGCAAGGTCAGCAATGCCATACAGCAACATCAACTCGCCCATGGTGTCGCCGATTACGACCTGGGTTCCTGATGACGGAACTTCGCCCGAAGAACGTGTCGTATAGCTTAGCCCAGCCTGGCGTACGAGGTTAATGGCATCCGGGAACCGTTCAGGATGTCTGGGTACCAGAATCAGTAAAAGATTAGGGAACTGGTTTAATAACGCCTGATGGGCGGCAATGATTATGCTTTCTTCGCCGTCGTGCGTGCTGGTTGCAATCCATACCGGGCGGTGAGGTGCCCATTGACGGCGCAATGTAATCGCTTTTGCGGCCAGCTGCGGCGTGACGGAAATATCAAACTTCAGGCTGCCGGTAACGGTGACCTGATTGCTTCTGGCACCAAGCGTGATAAAACGAGCGCCATCTTCTTCATTCTGGGCGGCAATCAACGTAATTCGGCGCAGTAGCCTGCCAACAAATTTACCTAATTTAGCGTAGCCAGCAGCTGAGCGAGCAGAAAGACGTGCATTGGCAATGACCAGCGGAATATGGCGCTTATGCAGTGCCGCGATCAGATTCGGCCACAGCTCGGTTTCCATAATTAACACCAGCTTGGGGTCAACTTTATTCAGGAAACGGTTTAGGGCATCCGGTAAGTCGTACGGCAGATAAATATGCTGAACGTCAGGGCCAAAAGCGGATTGTACGCGCTCGGAACCGGTTGGTGTCATGGTGGTGACCGTGATCGGCAAGTCGGGGTAACGATGTCGCAGAGCGCGGACTAATGGGATAGCTGCCAGCGTTTCGCCCACGGAAACCGAATGAAGCATGATGCCGCCTGGTTTTAGCGGACGGCGGTAAAAGCCGTAGCGTTCACCCCAGCGTTTACGGTAGGCCGGAGCCTTACGTCCGCGCACCCAAAGCCGTACCCAGATCAAAGGCTGAATAAGGTAGAAAAGGGCGGTGTAAAGCAATTCGAGCATAATGGTAGCTGACTTATGAATGTGCTGGGGATTCTATGTATTTAGCTGTGGCTTTACCAATACTTTTCCTATTTTTAAATTAAATAGCGTCCCTCGCGGGGGATGTCCAGGGTACCAGCATCTTTTGCATCTTTACGTTTTCTGTTGATATTTTCCGGTTTAGTCGAGATAGAGGGCTAAAAATCAAAAGGTCTGAACATCTTAATTCATTGATTTACATGTTTTAAAACCATTGGCTGTGCAAGAATTATTCGAGTCGGAACATGGCGAAAGAAGTGATACACTAGCGCGTAAAAAATCAGTGCGATATCAGTAATCAGGTAGCTGTTGAGCCTGGGGCGGTAGCGTGCTTTTTTCTGCTTAACTTTACCGGACACTCACGATAAAAGAGCCGCTTGTGGATAAGCCAATTAATAGAATTCTGGTCATAAAAATGCGTTTTCACGGAGATATGTTGTTAACAACTCCGGTCATTAGTACGCTAAAGCAGAACTATCCTGATGCGAAAATCGACGTGCTTCTCTATCAGGATACCATCCCAATTTTGTCGGAAAACCCAGAAATTAATGCCCTTTATGGTATTAAAAATAAAAAGACAAAAGTAACTGATAAAATTACTAATTTTCTGCACCTGATCGGAACGTTGCGCGCGAATGGGTATGATTTAGTTGTAAACCTTACCGATCAGTGGATGGTTGCGATACTGATGCGGTTACTGAACGCGCCAATCAAAATCTCTCAAGATTATGCACATCGGCAATCTTCTTTTTGGAAAAATAGTTTTACATGTCTGGCTCCGCTTAGCGGTGAAAATGTGGTGGAAAGCAATCTGTCTGTGCTGGCCCCGTTGAAACTTAAATCGACTGTTACACATACAACAATGAGCTATCCTCCGGATAGCTGGGAACGTATGCGCACAGAATTAAATCGGGCTGGGGTTGGTGATGAATACGTTGTAATTCAACCAACGGCACGCCAACGCTTCAAGTGCTGGAATAACGAAAAGTTTTCACAGGTAATTGACGCCTTACACCAGCGTGGTTTGGAGGTAGTTATGACCTCTGGCCCAGGCGAAGACGATCTGGCTTGCGTGAATGAAATTGCACAAGGTTGCAAAGAAAAGCCCGTTACTGCGCTGGCGGGAAAAATGAGCTTCCCCGAGCTAGGAGCGGTCATCGATCATGCGCAGTTGTTTATTGGGGTGGACTCTGCTCCGGGACACATTGCTGCTGCGGTTGATACACCATTGATATGCCTGTTTGGCGCAACGGATCATAATTTTTGGCGACCATGGTCAAAGCAGATGATTCAATTTTGGGCTGGTGATTACCGTCCGATGCCTCCACGCGAACAGCGCGATCGCAATGAAATGTATCTTTCGGTGATACCCGCTGACGATGTTATTGCTGCTATCGATAAATTATTACCGGGTAGACTTGTGCCGCCACAAGCGGGGAGTCCCGTATGATTGTTGCTTTCTGTTTGTATAAATACTTCCCATTCGGTGGGTTACAGCGTGATTTTATGCGCATTGCGCAAACTGTAGCGGCACGTGGTCACCATGTTCGTGTCTATACGCAGTCCTGGGAAGGTGAGTGTCCTGACGTTTTTGAATTGGTTCTTGTACCGGTCAAGTCCCGGACAAACCATGGTCGCAATGCGGAGTATTATTCCTGGGTCCAGGCACATTTACTTCAGCACCCTGTCGATCGGGTTGTTGGTTTTAATAAAATGCCAGGGCTGGATCTCTACTATGCTGCTGACGTTTGCTATGCCGAGAAAGTGGCACAAGAAAAAGGTTTCCTCTATCGGTTAACTTCACGATATCGGCACTATGCAGCGTTTGAACGCGCGACGTTTGAGCAGGGTAAACCGACGCAGCTATTGATGCTAACTGATAAGCAGATTGCTGATTTTCAGAAGCACTATCAGACAGAAGCTCAACGATTTCATATTCTTCCTCCAGGGATTTATCCGGACAGGAAGTATAGCCAGCAGATTCCGAATAGCCGTGAAGTTTATCGCCAGAAAAACGGTATAACAGAGCAACAAAATCTATTATTGCAGGTAGGCTCTGATTTCACTCGTAAAGGTGTGGATCGTTCAATACGTGCAGTGGCCTCGTTACCAGAAACGCTTCGGACTAATACGCTACTGTATGTTGTTGGACAAGACAGACCGAGAAAATTTGAGGCGCTGGCGGAAAAACTTGGCGTACGCAGTAATGTCCATTTCTACTCTGGCCGTAATGATGTTGCAGAATTAATGGCTGCGGCTGATATATTGATGCATCCAGCTTATCAGGAGGCGGCAGGTATTGTTTTACTAGAAGCAATCACTGCCGGGCTGCCGGTGTTGACCACAGCCGTATGCGGTTACGCGCATTATATTGTTGATGCTAATTGTGGTATGGCAATTACAGAACCATTCCGGCAAGAAACGCTGAATGAAGCCTTACGTAAAGCGCTGGTAGAGCCTTCATTGTGTTCGGAATGGAGGGCAAATGCACGACACTATGCGGATACGCAAGATTTATACAGCCTACCGGAGAAAGCTGCGGATATGATTACGGGTGGTTTAGATGGTTGAATTAAAAGAACCGTTAGCCACACTATGGCGCGGGAAAGATGCATTTGATGAAGTTAAAAATTTACAAGGTGAAGTATTCAGAGAACTGGAGACTCGCCGTACTCTACGATTTGAACTAACGGGTAAAAGCTATTTTTTAAAATGGCACAGAGGCACTTCTCTGAAAGAGATTGTTAAAAACCTACTTTCATTACGCATGCCAGTATTAGGTGCTGATAGAGAATGGAATGCTATTCATCGCCTGAGTCAGTTAGGTGTGGATACAATGACAGGCGTGGGATTTGGTGAGAAAGGGTTGAATCCACTGACTAAAACCTCGTTTATTATTACTGAGGATCTCACACCAACTATCAGCTTAGAAGATTACTGTGCTGATTGGGCCACAAATTCTCCCGATGTGAAAGTGAAGCGTATAATTATTGATCGTGTTGCCACCATGGTGCGTAAGATGCATGCTGGAGGTATCAATCATCGCGATTGCTATATTTGCCACTTTTTATTACATCTGCCTTTTTCAGGGCGTGAGGACGATCTCAAGATTTCAGTGATTGATTTGCACCGTGCTCAGATTCGGTCGACTGTTCCCCGACGCTGGCGCGATAAGGACTTGATCGGTCTCTATTTTTCTTCCATGAACATTGGATTAACCCAGCGTGATATTTATAGATTTCTACGCATCTATTGCGAGTTGCCGTTGAAAAGCATCCTAAGTCAGGAGGCTGATTTGTTCAAGGAAGCTCAGGTTAAAGCTAATAAAATACGCGAAAGAACAATCCGTAAATCTCTATGATTAATTTATCCTGAACTATTTGAAATGCATCATGTGAGAACATGGTCTATTTCTCAAAAATTGGTAAGAGTCAAATGTCTCAATTTAGCGATAAAGAAGTTATCCTTTCTGTTTTTGAGTACGATTTTCGGGAAAATGCTTCTGCAGACTGTTTTAATATCGGTTATGGTATTGACAGGAATTTTTTATTTGGCTGCGGTGTATCAATAGCCTCTGTATTATTGTCGAATAAAAAAATCGATTTCACATTTCATATATTTACTGATTATTTCGATGAGAGTGATAAAGCCAGATTCGTCGATCTTGCTAAACAATATCAATCCTGTATCAGAGTTTACCTAATTGATTGCAATAAATTAAAAGACTTACCTAGTACAAAAAACTGGACTTATGCAACATACTTCCGTTTTGTTATTGCAGATTATTTCTATAATAAAATAGATAAATTATTATACCTGGATGCCGATATTGCTTGCCAGGGTAGTGTACGAGAACTGGTCGATTATAAGTTTTCCGCAGATGAGATCGCTGTCGTTGTAACGGAAAGAGATTCCGAATGGTGGCATAATCGTTCTGTAACGCTGGCCACTCCAGAATTAATCGCCGGATACTTTAATGCTGGATTCTTACTTATCAACATCAACGCATGGCACAGTAATAATATCTCTTCCCGAGCCATCGAAATGTTGCGAGTTCCAGAATGGGTGGAAAGAATAACTCATCTTGATCAAGATGTCCTTAATGTGTTGTTAGCCGGAAAAGTAACTTTTATCAATGGTAAATACAATACACGCTTTAGCATTAATTATGAACTGAAAGATGAAGTAGTCAATCCTGTGAATAATGAAACTGTCTTCATTCATTATGTGGGACCGACAAAACCCTGGCATGAGTGGTCCAACTATCCGGTATCGAAGAGTTTTTTAGTTGCGAAAGAGGCCTCGCCCTGGCATTCAGTAGCGCTTCTCAAACCGACCAATAGCAATCAATTCAGATATTGTGCAAAGCATAAATTTAAACAAGGGTTATACGTTCAGGGACTGTGTAACTACTTTAATTATTATCTGACCAAGTTGAAAGGTTAACTGCTGGCTAAGTACATTGTTAAAATAATCAACAGCAATGCATATCTTAGCCGCTGGAAAATATAGCTGAAATAATTAAAGGTAATTAAATTGGACTTCAAAAGATTAACTAACTTCAAAGATATTATTGAGTTAGACAGACGTGTTACACCATGTGATGATCGTGACACTTTTAATATCTCATGGGGAATCGATAAAAATTACCAAACTGGCGCGGCAATTTCTATTGCATCAATCCTTGAAAATAATAAACAGAATAATATTAATTTTACTTTTCATATTATTGCGGATTATTTAGACCAAGAATATATTGTACTATTGACACAATTAGCAGAACAGTATAAAACAGTTATTAAGCTATATCATATTGATTCTGAACCGTTGGTGTCACTACCTAAAACAAATATATGGCCAGTGTCAATATACTATCGCTTGCTTTCATTTGATTATTTTTCTGAACGATTAGATCGACTGCTATATCTTGATGCTGATATTACGTGTAAAGGCTCTTTAGAGGATCTTGCCGCACTGAAATTTGATGGGGAATATGGTGCGGTTGTAGTAGATGTTGATTCAATGCAGGATAAAAGTGCAGAGCGTCTACATAATCCTGAGTTTAAAGGCAACTACTTTAACTCGGGTGTCATGTATATAAACTTGCAGCAATGGCTTAACTCTAATTTAACGAAAAAATTCTTCGAACTATTGTCAGATGAAAGTATAGTTTCCAGAGTAAAATATCCTGACCAGGATATTTTAAATATCATGTTTTTGCATCATGCGGTATTACTACCGAGGAAATATAACTCAATTTATTCATTGAAGTCTGAGTTTGAGATTAAAAATAAAAATTACTATAAATCAGTGATTAATGAAGAGACAGTATTTATTCATTATACTGGTGTAACAAAACCATGGCACGAGTGGGCTGACTATTCCTCAGCACAATTTTTCCGCACAGTATATGAGAATTCACCATGGAAGAATCAGCCTTATCAAGTTGCAAAACAAAAGCACGAATATAGAGAAGAATATAAACACCTTCTTTATCAAAATAAAATAATTCCAGGCCTGATCGCAGCAATTAAATATAAAACAATGTAATGGTGATCTTTATGATTGATAAAATCATATTTACTGTAACACCTATTTATTCTATTCCACCACGTGGTGCCGCAGCAGTTGAGACCTGGATGTATCAGGTTGCCCAGAGAACTAAATTCCCTAATCGTATTGTCTGTATAAAGAACGAAGGATATTCTGATTATTCTTACGTAAACGAAAGATGCAGTATTCATCGTATTGGATTTAGCTCAGTATATAAGCGTATTTTCCAAAAGTGGACTCGGCTGGATCCGTTACCTTATTCAAAGCGCATACTGAAAGTTGCCGAAAAATTTGAGATAACCGATCAAAGTGTGATTGTTGTCCATAACAGTATGAAGCTATATCGACAAATTCGTTCGCAAGCTCCTCAGGCTAAAGTTGTGATTCATATGCATAATGCGTTTGAACCTAAGTTGCTTGATAAAAAAGTTAAGATGATCGTACCAAGTTTGTTTTTGAAGAACTATTATCAATCTTATCTTCCTGAAGCTGATATTGTTATTGTGCCTAATGGTATTGACCTGGATATCTATCAATCGTCATATGAATCAATATCAAAAAATAAATTAAATATTTCCCCTGAAAGCAAGGTGGTATTTTTTGCTGGACGCATAGTACCTGATAAAGGTGTTCTCTTGCTTCTGCAGGCTTTTGAAAAGTTGCTGCATGAGAATAAAAATCTGAAGCTTGTGGTCGTTGGTGATCACATGGAAGTAAATAAGAACGATAAAGGTGATTATCAGCGTGAAGTTCGGGAAATAGCCGAGCGCCTCAAACCACATTGTATTATGTTAGGTAGTATCTCACCCGAGAAAATGCACTATTACTATCCACTGGCAGATATAGTTGTGATTCCTTCTCAATTTCAGGAGCCATTTTGTATGGTGGCTATTGAGGCTATGGGCGCTGGAAGACCTGTATTAGTCAGTACTCGGGGCGGCATGGTTGAGTTTGTTAAAGATAAAATTACAGGCTATCACCTTACAGAGCCGATGACTGCAGAAACTATTGCTCAGGATATTACCAGGGTAATGGCGGAAAGTAGTTTAGCGGATACCGCCCAACGAGGTCAGCAATATGTCTTTGGAAACTATAGTTGGTTTGCGGTTACACAACGGTTTGAAGGGGTTATTTGTAACTGGTTCGAGTGATAAAAAGGCTACATAAAGTAGCCTTTTTATACTATTTTATTTATTCTTCAGCGCTAACAGAAAACCTGCAAAAATACCCAACAGATCTAACTCAATCTGCTCAACGTTGCCACGTATAATAAAATAACCGAAAAATGAAAGTAAAATTATTATATAAGCATTGTATGGGGAATAGTAATTCTCCCTAAATGCATGCGTAACACATTCTCTCACAATGCTAGTGTACACCAGTATTAAACCCACAAGTCCAAGTAATCCTGTACCAAACCATACAAAAAGAATAAGGTTGTGTGGTCCAATTGACTCGCGGAATGTCCAGTTTGGATAATCAACAACACGCTTGTTGTATACAGTTTTATAAGCGTTATTACCAAAACCATAACCAATAACTGGATTTTCTAAGATTAGGTCAAACGCACTTCCTTGCGTACCGTTAGTATAGCGATATGAACTGTCAGTTTGCTGCAATTTAAAGGTCAGTTTTTCTGACATATCTTTGTGTGAAAATATAGCTGTCAGAGCAACAATAGCTACGAGGATTCCTAAAGTAAGCAATCGCCATTGTTTGTACATGATTATCCATGTAAGAGCAATAATAAATACAGATAACCATGCGCCACGGGACAATGTTCCAAGAATTAAAAAGGTGTATATCGCCCCTAACAACAGGAATAATATACGGTATTTCGCTGATTTAATGAGCCATAGATTCAGAAGCACTGGGAATAAAAACACCATTGCATCTGAAATTCCGCGATGTTGGTAATTAGTAAAAGGCATGATTCCTTGCTGATAGTCCTGATAATAAAGGACAAGTTCTGAAAGGCATCGCAAACTAAGAGCTGTAAGGAACGAGAAGAATATCAACTTTGAAATGGTTTCTTTGCTTTCTTCTCTTAGTAATACAGGGATCGCAATAGTGCATAATAAGACATTTTCAACAACTGAGTTGTTTATCTCTTTCAGGCTAGCTTTTAGTTCAGGAGTGAACACTAAAGAGACGAAGGTAGCGATTACAAGAAATGATACACTTGCAAAAACAAATGTTTTAAAAATAGGAATATAATGTCGAGGATTCTTACATAAATAAACTATCGTTGTGATAGTCATCAGGATGACAATCAAATGTTTATAACGAGTAATACCACCTAAGAAATAGGTGGCGACAAACAGAAATATAAGTCCTCTATTCCAGTTTATCTTCCAGTTTTTTTTCTCATCTAAAAAAAACTTTGTTAAAGCCATCATTTCTCCGATACTTACAGACAATTATTTAAAAAATTGCAATTAATTGATTCTAATACGGTCGAAGAACGCAAGTCGGAAAGATTTTCACTTCCTGAGCGACATGCCACTTGATTCTTCCCATACCCACCAATCAATCCTGGGTCCGTTGGACCGTACAACGTAATATTAGGGCGATCCAGTGCAGCGGTTAAATGACTCAGGCCTGTATCAACCGACACCACAAATTTTGCCCCCGCCAGTACGCGAGCGACCTCTCCCAAAGTCATCCGTGGAAGAACATCAACATAAGAAAAACCATTTGCCAACCTACGGGCTCGTGCTTCTTCGTGAGGAGCACCCCATGGCAGTTTAATACGTATGCCAGCGTTATTTAACAAGCCAATTAGCTCCCGCCAGTTGGCTTCTGGCCAGTGCTTATCATCACGCGTTGTGGCATGCAGAAATACGGCATACTGGCCCGTATCAGCATTACGTTCTTTCAGAAAATGCTGAGCGATAGCGTAATCACCCTGCGACTGGGGCCTGGAATATCCCAGACTTTTGGCGAACAATTCACGCGTACGTTCTACCGCGTGCTGCTGTTTGGCAATGTGATGTTTGCGATTATAAAACAGGCTCGCCAATGGTTCGCGCGCCGTGCTCCAGTCCAGACCATGCTTGATGCCACGTGCCAGACGCGTAACCAACGCCGCGCTTTTAACCAGACCCTGCGCATCAATTATCGCGTCATACTGCTGTAAACGCACCGCATCGCGAAAGGCTTTACGCTCGGCTTTAATCGGCGCTGAAAACCAGGCTTTACGCCAGCGGCGGATCGCCACTGGAATAACCCGGTCAACGGCTGCATGCCAGGATGGGATCTGCGCGAAGCCTTCTTCCACTACCCAATCAAATTGAATATCCGGCATGACCTGCTGCGCATCGGTTAATGCCGGTAACGTATGCAGTACATCGCCCATAGACGATGTTTTAACGATCAGTACCCGCATCCGTCAGGCTTCCTCTTGTAACAACAGGTCGTTGAGTTCTTCCAGCACGCGCTGGGGTGTGATGTCAATCAGGCTCTGATGATAGCCTTCTGCTGCATCTCCCTTGCGTACTTTGTGATAGCCCGTAATCAAGCGAATTACGCGCGCCTTGTGTGAAAGCGGCGGAGTAAAATCCGGGCTGCTGGGGCCATACAACGCTACCAGAGGTCGATTCAACGCTGCGGCAACGTGCATTAATCCAGAGTCGTTGGTGACCACCGCTTTGCAGGCGGCGAGCAGAATGACGGCCTGCTCCAGCTGTGTTTCGCCTGCCAGATTACGGCACCAGGGCTGCTGATCAACGCTCAGCGTTGCCAGGATCTCATTTCCGGCTTCATGGTCTTTTGCAGAGCCAAAAAGCACAATCTGATGGCCTTCATCGATCAGTTGCTTCGCCAGGTCTGCGTAGTGGTAATGTGGCCAGCGTTTCGCTGGACCAAATTCCGCACCAGGGCAAAAGCCGATGATGGGGCGTTCGGCAGAAAGGGAAAACTGGCGACAGGTCAGGGACTTTTCACCTTCGCTTACCTGCAACTGCGGCCATAGCAGAGGCTGCGGTAAATCTTTAGCTGACAGCATTACGCCTTTATCATAGGCCAGGGCTACATAGCGTTCGACCATCAGCGGCCAGGCATCTTTATCCAGCACGCGCGCATCGTTTAGCAGGCCGTAGCGCATTTCACCACGCCATCCGGTACGATGGGGAATGCCAGCAAAAAACGGTACCAGCGCGGATTTAAACGAGTTAGGCAGCACATAGGCGCGGTCATAGCGTTTTTCACGCAGGCTATGACCGAGTTTACGCCGCTCGCCGATCTCCAGCGCGCCGTGTCCCAGCGGCATGGCGATAGCTTCGTTAACTTCAGGCATGCGCGACAATAACGGACGGCACCATGCAGGTGCCATCACGTCGATTATCGCCTGGGGATAGCGCGCCTTAAGCGTGCGATAGAGACTTTGCGACATCATCATGTCGCCCACCCAGGACGGGCCTACCACCAAAATTTTCATACTTACGCGTCGCGGTTCAGCCAGGCCATATATTCCGTTACACCTTCAGCAACGGTTTTAAACGGCTTGTCATAGCCCGCAGCGCGCAGATTAGTCAGATCGGCTTGGGTAAACGCCTGGTAGCGACCTTTCAGTTTTTCCGGGAATGGGATGTACTCAATGCTGCCTTTTTTGTGGTACGCAAGCGTTGCATCGGCAACGGCCTGGAAAGATTCCGCACGACCGGTACCAAGGTTAAAGATGCCGGAAACCCCGTTTTCCAGGAACCACAGGTTCACCGCAGCCACATCGCCTACGTAAACGAAATCACGCTTGAAGTTTTCACTGCCTTCGAACAGTTTTGGTGTTTCGCCATTGTTGAGCTGGGTGTTGAGGTGGAAAGCGACGCTCGCCATGCTGCCTTTATGGCCTTCACGCGGTCCGTAGACGTTGAAATAGCGGAAGCCAACAATCTGAGAATTGGCTTCTGGCAGGATCTGACGAACGTACTCGTCGAACAGGAATTTTGAGTAGCCGTAAACGTTCAGCGGTTTCTCATATTCACGGGATTCGATGAAATCAGAAGTACGACCGCCGTAGGTGGCGGCAGAGGACGCATACAGGAACGGAATTTCACGCTCCAGGCAGTAGTGCAACAGCTCTTTGGAGTATTGATAGTTGTTATCCATCATATACTTGCCGTCCCACTCGGTAGTGGAGGAGCATGCGCCTTCGTGGAAAATCGCTTCGATATCGCCGAAATCTTCTCCGGCCATAATCTGGATCAGGAAGTCTTCCTTGTCCATGTAGTCAGCAATATTCAGATCCACCAGGTTAACAAACTTGGTGCCATCTTTAAGGTTGTCCACCACCAGTATGTCGGTGATGCCTTTATCATTCAATGACTTGACGATGTTGCTGCCGATAAAGCCCGCGCCGCCGGTAACGATGATCATAAATGTAACCTTCGAATTTTGGAGTCAGAGACAATCTCAGACACTAATGTCTGTAATCATACCATCACATCGGCATCCCTTCAGCCTCTTAAGTAAGATGGTGGGTCGGTAGAAGGCCTATAAACACCAGTATAAGAATGCTTATTTAATGGTTATTAAGTCTATTAAATTAATCTTAAATGTACTTAGTTTTTTTATATCCATCTATGTATATTATATGTACAAAAACAAAAACTATGTGATATAATATTTTTTTTATTAATGGTTTGAAAATGGTTATGAAATCGTCTACCACTATTGTGACAGCATATTTTGATATCGGTAGGGGGGAGTGGACTGTTAATAAAGGCTTCCGTGAAAAACTTTCCCGATCTTCTGATGTCTATTTTGACTACTTCAAACGGTTAGCCGCTTTAGAAAATGATATGGTTATTTTTACTTCGTCTGAGTTTGAGGACAGAGTTGCGGAAATACGCAAAGGTAAGCCCACAAAAATTATAACCATAGATTTAGGTAAAAAATTTAAGCATATTAATAATAAAATAAGACAAATCCAGCAGGATGATACTTTTAAGAGTAAATTAGAGACGCGACAGCTAGGTAACCCTGAGTACTGGTCTCCAGAATATGTGTTGATCAATAATTTAAAAGCATATTTTGTAGTGAAGGCCATAAATGCAGGCTTAGTTAATACTCCGATGGTTGCCTGGGTAGACTTCGGATATTGCCGTAAACCGCAGGTTACTCGCGGATTAAAAGTATGGGACTTCCCTTTTGACCGTAATAAAATGCATCTCTTCACGATTAAAAAGGGTCTGGTTATATCATCCAGAAAACAGGTTTTTGATTTTATGATAGGAAATCATACTTATATTATCGGCGGCGCTATTGTTGGTTCACCAGAGAAATGGAAAGAGTTTTACTCATTAGTCACTGAGTGTCAAAAAGAGACTCTCAGAAATAATATTGTTGATGATGATCAGGGTATTTTTGTCATGTGTTATTACAAGCGCCCTGATCTATTAATGCTTAATTACCTTGGTCGGGGCAAATGGTTCGATCTGTTCCGTGTTTATCGGCGAACCGCTTTAGGTGCAAAACTCCAGGCATTGCGAATTTTTCTCACTCGAAAGTAGTGGCTTGAATGAGATTGAAGGGTTACCTAACCAGATAGAATGCTGCAAAGGCATTCTTCTGCTATTGCTGTTGTTTTTTTATGATTTTTTATAAAATCCAGCCAATTCAATTGGTTGTGATTCCGTGCGTCCAATGAATCCATACGACGGCATCACTGATTAGCCATGTGGGTATACGTGATTTATGCTTCATTTTGAAGAAGTGATGATGCGTCATCTCGTATCAGCGTATAGCTTTGGGTAATATGTGCTGAAATTTGCCCAGTCTGGAGAATTGAAATGCGTGGGGATTTTTACAAACAGTTAACGAACGATCTCGAAACCGCACGTGCGGAAGGATTGTTTAAAGAAGAGCGCATTATTACGTCTGCCCAGCAGGCGGATATCACAGTGGCCGATGGAAGCCACGTTATTAACTTTTGTGCGAACAACTATCTGGGGCTGGCTAACCACCCGGAACTGATTGCAGCTGCAAAAGCAGGTATGGATTCTCACGGATTTGGTATGGCTTCGGTCCGCTTTATTTGCGGTACCCAGGACAGCCATAAGCAACTGGAGCAAAAACTGGCGGCATTCCTCGGTATGGAAGATGCCATCCTTTACTCTTCCTGCTTTGACGCCAACGGCGGCCTGTTTGAAACGCTGCTGGGCGCAGAAGATGCGATTATCTCAGATGCGCTCAACCACGCTTCTATCATTGACGGTGTTCGCTTGTGTAAAGCAAAGCGTTTCCGTTACGCCAACAACGACATGGTCGAACTGGAAGCTCGTTTGAAAGAAGCGCGTGAAGCGGGAGCCCGTCATATCCTGATCGCCACCGATGGCGTGTTCTCTATGGATGGTGTGATTGCTAACCTGAAAGGCGTTTGTGACCTGGCGGATAAATACGACGCGCTGGTCATGGTTGATGATTCCCATGCTGTCGGCTTTGTCGGCGAAAATGGTCGTGGCTCACATGAATACTGTGACGTGATGGGGCGTGTGGACATCATCACTGGTACGCTGGGTAAAGCGCTCGGCGGCGCATCTGGCGGTTATACCGCAGCGCGCAAAGAGGTTGTTGAGTGGCTGCGTCAGCGTTCCCGTCCGTATCTGTTCTCCAACTCATTGGCTCCTGCCATTGTTTCTGCCTCCATTAAAGTGCTGGAGATGGTCGAAGCAGGCAGCGAGCTGCGCGATCGCCTGTGGGCGAACGCACGTCAGTTCCGCGAGCAAATGTCTGCCGCAGGCTTTACGTTAGCGGGAGCGGATCACGCAATTATCCCGGTCATGTTGGGGGATGCGGTAGTGGCGCAAGAGTTCGCCCGCGAGCTGCAAAAAGAGGGGATTTACGTTACTGGATTCTTCTATCCGGTGGTTCCAAAAGGTCAGGCGCGTATTCGTACCCAGATGTCTGCGGCGCATACCCCTGAGCAGATTACGCGTGCTGTTGAGGCGTTCACACGCATTGGTAAACAACTGGGCGTTATTGCCTGAGGATGTGAAATGAAAGCGTTATCCAAACTGAAAGCGGAAGAGGGCATTTGGATGACCGACGTTCCTGAACCGGAAGTCGGCCATAACGATTTGCTGATTAAAATCCGTAAAACAGCCATCTGCGGGACTGACGTTCACATTTATAACTGGGATGAATGGTCGCAAAAAATCATCCCGGTACCGATGGTCGTTGGACATGAATATGTCGGCGAAGTTGTTGGCATCGGCCAAGAAGTTAAAGGCTTTAAAATCGGCGATCGCGTTTCAGGCGAAGGTCATATCACCTGCGGGCATTGCCGTAACTGCCGCGGTGGACGTACTCACCTGTGCCGCAATACGACCGGTGTTGGCGTAAACCGTCCTGGCTGCTTTGCAGAGTACCTGGTGATCCCGGCATTTAACGCGTTTAAAATTCCGGACAACATCTCTGACGACCTGGCGTCTATCTTCGATCCGTTCGGTAATGCGGTGCATACGGCGCTGTCGTTCGATCTGGTTGGGGAAGATGTGCTGGTTTCCGGCGCGGGTCCAATCGGTATTATGGCGGCAGCGGTTGCCAGGCACGTTGGCGCACGCCACGTGGTGATTACCGATGTTAATGAGTATCGCCTTGAACTGGCGCGTAAAATGGGCATCACTCGCGCGGTCAACGTGTCGAAAGAGAGTCTGACCGACGTGATGGCTGAACTGGGCATGACCGAAGGGTTTGATGTCGGTCTGGAGATGTCCGGCGCGCCGCCAGCGTTTCGCGCCATGCTGGACACCATGAACCACGGTGGCCGTATTGCTATGCTGGGTATTCCACCATCAGACATGTCCATCGACTGGACTAAAGTTATCTTTAAGGGATTGTTTATTAAAGGTATCTACGGTCGAGAGATGTTTGAGACCTGGTACAAGATGGCCGCATTGATTCAGTCTGGTCTGGATTTGTCGCCGATCATCACCCATCGATTCTCCATCGATGAATTCCAGCAGGGCTTTGACGCGATGCGCTCGGGCCAGTCAGGGAAAGTGATCCTGAGCTGGGATTGAATGCTCGACTTGTATTAAATGCTACCAACGGCCAGATTCTTTATTCTGGCCGTATAAATAATAAATACTATTTGCCTCGAAGCTTTCTGGATAAAGATCTTATCGCTTCTTTGAGCCAGATGAGCTTATAGATTAACCCTTTTCCTTTGATGTTAATATGATATTTTCGCTGCAATGCTAAAATGTCATTAGCCTGGCAAATCTTCATATTTCCCTTACAGGATAAGTCAATTATTCTTAATTCACCGCCTGGCGTACGAATGAAATTTCCAGGGTGGATATCATTAGATGCCAACCCGGCTTTGTGAAGGCGCAGAACGCACTGTTTCACTTCATCGGCATTCTTATGGTTAATTTCTTTTAAAGGAGTGCCTTCAACATATTCATGAATAATATAAACATCATGACACTGACGAAGGCGTACTTTTTCAGCGGCATAGTAGAGATCGGCTGTACAGGCGCGCATTTCCGGGGAGAGTGTGTCCAGCTTCTTGATGAGCCAGGAATAAAAGGGGCCGGAGATAAAATTCTGCATTTTTTTCTCAAATCGAGGATCAACTTCACGGTCGTTTTTGATGATAAATTTTTGTGAGTTGTACTCGACCAGTTCTACACTGCGCATGGCGTTACCACTGCTCAACGGTTTGCCACTGATTTCTTTGTTTATATACTTATTCATCAGTGACTTAAGGTCTGTTTTGGTCTCTTTGCAATAGACCGTATAACCTTTTTCATGTGTCTTACTGATGGCCATCACTTTCCTCAATATCAGTGTACATCGCGCGTTAATTTACAGGGGTATAGTATACAGGTTGTGTCCCTCAATATGTAGACGATCTGAGCTATCACAGGCCGCTGAACTCAGGCGCCGCATGGCATTTTCCCATACTGGTTGCTTTCGCTGCGCCGCTTCTGAAAATTAAATGTTCTAACCTTAATAATTCCTTAATGAAACTGTAGTAAAAGTCATCAGTGTACTGACAAACTTGGGTTATCTGATGAGAAACCGCACAAATATGTTGAGTGTTATTATTCCGTTGTATAACGCGGGTGATAGTTTTCGGGATTGCATGGAATCTTTGATCGCACAGACATGGGCTGCGATAGAGATCATTATTGTGGATGACGGTTCAACGGATAACTCTGTTGATATTGCAAGACATTATGCTGATAACTATTCCCATGTCCGGTTGTTACATCAGGCTAACGCCGGGGCATCTGTCGCGCGTAATCGTGGTCTGGCAGTGGCCAAAGGGGATTATGTTGCATTTGTCGATGCCGATGACCTGGTTTATCCCAATATGTATGAAACCCTGATGACCATGGCGCTTCAGGATGATCTCGATCTGGCACAGTGCAATTCTGATTGGTGCATTTTCGAAACGGGGGACACCTGGCAATCAATACCGACGGACCGTCTGCGGTCTACGGGTGTATTGACCGGTCCCGACTGGTTACGTATGGCATTGGCTTCACGCCGTTGGACGCATGTGGTCTGGATGGGGGTTTATCGCAGAGATGTTATCGAGAAAAACAAGATAGCGTTTATTCCAGGGTTGCATCATCAGGATATTGTATGGACGACGGAGTTTATGTTTAACGCCAAACGTGTGCGATATACCGAGCAATCATTGTATAAATACTTCTTACACGATCAATCAGTTAGCCGTCTTAAAAGGCAAGGCTTAAAGAATCTCAATTACCAACGCCACTATATTAAAATTACACGGTTATTGGATAAGTTGAATCGTGAATATGCGGGTCGGATTACTATTTATCCGGAATTTCATCAGCAAATAACCTATGAAGCATTACGCGTTTGCCACGCAGTACGCAAAGAGCCGGATGTCCATATTCGTCAACGCATGATTGCAGAGATTTTTGTCTCTGGTATGTATAAACGCATGATTACTAACGTACGCAGCGCCAAAGTTTTGTACCAGGCGCTGCTATGGTCATTCCGTCTCTGGAAATGGCGCGATAAAACATCCTCGCCCTCTCGTATTGCCCGTAAAACGCTTAATTTACGTTAGCGTTCATAGCGCTGGGTGAGGATGTATTCCCCCAGCCCTGCCATTGCAGGCGCATATACTGCACCAGCGTGCTTTGGGTGATGCTTTCACCGAGCACGCTGAAGAAGCGGCTGGCGTAAACCGGCTCTAACGGCTGCTTCGGTTTGCATAATCTCACCCCGCGGAAAGGATTACGTGGCGCATCAGGTTTACCATTCTTCGGCGGTGTAAGGTTTGGTCTGGAGGTGTCTACCTGTGGTTCATTGAGCAGGCTGCTTGGGCGAACCAGCGTAATGTCCGCAGGCAGGTTATAAAGCATCTGCTGCAGGACGCGAACCGTCGAAGGGTGAGGATGCCCAATGGCAATTGCTGAACCGTTGCGGCGCGCAAGCTCAACGGCCCGATTAAACTGACGGCGAATATCGGCTTCGTTTTGCGTGTCATCCAGGAAGACTTTGCGTTTGATAACCTTCACGCCGGTTCCTGATGCTGCGCGCATTGCCTGACTGTTGCCGATGGTCATACTGTCCAGGAAGTAGAGATCGTAGCGTTCCAGCGCCTGCATCACCTTCTGCATGCCGAACAGGCTGGAGGTCATCGCGCTGCCCATATGGTTGTTCAGCCCGACCGCATTCGGTACTTTGCTTACCGCGTCGCGAATAATCCGCTCAATCTCTTCGCTGCTCATTTCCGGGCGCAAAGTATCTTTCTCTAACGGCTGTTTGCTCAGCGGCGCCATCGGCAGATGGATTAACACTTCATGCCCGCTGTTATGCGCTTTAATCGCCATTTCACGCGCGTGTGGGGCATTAGGCAGAACGGCAACGGAGACGGTGGAAGGCATCGCCAGAACCTGATTTTCGGTGTGTGGACGATAGCCGAAATCATCAATAACGATGGCAAGTTTGCCAGCAAAAACAGGTGTTGCGAAGGCCAGCACGCTGGCGAGAGAGAATAATAGACGACGAAATTGAGGCAAAACTTATCTTCCCAACCACGGCTGTGGATTGACCGCCTGACCCTGGCGACGAATTTCGAAATAGAGTGCCGGCCTGCCCTGTCCGCCGCTGCTACCCACAAGTGCAATAGGCTGCCCGGCGCGAACCTGCGTACCGACGCTGACCAGCGCGCTCTGGTTATAACCGTACAGGCTCATATCGCCTTTACCGTGCTCAACGACGACTACCAGGCCGTAACCCTGCAACCAGTCCGCCAGAATGACGCGACCATCGGCAATGGCTTTAACCTCGGTGCCTTCGGATGCGCCAATAACCATCCCCTTCCAACGTAGCTCACCTTGCAACTGTTCGCCATAACGATGTAGCGTTGGGCCACGAACGGGCCAGAATGCCTGGCCGCGTGGGGAACCTAAACCGCCGGTACGGGACATCAGTGATTTTTCGCTTTCGGTTGGCTTGTAGGTTGAGCCTTTCCGTGACGCATCCTTCTGTTTGTCACGTACGGCCTGCGCCTCGCGAGCTTCACGTTCCGCGCGTGCTTTGGCTGCGGCTTCGGCACGAGCAATGCTGTTGCGCAGGCGTGATTCGTTGGCGCGCATTTCGCCCAGTTGCTGCTGACCCTGCTGAATCGATGACTCCAGACCCGAGAGCGTCTTCTTGCGTTCATTACGCGCCTGCTCCAGCTTAGCCTGCTGAGCGCGCTGTTCGTACAGCAACGTCTGCTGTTCGCTCTGCTTATCTTCCAGCTCGGCTTTTTGCGAGTCGACTTCTTCGCGGGTTTGTTTCAACTGCGCGATGGTTTCCTGCCGCGCCTGGTTCAGATAGCCGAAATAGGCCTGCAGGCGTTGCCCGCGCTGGCTCTCTTCCCCGCTCAGAATGAGCTGAATACCGGTGTGTTCGCCCTGGCGAAACGCTGCGTCAAGTTGGGCTGCCAGGCTACGCTCTTGCGCAGCTCGCTGTTTTTCCAGCTTCGCGAGGGCGGCATTCATCTCTGTAATTTGCGCATTCAGCTGCGCCAGCGAGTTTTGCGTTTCGCGTAGTTGCCTGGCGGCAACGGCGATGGCCTGTTCCTGAGCTTTAAGTTGAGCGAGGAGAGTGGAGCGTTGTTGTTGTTGTTGGCGTACCGCGCGTTCTTTTGCCGCGATATCAGCCTGAATAGATTTGAGCTGATCGCGCTCGTCCGCGTGGGCGGAAAAGGCGCACAGCAATACGCCAGCGCTAAGCGCGCTGGCGTAGAACAAGGGCCTGACTGAAAGCTTTTGCAGTTTCACGGCCCAAGTGATGGTATTAATCGCCTTTCCCCTCATGGGGAGGGATTATTCCACGATGAACAGCGGCTTACCAGTCATCTCTTGCGGGATTTCCATACCCATCAGCGTCAGCATCGTCGGGGCGATATCAGAAAGTTTGCCGCCTTCAACTGCTTTGACGTTTTTACCACCGACATAAATCAGCGGAACGGGCAGGTTGGTGTGTGCTGTATGCGCCTGACCGGTGGACGGATCGCGCATTTGCTCTGCGTTACCGTGGTCCGCGGTGATCAGCAGTTGGCCGCCAACGGATTCAACCGCTTTAGTCACCTGCTCAACGCAGTGATCCAGCGCTTCAACCGCTTTAACCGCAGCTTCCATCACCCCGGTGTGACCAACCATGTCGCCGTTCGGGTAGTTACAAATGATGGTGTCGTATTTTCCGCTCTGAATCGCAGCAACCAGCTTCTCGGTCAGCTCAGCAGAGCTCATTTCCGGCTGCAGATCGTAGGTCGCGACTTTCGGCGAATTGATCAGGATGCGATCTTCGCCTTTGAACGGCTCTTCTACGCCGCCGTTAAAGAAGAAGGTCACGTGGGCATATTTTTCAGTTTCGGAAATACGCAGCTGCGTTTTGTCATTCTTCGCCATCCACTCGCCAAAGGTGTTGGCCAGAGACGCTGGTGGGTAAGCAACAGCAGTTTTGATATCGGCTGCGTATTCAGTCAGCATCACAAAGTTGAGGTTAACGACTTTCTTACGGGCGAAGCCGTCGAAGTCAGCGTTAACAAACGCACGGGTGATTTCACGCGCACGGTCAGCACGGAAGTTCATGAAAATCAGCGTATCGCCGTCTTCCATGGCGGCTTCAGCCTGGCCTTCAGCACGGATCACGGTCGCTTTCACGAATTCGTCGTTTTCGTCGCGGGCATAAGCAGCCTGCAGGCCTTCAACAGCCGTAGCGAACTGGAACTCGCCTTTTGCCAGCGTCATCAGGTCATAAGCCTGTTCAACGCGATCCCAACGGTTGTCGCGGTCCATGGCGTAGTAACGACCGATGATGGACGCTACGCGGCCTTTGCCCAGCGCGGCAAATTTCTCTTCGAATTTCTGCAGCGAATGTTCAGCGCTGCGCGGCGGGGTATCACGGCCATCAAGGAAAGCGTGCAGATAGATTTTCTCAGCACCGCGTTCAGCTGCCATTTCGACCATCGCCATGATGTGATCTTCGTGGCTGTGAACGCCGCCAGCAGAGAGCAGGCCCATGATGTGAACCGCTTTGCCGCTATTTTTTGCCTGGTCGACCGCATCGGTCAGCACTGGGTTAGCGAAGAAAGTCCGTTCTTTAATTTCAACATCCAGACGGGTCAGGTCCTGATACACGATGCGGCCCGCGCCCAGGTTGACGTGACCCACTTCGGAGTTGCCCATCTGGCGATCGGGCAGGCCGACTTCCAGGCCAGAGGCATCAATCAGGGTATGCGGACGTTTTGCCCACAGAGCATCCATTACCGGGGTTTTGGCATTAAAGATGGCGTTATCCTGGCTGTCTTCACGATAGCCATAGCCATCCAGAATCACCAGTACCATAGGTTTTTTAGAAACCGACATTGCGACAACCTCACACTCAATAGACAAAAATAATTGCGTAATTTTACTACAGCTGAATCGATAAAATAGCCCCAGAAGATCAAATAATCGACCAGAGCGTGTCGCAGAGGGCGCGGATTTACGTTTTTTTTTCCGTAGCGCCCCGCAAAAATGCAATCCAATGCACGCTCTGGCTGTATTTGCGCCAACGCGCAGGTATACTCCTTTCCTGGTTTTTTAATCACTAAGTCGGGAGTTGTTACCCCCCATGCAAGAAATTATGCAATTTGTTAGTCGCCACCCTGTATTGAGTATCGCCTGGATTGCGTTACTGGCGGCTGTATTATTTACCACGTTTAAGAGCCTGACTTCGAAAGTGAAGGTAATTACGCGCGGAGAAGCCACTCGTCTTATCAACAAAGAAGATGCGGTGATTGTGGATTTACGTCAGCGCGACGACTTCCGCAAAGGCCATATCGCGGGCTCCACTAACCTGCTGCCGAGCGAAATCAAAGCCAACAATTTTGGCGAGCTGGAAAAACACAAAAACAAACCTGTTATTGTGGTTGATGGCTCTGGTATGCAGTGCCAGGATTCAGCAACTGCGCTGATTAAAGCCGGTTTTGAGCAGGTATCTGTACTGAAAGACGGCGTAGCGGGCTGGAGTGGCGAGAATCTGCCACTGGTTCGCGGCAAGTAATTTACCCGTCTTCTTTCATGCCGCAGGGTAAAAGAACACTGGAGATAAGTCATGGCCAATATTGAGATCTATACCAAAGCGACCTGCCCGTTTTGCCATCGCGCAAAGGCGCTGTTGAACAGCAAGGGTGTGAGTTTCCAGGAACTTCCGATTGACGGCGATGCCGTGAAGCGTGAAGAGATGATCAAGCGCAGTGGCCGTACAACGGTTCCGCAGATTTTTATTGATGCACAGCACATTGGTGGTTGTGACGACTTGTATGCGTTGGATGCACGTGGTGGACTGGATCCACTGCTGCGTTAAGGCGTACCGAAGTATTTAAAGGACAACACTAAAGGGTTTTCTCAACATGTCAGAACAAAATAACACTGAAATGGCTTTCCAGATCCAACGTATTTATACCAAGGATGTGTCTTTCGAAGCGCCAAATGCACCACATGTTTTCCAGAAAGATTGGCAGCCAGAGGTTAAACTGGATCTTGATACCGCATCTACCCAACTGGCAGATGATGTGTATGAAGTAGTGCTGCGTGTCACCGTTACGGCTTCTCTGGGTGAAGAAACTGCGTTCCTGTGTGAAGTTCAGCAGGGCGGTATTTTCTCCATCAGTGGTATTGAAGGGACTCAGATGGCGCATTGCCTTGGTGCATACTGCCCGAACATTCTGTTCCCGTATGCCCGCGAATGCATCACCAGCCTGGTTTCCCGCGGTACATTCCCGCAACTGAACCTTGCGCCGGTCAACTTTGATGCGCTGTTCATGAACTATTTACAGCAGCAGGCTGGCGAAGGTACTGAAGAACATCAGGATGCCTGATGAACCAAAGTAATGCTTCAATGACTGTGATTGGTGCCGGCTCGTACGGCACCGCTCTTGCCATCACCCTGGCAAGAAATGGCCATCAGGTTGTCCTGTGGGGCCATGATCCGAAACATATCGCGACCCTCGAGCACGATCGCTGCAACGTCGCGTTCCTCCCTGATGTGCCTTTTCCCGAAACGCTGCGCCTGGAAAGTGATTTAGCCACTGCGCTGGCCGCCAGTCGTAATATTCTGGTGGTGGTGCCGAGCCACGTCTTTGGCGAAGTGCTGCGCAACATCAAACCGCTGATGCGTCCTGACGCTCGTCTGGTCTGGGCGACAAAGGGTCTGGAAGCGGAAACGGGACGCCTGCTGCAGGACGTCGCGCGTGAAGCGCTGGGGAATTCTATTCCACTGGCGGTTATCTCCGGTCCGACGTTCGCCAAAGAGCTGGCGGCGGGCATGCCGACGGCGATTTCTCTGGCCTCGACGGACGACACCTTTGCTGACGATCTCCAGCAGTTGCTGCACTGTGGCAAGAGCTTCCGCGTTTACAGCAATCCGGATTTCATTGGCGTGCAGCTTGGCGGCGCGGTGAAAAACGTCATTGCGATTGGCGCGGGGATGTCTGACGGCATCGGTTTCGGCGCGAATGCGCGAACCGCATTGATCACCCGTGGACTGACCGAAATGTCTCGTCTTGGCGCGGCGTTGGGTGCCGATCCTGCCACCTTTATGGGGATGGCGGGTTTAGGCGATCTGGTGCTGACCTGTACCGACAACCAGTCGCGTAACCGTCGTTTTGGCATGATGCTCGGCCAGGGGATGGACGTGCAGGGGGCGCAGGACAAGATTGGTCAGGTGGTTGAAGGCTACCGCAATACGAAAGAAGTTCGTGAATTGGCGCACCGTTTTGGTGTTGAGATGCCAATAACCGAGGAAATTTATCAAGTATTGTATTGCGGAAAAAACGCGCGCGAGGCAGCATTGACGTTATTAGGCCGTGCACGCAGGGACGAGCTGAGTCGCCACTAGCTGTAAGGAACTGTTGAATATAACGACCCGACCCGCGAAGAACGGGTCGGTCGTTTTGCTACCTTCTGGAGTACGCAATGCCGTGTGAAGAACTGGATATCGTCTGGAAAAACATTAAAGCGGAAGCCCGGGCACTGGCGGAATGTGAGCCAATGCTGGCCAGTTTTTATCACGCAACGCTGCTCAAGCATGAAAACCTCGGTAGTGCGCTGAGCTATATGCTGGCGAATAAACTCGCTTCCCCGATCATGCCCGCCATTGCCATTCGCGAAGTCGTGGAAGAGGCCTACGCGGCCGATCCTGAAATGATTGCCTCAGCGGCCTGTGATATTCAGGCGGTACGCACGCGTGATCCGGCTGTCGATAAATATTCCACCCCACTTCTGTATCTGAAGGGCTTTCATGCGCTTCAGGCCTACCGTATCGGTCACTGGCTGTGGCATCAGGGACGTCAGGCGCTGGCGATCTTCCTGCAAAATCAGGTGTCCGTTAGCTTCCAGGTAGACATTCACCCGGCGGCAAAAATTGGCCGTGGGATTATGCTCGATCACGCCACAGGTATTGTGGTCGGTGAAACTGCCGTGATTGAAAACGACGTCTCTATTTTGCAATCCGTCACGCTGGGCGGGACCGGTAAAGCCGGCGGTGACCGCCATCCGAAAATTCGTGAAGGCGTGATGATTGGCGCGGGAGCAAAAATTCTCGGTAACATTGAAGTCGGGCGCGGCGCGAAGATTGGCGCAGGTTCCGTCGTTTTACAGCCGGTACCCCCGCATACCACTGCAGCAGGCGTTCCGGCACGCATCGTCGGTAAGCCTGACAGCGATAAGCCGTCCATGGATATGGATCAGCATTTCAACGGGATACATCATACTTTTGAGTATGGAGATGGTATCTGATTTCGAGCTATCTTACCTGGCAGATTGAACCTGAGCTGTGCTCGTCATCCTTACGGACTGCGTGTACGCTCCGGTGACTGCGCGCAGTCCGTGTTCAATCTGTCTGCGCCGATAACGCTCGAAATGAATTTCATCAAATTAATGTAGGTCGGATCAGGCGCTAGCCGCCATCCAACAATCATCAGCTACGCAGTACCGCGCCCGGATACCCTAGCTGGCGCCAGGCCTCATACACCACCACCGACACCGCATTTGACAGGTTCATGCTGCGACTGTCTGGCATCATCGGAATACGAATTTTTTGTTCGGCCGGCAGCGCGTCAAGGATGCTGGCTGGCAGACCGCGTGTTTCCGGACCAAACATCAGATAATCCCCGTCCTGATAGCATACCGCGCTATGCGCTGGCGTACCTTTGGTGGTCAGAGCAAACAGGCGCTGCGGATGTTCTGCGGCGACGAAGGCGGCGTAATCAGAGTGGCGCAGCACGGCGGTAAATTCATGGTAATCCAGCCCCGCGCGACGCAGGCGCTTGTCGTCCCAGGTAAAGCCCATTGGCTCTATAATATGCAGACGAAAGCCGGTGTTGGCGCAAAGACGGATAATATTGCCGGTATTTGGCGGGATTTCTGGTTCGAATAAAACGATGTTAAGCATACTGCCCCCTTGATAACGGGGGGCAGAATAGCAGAAAGAGCGGGTACTATGCGACGGTCAGCGCGTGCGGTTTATAGCGTTGCAGCTTGTAAATTGTCGCGGCAGCAGCGACCAGGGCCGGAAGGCTGAGGAACATTAAGATACTGTCTGCCTGCCATTGCAGGGAAAGCAACTGGGCGCTCATCATCGTTCCGGCTACGCCGCCGAAGCGGCCCACGCCCTGCATCCAGGCAATGCCCGTCGCACGGCAGTGGGTTGGATAAAACGTGGCGGCCAGCGTCTGCAGCCCGGACTGCGCGCCGTTCATGGTAATCCCCATCAGGAAGATCAGTGCGCCGAACAAGATGATGTGGTTATGTTCAAACCCGAGAGCGAGGGCAAACAGCATCGTCAGAATAAAGCCGAGTGAGACCACTTTATGGGCTTCCCTGCGGTCCATTAACCAACCGGCCAGCAGGATCCCCGCCGTACCGCCAAAGGTAAACAGCGATGTCAGCCAGGCGGATTCGGCCAGCGGATACCCCATTCCCAGCATCAGCGTTGGCATCCAGCTCAGCAGCACGTAATAGATAACCAGCCCCATAAAGTAGGTCATCCAGAGCATCAGCGTACCCGGCAGCCAGGGCATACTAAATAACTGTGCCACGCTGCTTTTTTTGACCGTGATACGGTCTTCATCCAGATAAAACTGGGTAACCTGTTCCAGACTTCCCGACATAAAGCGTTGAGCAATGCGTTTGATCTGTGCAACCCCTTTACCGCGGTGAACCAGATACTTAACCGACTCCGGCAGGAACAGCACCAACAGTACGGTGAGGACCAGTGGGGCGATCGCACCAGCAAGCAGAACACTGTGCCAGCCGTAGTTGGGGATCAGCCAGGAGGAGATCACGCCGCCGCCCGCAGCCCCTAATGGAAAGCCACAGTACATGGTGTTAATCGCCATTGAACGACAGCGTTTCGGGGCGAATTCTGACACCAGGGTGATGGCATTGGGCATTGCCGCGCCAAGCCCAAGCCCGGTGAGAAAGCGCCAAAACGTGAGCATATTCAGCGTCTGGGCATAGGCGGTTCCCAGACTGGCGAGGCCAAAGAACAGACAGGAAAAGACCAGGACGCGCTTACGACCCATACGATCGGAGATCGGTCCGGCCAGCAGGGCACCAAATGAGAGGCCCAATAGCGCGGCGCTTAACACCGGTCCAAGATCTTGTTTCTTGATGCCCCAGTCGGCTGAAAGCGTGGGGGCAATATAGCCCATCGCCGCCGTATCGAAGCCGTCAATGGCTAAAACCAGAAAACCCAGGACAATAATGACCCAGTGGAAGCGCGAAAAAGCACTGTCATCTATCGCCTGCTGGATATTCACTTTTCCGGAATAAGCCATGTCACCCTCGCCCGTTATGATGGTTGTTATATGTATAAAATGCTGTTGTATTAGCTTGTCTATACATTTGGCAGGTGGATAAAAAGTTGTCAAATATATTGGTTGTAAATGTTAACTAGTCGTTATTTTTGGATAAAAAATGGTCGGGCTGAAAACAGACCGACCATTCAGAAAATGGGGTTTACGGGGATGTTGTTACGCTGCGCTACCCTGGACCAAAGGTGCCAGCGCGGCAGGCAGGCTCTTACCCAGTTCCTGTACCAGCGAATCACGGCTGATTTCGCTAATCGACTTCGCACCGGTCAGGGTCATCGCCACCTTCATCTCTTTCTCGATCAGGTTCAGCAGATTCGCCACACCGGCCTGGCCGTGAGTCGCCAGCGCGTACAGATAAGCACGCCCCAGCAGCACGCTATCCGCGCCCAGCGCTATCATGCGTACAACGTCCAGACCATTGCGGATCCCGCTATCAGCCAGAATGGTGATATCGCCTTTCACCGCATCGGCAATGGCGGGCAGCGCACGAGCTGAAGACAGCACGCCATCTAACTGACGGCCACCGTGGTTAGAGACAACGATGCCATCTGCGCCAAAGCGTACGGCGTCGCGGGCATCTTCAGGATCGAGGATCCCTTTGATCACCATCGGACCATCCCAGAATTCGCGGATCCATTCGAGGTCTTTCCAGGAAATCGACGGATCGAAGTTATTCGCCAGCCAGCCGATGTAATCTTCAAGGCCAGTGGGTTTGCCCAGATAAGTCGAAATATTGCCTAAATCATGCGGGCGACCGTTCAGACCAACGTCCCATGCCCACTGTGGATGAGTGACTGCTTGCCAGTAGCGACGCAGTGCCGCATTTGGGCCGCTCATACCGGAATGGGCATCACGGTAGCGTGCGCCAGGCGTTGGCATATCGACGGTAAAGACCAGCGTGGAGCAACCCGCCGCTTTGGCGCGCTCCAGTGCGTTACGCATAAAACCGCGATCGCGCAGAACATACAGCTGGAACCACATTGGACGCTTGATGGTCGGGGCGACTTCTTCAATCGGACATACGGACACTGTGGAAAGCGTAAACGGAATGCCTTTGGCATCAGCGGCGGCGGCGGCCTGAACCTCGCCCCGGCGTGCGTACATGCCGCACAAGCCGACAGGCGCGAGGGCTACCGGCATGGAGAGCGTTTCGTTGAACAGCTTTGTTTCCAGGCTCAGGTCGGACATATTCTTCAGTACGCGCTGGCGCAGCGCCACCTCTGACAGGTCTGCCACGTTACGGCGCAAGGTGTGCTCGGCATACGCCCCGCCGTCAATATAGTGGAACAAGAAGGGGGGCAGGATGCGCTGGGCTGCGGCGCGATAGTCGCTGGCTGCTGAAATAATCATGTGTTGTTCTCCCTGCTATTCTCACCAGGATCACCGGGCAGGCGAGTAATACGCGCCTGCCGGGCCTGATCTTCGTCAAATCGTTTAATTGTGGTGTGGACAAAACTGAGGTGCGCCATCATGGCCTTACGCGCCCCGTCGGCATCCCCGGCAACAATGGCGTCCAGCACGGCCTGATGCTGCGCCGTCAGTTGAGAAAATACCGGCGGTACCAGGTACATACGTTGGCGGCTCTGTTTTACCGAAGACTGCAGGACGTCGAAGAAACCGCGCATGGTCTGCAACAGCACCACGTTGTGTGAGGCTTCCGCAATGGCGAGATGAAAGCGAACGTCAGCCTGCGAGGCGAGATCCGGATCTTCGCTTTGCGTGGCCTCGAAACAGAGCCTGATTTTCTCTTTATCCGCGGCGGTGGCCCGCATGGCTGCGTGCCAGGCGGTACTGGCTTCGATGGCGTGGCGGGCCTCCAGAATATCGAAACTGTAATCAGGATCGTCCGCCAGCAGGGTTTTCAGCGGCTGAACGATGTTTTGTTCAGACCAGGCCTCATGCTGCCAGCGGATAAACGTCCCGCCGCCACGACGGCTAATCAGTACGCCTTCACTGACCAGCTTTGCTAACGCCTCGCGCAGCGAGTTACGCGATACGCCGAGCTGTACGGCCAGTTGGCGCTCAGCGGGCAACTTCATGCCCGCCTCCAGCTGTTGTTCTTCAATCAGCGCCCGCACACGAGATGCGACTTCGTCTGACAGGCGTCTGGGCATCACTATCATGGAATCATCCAGGTTAAGACATAGGCCTGCAGCGTGGTAATCACACCCACCATGCAGGTGAAAATCAGGCTGTGTTTCACGGTAAAGCGGAACAGGTCAGACTCTTTCCCCACTAATCCCACTGCCGCACAGGCGATAGCGATAGATTGCGGCGAGATCATCTTGCCGGTCACGCCGCCGGTGGTATTTGCCGCCACCATCAGCACATCCGAAACGCCGATTTGCTGAGCAGCCGTAGCCTGCAGGGCGGCAAACAGTGCGTTTGATGAGGTGTCGGACCCGGTCAAAAATACCCCCAGCCAGCCGAGGAACGGTGAGAAGAAGGTAAACGCGCTGCCGGTGTGTGCCAGGGCCAACGCCAGGGTTGATGAAAGCCCGGAGTAGTTTGAGATAAACGCGAATGCCAGCACCATTCCGATGGAGTAAATAGGTAATGCCAGATCTTTCAGCGTGCTGCCAAAAGTCTGCAGCGCTGCGGACGGCTTCATCTTCAACCAGACGATAGACAGCAGGGCGGCAAACAAAATCGCGGTACCGGTTGCGGAGAACCAGTCAAATTTATATACCGCCGCGTAGGCTGTGGCTTCGTGTACGACCGGCGGCATACGGGCAACCAGCTTATCGAGGTACGGAACCGGAATATTGACCACCCAGTGGTACATCGCGCCGCCTGGCGCAAACAGCGCTTTAAACGGCGGTACGCTCCACAGCGTGACGGTGGCGGTCAGGAACAGGAACGGAGACCAGGCGCGGACCACCTGTCCAGCGGTATAGTGGGTGCGAGCCAGCGTCTGATCGACCTGTGAAGCGCCCATATCGCCAAAGCGGAAGATGCGTACCGGCTGCCAGCGTTTCAGGAACAGCGTCAGGCAGACCAGCGAAACCAGAGACGAGATAATGTCCGGCAGTTCCGGCCCGATAAAGTTAGAGCTGAGGTACTGCGCGATAGCAAACGAGCCGCCAGCGACCATCACCGCAGGCCAGGTCTCTTTTACGCCACGCCAGCCATCCATAATCGCCATAATCCAGAACAACACGATAATGGTCAGGAACGGTAACTGACGGCCCACCATCTGACCAATCTCGAAGCTATCCAGCCCGGTAACCTGACCGGCAACCAGAATCGGAATACCCATTGCGCCAAAAGCGACCGGAGCGGTGTTTACGATCAGACACAAACCTGCCGCGTACAGAGGATTAAAGCCCAGACCAACCAGCAGTGCGGCGGTAATCGCTACCGGAGCGCCAAATCCTGCCGCCCCTTCGAGGAATGCGCCAAAGGAGAAACCGACAATCAGCATTTGCAGACGTTGGTCCGGGGTAATCGAGAGTATTGAGGAGCGGATGATGTCGAACTGCCCGGTTTTCACCGAGATTTTATAGACGAATACCGCGGCGATAATGATCCAGGCAATTGGCCACAAACCATAGAAGAAGCCGTACACCACGGAAGCCAGAGCGTGATCGACCGGCATTTTGTAAAACAGCAGGGCGACCGTCAGAGCGATCACCACCGTCCATGACGCCGCAACATAGCCTTTCAGCTTGAGCTTAATCAGGGCGAAGAAAAAGAACAGGATAGGGAGCGATGCGATCAGACTGGAAAGCCAGATGTTACCGGCCGGGTCGTAGTTCTGTTGCCAGAGATTCATTGCAGGTCTCCTGGGGGCCGCCGACATAATGGAATGAGTCTGTGCTCATCTCCTGGTCACATTATGTGTAAAAGTGGCCCTGCCAATATTGTTGTGTAGGGGTAATGACAATGAATGGTTAATCAAATGTTATTTGTTGGCAACGGTATTGTACGCACATTTTAATGAAATGTGAGGTGCTGGTAGGATCTGGCTGAAATTGGTAGGGCCAATTGCGAGGGGAAGGGAAGGACCGGGCAAGCGAATGTTGCCCGGTGGGAGATCAGAACTCGCTCTTCGCGAAGCCCGTCATCTCTTTCAGGCCCATTTCACGGCCAAGCTCGGTCATCGGGTGAACGACGATCAGGCCGCGCACGCTCTTCTTCAGCTTGCCCATGTCGGCCTGTTCTTTTTTGGTGATAGCACGACGGAAAGGAAGTTTCGCCAGCTTTTGCGCTTCTTTGCTCAGCTTCTGGCCGTGGACGTCACGCAGACGCGCGATCTCGGTTTCCAGCGTTTCTTTCTCTTGCTCCAGCTCGGCATATTTGTCGGCGGCTTCAACCAGGGACAGGTCTGCCTGCTGGTGGCGGATAGCGTCCAGACGATCGCTCAGGCGTTTAATTTCGTTTTTTTCGACTTCTTTCATAGGATAGCTTCTGATAAAAATAGGATGAATATCCTATAGTATGCGCGCAGAGCGGGATTATTCACAACTAATCGAAGATAAATAATCAAATGTTGCAAGTATTATTCAGCTAATGAAAATACTACTATTTTGATTAATAAGGAATTTTAAGTGATAAGGTCGACCGTGGTGCTTTTTATTGGCGGGTTCATAGTGAAGCACGTTTTCCTCAATATAATCGCCCAACCGATCCTAAACTTAAATGAGCAACCGCGCAGGCTGAGCGCGGTTAATACATGGAGGAGGGAAGATTATGGCGAAAATAGGTGAGAACGTTTCGGCCCTTATTGATAAGACGGTCGATTTTATGGCTTCAAGCCAGGCTTTTCGCGAATATCTGAATAAAACACCACCGCGCAACGTTGTCCCTACTGAAATACCGCAGGAGAATGCGCAGCTGTATCTGCAACGTCTGGCGTATTATCGGCAGCTGTATCGACCGCAGCAGGAAGAGAAGTAAGCCTGCAGGGTCTTATTTTTGAAAGGCTTTTTTTAAGCTGATTTTAGAAATCAGCTCGGTCAGGGAAAGTACCATCGTGGAGCGTACCATCTGCTGGTAGCGCTGAATCTGCATTGCGTGCAAACCTGAGTCTGAGGTATCAAACTGCGGTGGCGGCGGGAGTGCCGTCACGCAGTGGAGTTCGCCAAACGGGCCAAGAATTTCGTCGTCGGTGAACGCGTATTCATTACCGTCATGGTTTAACTCTTCCCGCAGCGCCATCAGAAGCTCCGCATCTTCATATTCTGGCCGGCTGAGTACGCCCAGACCGTAAATTAGCTTCAGACGAACGGAAAGATCGCCCAGCGGACCGTCGCCGTCGAGCAGGGGTTCTACGGCATATTTTACCGCATAGTCGTCTTTGCGAAATACCTGAAGCACAAGGATATTCACCGCTTCGGTGAGCAGTTCTACGGCGGTGATGAGGAAGCTGCGTACGGTTTTGCCAGCATTCAGACGCTCAAGCACACGATTTTCAAAGGCCTGCGTTTGTTCCATTATTGCCTGCATATCTGACAATCTGTCATTTGGGCGCAGGCTGACCTGCGCCACATTCTCTATCATTTGGTCGCGTTATATGCGTTAACCGCCTCCGCCACCACATCACTGTTGGCATCCAGACCGGAAACCTGTGCCAGCGCGGCCTGTGGACCTTTTTCGTCAATCAGCGCGGCCAGTTCCTGGGCCTGCGGATCTTCTTCACTGCGATAGTGCATCGCTGCAGCAATACCGGTGACCAGATTCGCGTGCGGCAGGCCATACTCCAGCGTGCCCAGCAGCGGTTTAATCAGACGGTCGCCCGCGCTCAGTTTACGCAGCGGCTGACGACCCACGCGCTCAACGTCATCTTTCAGATACGGGTTTTCAAAGCGACCGAGGATTTTCTGAATGTATGCCGCATGTTTTGCTGCATCAAAGCCATAGCGTTTGATCAGTACCGCGCCGCTCTCTTCCATCGCACCTTTTACCACTGCACGGATTTTCTCGTCGAGAATCGCGTCACGGATGGTCTGATGACCGGTCAATTTTCCGAGGTACGCGGTTATAGCATGCCCGGTGTTCAGCGTGAAGAGTTTACGTTCGACAAATGCCATCAGGTTATCAGTTAATTCCATTCCCGTGATGTCAGGCAGTTCGCCTTTGAACTGTGTTTTGTCGACAATCCACTCACTGAAGGTTTCGACGGTGACTTCCAGCGGATCGTTGGTCGCAGAAGCCGAAGGGGGAACAATGCGGTCCACGGCGGAATCGACGAAGCCAACATGTTCTTCAACCCAGGATTTGTCTTCATCTGCCAGCGCGTTCATAACGTGGCCTTTCAACTGGGTGGTTCCGCGCACCATGTTTTCACAGGCGATAATATTCAGCGGAGTGGCGATGCCCTGCGCCTTGCGTTTAACCAGCCCTTTGGCGATGGCCGGAGCGATACGCTCAAGCACGACCGGGCCGACGGCGGTAGTGACTAAATCTACCTGGGCAATCAGGTCGACAACATCATCGCCGATGCTGCTCACGGCGTTGACGCCGGAAACGGTATCAACCTGCTCGTTTTCACCCACCACATGAACCTGATAGCTATGACGGGCATTCAGGGCATCGAGCACGACCTGGTTTACATCCGCGAACGTCAGTTGTATCCCCGCGTCCGCCAGCAGTTTGCCGATAAAGCCACGACCGATATTACCTGCGCCAAAATGTAATGCTTTCATAGTATTAACCTTCATTAATGTTTTTACCCAAGAGGGCTGGGGTGAGGCGTTTCCCTCAACCTAACCCTCTCCACAAGGGAGAGGATATCGCCTTCATATTTCGAACTGCAGATGCTTTGGCTCTCCTCGCTCACCCCAGTCACGTACTTATGTACGCTCCTGGGGATTCGCTGCGTTGCCGCCTTTCTGCAGCTCGAACTATTTTGGAGATACTTAATGGTTAAGCTTTTTTACCTGCCAGCAGTTCCAGAACTTCATCCACGCTGGTGGTATGGGCCAGACGTTCGATCACGGATTCGTCATCCAGAGCGTTGGTCAGGCTGGTGATCACCTGGATATGTTCATTGTTACGTGCGGCGATACCAATGACCAGGCGGGCAATGTCGTCTTCTTCTTCACCGAAGCGCACGCCTTCCGGGTACTGGCAGAACACCACGCCGGTTTTCAGCACGCGGTCTTTGGCTTCAACCGTACCGTGCGGCACTGCGATGGACTCACCGAGGTAAGTCGGGGTCAGTTTTTCGCGGTCCAGCATCGCCTCGACGTATTCTGGCTCAACGTAGCCGCCTTTCACCAGTTGCTCACCGGCAAAGCGAATCGCTTCTTCTTTGTTAGTGGCTTTACGGCCGAGGAAGATATTCTCCGCACCCAGTTTGAACAGGTGGGTATCACCCTCTTCGAAGCTGTCTTTCAGGTGATCGCGGACTTTCTCTTCGTTCACGTTGTGGCGCTGTGCTGCAACCAGACGTTCGGTCAGGCTGGAGTACAGGGCGCTGTCGAGGAAGTTGGTCAGCGAAATGTGTTGTGCCTGAGGCACCTGGCGCATCGCACGTTCGGTCAGGTCACGGTGAGTAATGACCAGATCGACATCCGGCGGCAGATTGTTAATCGCGCTGTTGGTGACGGAAATCTGAGACAGACCGGCATCCTGCACTTTCTTGCGCAGTACGCCCGCACCCATGGCGCTGGAGCCCATACCCGCATCGCAGGCAACGATGATTTTACGCACATGGCTCAGGTCGTTAGTCACGTCGCCAGCCGCCAGCGGAGATGCACCTTTGGATTCCGCTTTCATGTCGTGCATACGACGAGTAGCGGCATCAATGTCATCATCTTCTTTCACTTTGCTGGTTTTCAGCAGAATGGCTGAGACGACAAAGGAGACAGCCATTGCGGCACAGATAGCAGCGATGTTCGCGAAGTAAGCACCCTTCGGCGTCATTGCCAGCACGGCCAGGATAGAACCCGGAGAAGCCGGAGAAACCAGGCCGCCGTTCAGGATAGTCAGGGTAAATACGCCAGTCATACCGCCGAGGATAACGGCCAGGATCAGACGCGGGTTCATCAGCACGTACGGGAAGTAAATTTCGTGGATACCACCCAGGAAGTGGATGATAGCCGCGCCGCCTGCGGACTGCTTAGCACTGCCGCGACCGAAGAACATGTATGCCAGCAGAACGCCCATACCCGGACCCGGGTTAGCTTCAATCAGGAAGAAGATGGATTTGCCCATCTCATGGGACTGCTGAATACCCAGCGGTGAGAAAATACCGTGGTTGATGGCGTTGTTGAGGAACAGGATTTTCGCCGGTTCAACGAAGATAGACGCCAGTGGCAGCATGTCATGGACAACCATGAAGTTAACGCCTGCCGCCAGGATTTTGGACAGTGCTTCAACCAATGGGCCAATGCCAAGGAATGCCAGAATGGCGAGGATCATCCCGATGATGCCTGCGGAGAAGTTATTCACCAGCATCTCAAAACCGGACTTGATCTTACCGTCTACCCAGTTGTCGAAATGTTTGATAGCCCAGCCGCCCAGCGGACCTGCGATCATCGCGCCGAGGAACATTGGCATATCGGCACCGACGATAACGCCCATGGTGGTGATAGCACCCACCACGCCGCCACGCTCGCCGCCAACCAGCTTACCACCGGTATAACCGATCAGCAGCGGCAGCAGATAGGTGATCATTGGGCCGACAAGCTTCGCCAGCGTTTCGTTCGGCAACCACCCCGTCGGAATGAATAATGCGGTGATAATACCCCACGCGATAAACGCGCCGATATTTGGCATCACCATGTTACTGAGGAATCGACCAAAGCTTTGCACTTTGATCTTAATATCGGATGACATAAAAACACCCCTTCTTATGTTTGCTATCGCGCAGGCTTAAAGCCCGAGGTTTGTTAATGTAGCGGCAGGAGGTAGCCGGACCCTGTAGATACTGCGAAATCTGGCACTGAATCGTTCAACTGTCCAGTCGACGGCTTTTTGTGTGACGTTTGTCACGTAAATATAGGGTGTGTGGCGTTAGTTAATGTGATTTTCATCACAAAATATCGGTGCAAAAAAACATCACAGGTCAAGAATTGGCTAAAAATGGGCGTTAAGTGTGAAGTTGTTCACGTTTTTGCTTTGGCTGTTTGTTGGGTATTTGTGATCTACTTCGCAATAAATATTTGTCTGGATTTCTCCTGGTGTGATCTGGAGCGGATTCTGTTTCATCACCTATTTCTTGCAACTACCCCGCAAGCCATCAACCTGAAAATTTATACCCTGGTGGTATGGCGGAAATGACTAACTGCAATTATGTTCAAATTACCAGCCATGACTCCTTTCGGCTGCCTGCAATTGAAAGCTCTGATTAGCGTGAATACGAGGCGGGTATGTTTCTAAACTATTTCGCGTTAGGTGTGCTGATCTTCGTTTTTCTGGTTCTGTTTTACGGAATCATCGCTATCCATGATATTCCCTATAACATGGCTAAGAAGCGCAACCATCCCCATGCCGATGCCATCCATACGGCGGGTTGGGTGAGCTTATTTACGCTGCATGTTATTTGGCCCTTCCTGTGGATCTGGGCCACGCTCTATCAGCCAGAACGAGGCTGGGGAATGCAGTCACACATCACGCCGTCCGGGAAGGAACCTGACCCTGAAATTGCCGCGCTGGCCGTGCGCATCACCCAGTTGGAAAATAGACTGGATGGGGAGAAAAAAAACGATAACTCCACCTTTCCGGAGATTTGATCATGGACTTGTTGATTGTCCTGACCTATGTGGCATTCGCCTGGGCCATTTTTAAAATATTCCGTATTCCGGTAAATCAATGGACGCTTGCTACCGCCGCATTAGGTGGGGTGTTTATTGTGGCGGGACTCATTTTATTAATGAACTATAACCACCCGTATACCTTTACGGCGCAAAAGGCGGTTATTTCAATTCCTGTTACCCCACAGGTCACCGGAATTGTTAGTGAGGTGACAGATAAAAATAATCAGCTGATTAAAAAAGGCGAGGTGTTATTTAAACTCGATCCCGTTCGTTATCAGGCGCGGGTCGACAGGCTGCAGGCCGACCTGGTGACCGCTACGCACAACATCGACAATATGAAAGCGCAGCTGTCTGAAGCCGTAGCCAATACCACCCGCGTTTCCGCTGAACGAGATCGCCTGTATAAAGATTATCAACGCTATTTGAAGGGTAGTCAGGCGAAGGTTAATCCATTCTCTGAAAGCGACATCGACAATGCCCGGCAAAACTACCTGGCGCAGGATGCGCTGGTCAAAGGCTCCGTTGCCGAACAGACGCAGATTCAGAGCCAGTTAGACAGTATGGTCAATGGAGAGCAATCTCAGGTTGCGTCTCTGCGCGCCCAGCTCGCTGAAGCCAAATACAATCTTGAACAGACTATCGTACGTGCGCCCAGCAACGGTTATGTAACGCAGGTGCTTATCCGGCCCGGGACCTATGCCGCCGCGCTGCCTCTGCGCCCGGTGATGGTATTTATTCCGGAACAAAAACGGCAAATCGTGGCGCAATTCCGCCAGAATTCGTTGCTGCGCCTTAAACCGGGTGATGAAGCGGAAGTGGTCTTCAACGCGCTGCCAGGCCAGGTATTCTCCGGCAAGCTCACCAGCATTCTGCCGGTTGTTCCGGGCGGTTCTTATCAGGCGCAGGGAGCATTACAGTCCTTAACGGTGGTGCCGGGTACCGATGGCGTGCTGGCCACGATTGAGCTGGCTCCCAATGCCGATGTGGATGCGTTGCCGGACGGTATCTATGCCCAGGTGGCGGTCTATTCCGACCATTTCGCTCACGTTTCAGTGATGCGTAAAGTGCTGCTGCGCATGACCAGCTGGATGCATTACCTTTATTTGGATCATTGAGACCGTCATCACCTGCCATTTGCACTGACCTGAGCCATACTGATATTTTTGTTGGCAAAAAGGACCCGGCATGAAACTCATTGGCAGCTATACCAGCCCTTTTGTGCGTAAAATTTCTATTCTGTTACTGGAAAAGGGCATCACCTTCGAATTTGTGAATGAACTCCCCTATAACGCAGATAACGGCGTGGCACGCTATAACCCGTTAGGAAAAGTGCCCGCGTTGGTTACCGATGAGGGCGAGTACTGGTTTGACTCTCCGATCATCGCGGAATACATAGAACTGCTGGATATTGCGCCAGCGATGCTGCCGCGTGAACCACTGGCGGCGCTGAAGGTACGCCAGTTGGAAGCGCTGGCCGATGGCATTATGGATGCCGGTTTAGTCTCGGTACGCGAACAGGCTCGCCCCGCCGCGCAGCAGTCAGAAACCGAACTGTTACGCCAGCGAGAGAAGATTACCCGTAGTCTGGATATGCTGGAAGGTTATCTGGCGGAGGGTACGCTGAAAACGGATACGGTTAACCTGGCAACCATTGCGATTGCCTGTGCCGTCGGTTATCTCAATTTCCGTCGGGTTGCGCCCGGCTGGTGTGTTGATCGCCCGCGTCTGGTCAAACTGGTGGAAACGCTCTTTCAACGCGAAAGTTTTGCCCGTACGGAACCGCCAAAGGCTTGATACACATTATACTCGCCTGAGCAAAGTCACGGTACAATCCTTCCAATATCGATATCCCTCTCCACGGTGGAGAGGGCCACCAACAGCCAGGCCCTTTCATGACAACCGACATGCGTTCACTCTACAGCCAGCTTCCTGCTATCGATCGTTTATTGCGCGATAGCGCCTTCCCAGCTTTACGTGAGTCTCACGGTCATACCCGGGTGGTTGACCTGCTGCGTCACATGCTCGACGAAGCCAGAGAAGCTATTCGCGACACGCACGCGCTCCCGGCATGGTGTGAGGACTGGGCGCAAGAGGCCTGCGCCCGGCTGGAACGAGAATCGCAAAGTGCGCTGCGTCCGGTGATTAACCTGACCGGAACGGTGCTGCATACCAATCTTGGTCGCGCATCGCAGGCCGAAGAAGCGATCGAGGCGGTAGTGCAGGTGATGCGCACGCCGGTGACGCTGGAATACAGCCTGGATGATGCCGGGCGTGGACATCGGGATCGGGCCCTGGCGGATTTACTCTGCCGTCTGACGGGGGCGGAAGACGCCTGTATCGTCAATAACAATGCGGCAGCAGTTTTGCTGATGCTGGCGGCCACAGCTAACGGCAAAGAGGTGGTCGTATCACGCGGAGAACTGGTAGAAATTGGCGGCGCGTTTCGTATTCCTGACGTGATGTGTCAGGCCGGATGTATTCTGCGCGAAGTGGGTACCACCAACCGGACCCACACGAAAGATTATCGTCAGGCGGTAAATGAAAATACCGGTCTGCTGATGAAAGTGCATACCAGTAATTACAGCATCGAAGGCTTTACGAAGTCGGTGGATGAGGCAGAGCTGGCCACTATCGGCAAGGAGCTGGATGTTCCGGTAGTGGCGGATCTCGGCAGCGGCTCGCTGGTCGATCTCAGCCAGTATGGATTACCGCAGGAGCCGATGCCGCAACAGCTGATTGCCGCTGGCGTCAGCCTGGTGAGCTTCTCTGGCGATAAATTACTGGGAGGGCCGCAGGCAGGGATTATTGTCGGTAAAAAAGAGATGATCGCGCGCTTACAGAGCCATCCGCTGAAACGTGCATTACGGGCTGATAAAATGACGCTGGCTGCGCTGGAAGCGACGCTGCGGCTCTACCTGCACCCGGAAGCGCTGGCAGCGAAGTTGCCGACGTTACGCCAGCTCACCCGCTCGCAGGAGGCTGTCCACGCGCAGGCACAACAATTACAGGCACGGCTTGCTGATCATTACGGCGACGAATTCGCCCTGAACGTTATGCCTTGTTTATCGCAGATAGGCAGCGGTTCGCTACCTGTTGATAGGCTGCCCAGCGCGGCATTAACCTTTACGCCACATGACGGGCGCGGTAGCCGCCTCGAAGCACTGGCCGCCCGTTGGCGTGCGCTGCCTGTGCCGATCATTGGGCGAATTTATGATGGTCGCTTATGGCTGGATCTGCGCTGCCTTGAGGACGAGACCCGGTTTATGGAGATGATGCTGAAATGATTATTGCAACCGCCGGACACGTTGACCACGGAAAAACAACGTTATTACAGGCGATTACCGGCGTGAATGCCGACCGTTTGCCGGAAGAAAAAAAGCGCGGCATGACCATCGATCTCGGTTATGCCTACTGGCCGCAGCCGGACGGAAGGATTCTGGGATTTATCGATGTTCCCGGACACGAAAAGTTTTTGTCCAACATGCTGGCGGGTGTCGGCGGGATCGACCATGCGCTGCTGGTGGTGGCGTGTGATGACGGCGTGATGGCGCAAACGCGTGAGCATTTGCAAATTCTGCAACTGACGGGCAATCCGCAGATCACCGTGGCGCTCACGAAAGCCGATCGCGTGGATGACGATCGCATCAACGCGGTACGTACTGAGGTGCATACTGCGCTTGAGAACTATGGATTCGCCGATGCGGTTCTGTTTGTGACGGCTGCCAGTGAAGGTCGTGGAATCGAAGAACTGCGCGATCATTTACAGCAATTAACGTCGCGCGAGCATGCCCGAGATTGCAGCTTTCGCCTGGCGATTGACCGTGCCTTTACGGTCAAAGGCGCGGGTCTGGTGGTGACCGGGACGGCGCTTAGCGGTGAAGTGACTGTTGGTGACACGCTGTGGCTCACGGGCGTCAACAAACCGATGCGCGTACGTAGCTTGCATGCGCAAAATCAGGCCACCGATCGCGCGCAGGCGGGGCAACGTATTGCGCTGAATATTGCTGGTGATACACAAAAAGAAGAGCTTAACCGCGGCGACTGGCTGCTCTCCGATGCACCGCCAGAGGCGTTTACCCGCGTGATCGTCTCTTTAGAGCATGCCGCGCCGCTGATGCAGTGGCAACCGCTGCATATTCACCACGCGGCCAGCCACGTCACCGGGAGAATCTCGCTGCTTGAAGGGACGCTGGCGGAACTGGTGTTTGATACACCGCTCTGGCTCGCCGATAACGACCGTCTGGTGCTACGCGATATTTCGGCCCGCACGACGCTGGCTGGCGCGCGCGTGGTAACGCTCAATCCGCCGCGTCGCGGGAAGCGTAAGCCGGAATATTTGCAGTGGCTGGCAGCACTGGAGAAGGTGCAGAGTGACGGCGAAGCTCTGGCGCTACATCTGACGCGCGGGGCGGTGAATATTCCTGACTTCGCCTGGGCGCGTCAGCTCAACGGCAACGGTATGCGTCCGTTGATTGAGCTGCATGGCTTTATTCAGGCGGGATACAGTCTGTTGAATGCTGCCGTTGCAGCGCGCTGGCAGCGGAAAGTCCTTGATACGCTGGCGACGTACCACGAGCAGCACCGTGATGAACCAGGACCTGGGCGAGAACGCCTGCGCCGTATGGCTTTGCCGATGGAAGACGAAGCGTTGGTCCTGCTGCTGATTGAAAAGATGCGTGAGAGCGGCGCCATCCATAGCCATCATGGCTGGCTGCATTTGCCGGATCATAAGGCCGGTTTCAGCGAAGAGCAGCAGGCTATCTGGCAAAAAGCAGAACCGCTTTTTGGCGATGAGCCGTGGTGGGTGCGTGATTTGGCAAAACAGACGGGCACAGATGAGCAGATGATGCGTGTGGCGTTACGACAAGCAGCGCAGCAAGGCATCATCACCGCGATCGTCAAAGATCGCTATTACCGTAACGATCGGATTGTGGCCTTTGCCAATATGATCCGCGAACTGGATCAGGAGAAAGGATCGACCTGTGCTGCCGATTTCCGCGACAGGCTTAACGTTGGACGCAAATTGGCTATCCAGATTCTGGAATATTTTGACCGCATTGGTTTTACGCGTCGCCGGGGAAATGATCATTTATTACGCGATGCTTTGCTGTTTCCCGAAAAGTAATGAAACAATTAATTCAGGAATTAAATGAATTAATACAAAATAAATATTGATTGAAATAAGCACATTAGATTATGAACCTAATGTGCTTTTTAATTGTGGGTGTTATTAAAATAACAACCACGATCATATTTTGTTGGATATTTCACTCGTATGCTTCCTGACTCTTTAGAGTAATTAAGGATCGTACAATGGCTGCTTCAACATTTTTTATTCCTTCCGTGAATGTAATTGGCGCTGATTCATTAAAAGACGCAATGAATACAATGGCGGAATATGGTTTTCGTCGTACGCTGATTGTCACGGATGCCATGCTGACAAAATTAGGTATGGCTGGCGAGATTCAAAAAGCATTACAGGAACGTGATATTTTCAGTGTAATTTTCGACGGTACGCATCCTAATCCCACGACCAGTAACGTCGCTGCTGGCCTGCACATACTGAAAGAAAATGAATGTGATAGCGTTATTTCCCTCGGCGGCGGTTCTCCGCACGATTGTGCGAAGGGCATTGCGCTGGTGGCGGCTAACGGCGGTGATATTCGCGATTACGAAGGTGTGGACCGTTCTGCAAAACCACAGCTGCCGATGATCGCCATTAACACCACCGCGGGCACGGCATCTGAGATGACCCGTTTCTGCATCATTACCGATGAAGTACGTCACATTAAAATGGCGATTGTGGATAAGCATGTTACGCCGCTGCTGTCCGTTAATGACTCCTCGCTGATGGTCGGCATGCCGAAGTCCCTGACAGCGGCAACCGGTATGGATGCGCTGACCCACGCCATTGAAGCCTACGTGTCTATTGCTGCAACGCCGATTACCGATGCGTGCGCGTTGAAAGCGGTCACCATGATTGCGGAAAACCTGCCGGTCGCCGTTGCAGAGGGCAGCAATGCTCAGGCGCGCGAAGCCATGGCTTACGCGCAGTTCCTCGCGGGCATGGCCTTTAACAACGCTTCTCTTGGTTATGTGCACGCAATGGCGCACCAGTTGGGCGGCTTCTACGATCTGCCGCACGGTGTATGTAACGCAGTGCTGCTGCCGCATGTGCAGGTCTTCAATAGCAAAGTGGCTGCCGCTCGCCTGCGTGATTGCGCTGCGGCAATGGGCGTGGACGTTGCTGGCTTGAGCGCAGAGCAAGGGGCGGAAGCCTGCATCGCGGCGATCCGCGAACTGGCGCAGAAAGTGAATATCCCGGCCGGTCTGCGTGAGTTGAACGTGAAGGAAGAGGATATTGCCGTACTGGCGACCAATGCCCTGAAAGATGCCTGCGGTTTCACTAACCCGATTCAGGCGACTCATGAAGAAATCATGGCGATTTATCGCGCTGCTATGTAATTCGTGATACCTGTCGTAAAGCAGTAAATGGCTGGCGAATAATTCGCCAGCCCCGTCTACCCTTGTAGTACCCCTACAGCAAGGAGACGGTCATGACCAATAACCCCCCTTCAACGCGTATTTATCCCGGCGAGTATGGTTACCCTCTGAAGTTAAAAGCCCGATACGATAACTTTATCGGAGGTGACTGGGTTGCCCCGGTGGACGGCGAGTATTACCAAAACCTGACGCCGGTAACCGGGCAATTACTGTGCGAAGTGGCCTCTTCCGGCAAAAAGGATATCGATCTGGCACTGGATGCCGCGCACAAAGTAAAAGACAAGTGGGCGCAGACATCCGTGCAGGACAGGGCGGCGATACTGTTCAAAATCGCCGATCGTATGGAGCAAAACCTGGAACTGCTGGCGACGGCAGAAACCTGGGATAACGGTAAGCCCATCCGCGAAACCAGCGCGGCAGATGTTCCGCTGGCGATTGACCATTTCCGCTATTTCGCTTCCTGTATTCGTGCGCAGGAAGGGGGAATAAGCGAGGTTGATAGCGAGACCGTGGCTTATCACTTCCATGAACCTCTTGGCGTGGTAGGGCAAATTATCCCGTGGAACTTCCCGCTGCTGATGGCCAGCTGGAAGATGGCGCCCGCGCTGGCGGCGGGTAACTGCGTCGTGCTTAAACCCGCGCGCCTCACGCCGCTGTCCGTGCTGTTGCTGATGGAAGTCATCGGCGATCTGCTCCCGCCAGGCGTGGTGAACGTGGTAAACGGTGCGGGTGGGGAAATCGGTGAGTATCTGGCGACGTCTAAGCGCATTGCGAAAGTGGCGTTTACCGGCTCAACGGAAGTTGGGCAGCAGATCATGCAATACGCCACGCAGAACATTATTCCCGTCACGCTGGAGCTGGGTGGGAAATCGCCCAATATCTTCTTCGCTGATGTGATGGATGAAGAGGATGCGTTTTTTGACAAAGCGCTGGAAGGTTTCGCGCTGTTTGCCTTCAATCAGGGTGAAGTGTGTACCTGTCCGAGCCGTGCGTTAGTACAGGAATCTATTTACGAACGTTTTATGGAAAGAGCTATTCGCCGGGTGGAGAGTATTCGCAGCGGCAACCCGTTAGACAGCGTGACGCAAATGGGTGCGCAGGTCTCGCATGGTCAACTGGAAACCATTTTGAATTACATCGATATTGGTAAGAAAGAAGGGGCTGATGTTCTCACCGGCGGGCGGCGCAAGCAACTGGATGGCGACTTAAAAGAAGGTTATTACCTCGAACCAACCATTCTGTTTGGCAAGAACAACATGCGGGTTTTCCAGGAAGAGATCTTCGGGCCCGTGCTGGCCGTCACGACCTTTAAAACTATGGAAGAGGCGCTGGAAATCGCCAATGACACCCAATATGGGCTTGGCGCTGGCGTCTGGAGCCGTAACGGAAATCTGGCGTACAAGATGGGCCGTGGGATTCAGGCGGGGCGTGTTTGGACCAACTGTTACCATGCTTACCCCGCCCATGCGGCATTCGGTGGCTATAAGCAGTCAGGCATCGGGCGCGAGACGCATAAGATGATGCTCGAGCATTATCAGCAAACCAAATGTCTGCTGGTGAGCTACTCGGATAAACCGCTGGGACTATTTTAATTTCTCATCACTTATTGCCCGGTTTTGCGCCGGGCATATCTTTATTCTGCAGTTATATATAAACCCATATATCGTTATATAAATAAGACGATTGCATCCAATCTGGTCATTCCACTACTATTATCAACTCTATTGTGTAAATCAAATTGCAGCCGAATTTTCAATTTAAATCCCTGAGGCAAATATGTTCCTTAATTATTTTGCATTAGGAGTGCTTATTTTTGTATTCCTGGTCATTTTTTACGGGATTATTATTCTGCATGATATTCCCTATCTCATTGCAAAGAAACGTAACCATCCTCATGCTGACGCAATACATGTCGCGGGCTGGGTGAGTTTGTTTACCTTACATGTCATTTGGCCCTTTTTATGGATCTGGGCAACGCTTTATCGCCCGGAACGCGGGTGGGGTATGCAAAGCGCGGATTCTTCCCTGATCCAGTTGCAGGCCAGGGTTGCCGATCTGGAAAAGAAACTGGGTGAGGCGAAGACCTCTCCGGCGGAGTAATATCGATGGATTTATTGATCGTTCTGACCTATGTGGCGTGCGCATGGTCAATATTTAAGATTTTTAAAATTCCTGCCAATAAATGGACAGTACCCACTGCAGCATTGGGCGGTATATTCATTGTTTGCGGGCTTATATTACTGATGAATTATAACCATCCGTATACATTTAAGGCGCAAAAGGCGGTAATTTCTATTCCCGTAGTGCCACAGGTCACGGGGGTCGTGACGGAAGTGACGGATAAGAAGAATACGCTGATCAAAAAAGGTGAGGTGCTGTTTAAACTTAATCCGGGACGTTATCAGGCACGAGTGGATCGCCTGAAAGCTGATATTGTCACCGCACAACATAAAGAGCAGGTGCTGGTGGCGCAGTTAGACGAAATGCAAGCCAACACGCAGCGGGCAAAGGCTACGCGTGACAAGCTAGCTAAAGATTACCAGCGCTATGCGCAGGGGAGTCAGGCGAAGGTCAATCCTTTTTCTGAACGCGATATCGATGCGGCGCGGCAAAACTATCTGGCGCAGGAAGCAGCGGTGAAATCCTCCGTTGCGGAACAACAGCAAATCCAGAGTCAGTTAGACAGCCTGGTGCAGGGTGAGAATTCGCAAATTGCCAGCCTGAAAGCGCAGTTAGCCGAAGCGGAGTTCAACCTGGACCAGACAGTGGTTCGTGCGCCCAGCGATGGTTACGTTACGCAGGTGCTGATGCGACCGGGAACCTATGCCGCCGCGCTGCCTATGCGTCCGGTGATGGTGTTTATCCCGGATCAAAAACGGCAAATTATCGCCCAGTTCCGGCAAAACTCGTTGCTGCGATTGGAGCCAGGCGATGAAGCTGAAGTGGTGTTTAACGCCCTGCCGGGTAAGGTTTTCAGCGGCAAACTGGCTGCCATCAGTCCGGCCGTACCGGGGGGAACATACCAGTCGAATGGGGCGCTGCAATCCTTAAATTCTACGCCCGGATCGGAAGGGGTGATCGCCACGATTGAGCTGAATGATAATGTGGATGTGAACGCTCTGCCTGATGGGATTTATGCGCAGGTCGCGGTTTATTCTGATCACTTCACCCATGTGTCAGTGATGCGTAAGGTTCTGCTGCGTATGACCAGTTGGGTGCATTATCTGTATCTCGATCACTAGGCGCAGGCTATTTTGCTTACCATTTTGAACCTGGTCCCTAATTTCGCTTACTCAGGCTGCTGTTCCAGCGCCTGAGTAAGTTGCTGGCGGAGCTCTGCCAACATCTCATCAAGAATAAACTGTACCCGCCATGGCTGATATTCACGTTTGCGGAAAATCACCACCAAATCCAGCCACCATTCATGTTGTTCTGAGAAACATGGAACCAGCGACCCGGATTCAATATCTTTTTGGATACTCGCATTTGGCGCAAAAACAATGCCCAGATGGTTACGTGCCAGCGCCAGTGCAGACTGTGTATTGTCGCAGACATAATTTCCGGTCACCCGATAATCGTGCATCTCCTTGCCTCCGGCAGAAGTGAAACGCCAGATATTAGCCTCATCTATCATCATGGAATCAATCAGGATACAGGAATGTTTTTCCAGTTCATCAGGGCTACTAATAGGATGTGCTTTGATATACTCAGGGCTGGCAAAAGCCGTCACCGCATATTTAGTAATGAAACTGGCAACCAGAGATTCATCTTTAGGATGTGCATAGGTGATTAAAATATCACAATCTTCAGGAAAGTCGACACCTTCAAAAAATGCCTTTCGTTCCAGGTTACATGTTTTAAGTGAGAGACTAATTCCACCGATATCCTGAATTTTTGCGATCACATGTTGCGATAAATAAGCAATTATGCCCGTCGGAGCATATACGGTTACCCGGCCACGTTTTTCGTGCTTATAATCAGCAATGAAATTATTGAGCTGATCGTTTCTGTCCAACATGTCATTGATGTAAGGAAGCAGCGCTGTACCAAACGGTGTGAGGGTGAGCTGTCGAGTGGTGCGATCAAATACCTTTAGTCCAACTTTGGATTCAAAATCAGCAAGATACTTACTAACGTTGGCTTGTGCGATGCCGAGAACCGTAGCGGCATGACTGATGTTTTCACTGGCAGCAATTACCGAAATAATCTTCAGTTCCCGGTGTTTGAGTTGTAATTTGTTCATCGCCAAACCCAATATATATATGTTTGTATATATTACTATATAAATATGAATCTTGCACCGATGAAATTGTAAGCATTATTATGCACGCGTTTTGTATCTTATTTTAAAATGGAATGTGGGCATGTTAATTAAACGCAATATTGTGGCGCTATTCGCCTTTTCATTTATGGCGAGCGCAACTGCCGCAGAATTTTCTATTGGCGGCGGCGCTGTATATAACGAATCTCCTTATCGTGGATATAATGATAACGTTCACGCAGTACCGCTTGTCAGTTATGAAAGTGAATCATTTTATTTTAGGCAAACAACGTTAGGTTATATTCTTTCAAAAAATGAAAGTAATGAATTTAGCATTACTGCCTCGTACATGCCGCTTGAGTTTGATCCGGGTGATAACGACGATCAAGCGATGAAGCAACTGAACAAGCGTGACGCAACCGCGATGGCGGGTGCTGCATGGTATCACCATGAGAAATGGGGCAGCGTGAAAGTCTCCGCAGCAGCGGATGTGCTGGACAACAGCAACGGTTGGGTTGGGGAAATGTCTCTGTTTCGCCAAATGCCGATGGGCAAGCTGACGCTGACGCCGGCGATTGGCGTGCTCTACTATGACGAAAACTTCAACGAATATTACTACGGCATCTCTGGCAATGAATCCCGCCGTAGTGGGTTATCAAGTTACTCCCCTGGCGATAGCTGGACACCGTATGTTGGTCTGTCCGCTAAATACGCATTGACCAGCAATCTGACGCTGCTGGCCAGCGCCAACTATAGTGCGCTGCCAGATGATATTAAAAATAGCCCGATGGTCGACCGTGATGACAGCTTTACCTTTATGTCCGGTCTGACCTGGCGTTTCTGATTCTCACCCGTTTGTCCTCAGGGAGGAGGGCAATCTTTTCAATGTGGTAGTCCGGATAAGACCCGAAGCATCGTCATCCGGCCATTTCCAATGAGCTGGGCTTTACCGTTCGCGATTAGGCGGATCGCCATAGTTGTTCAGGCACCTGACAATATTTAACCGTTTCCCCTGTCCGATCAAGGCGTCAGGGGCAACCTCTCTGGCACTCTGTGGTTTTCACGCAGACGGAGGGAGCAATGAACGAGTTTATTATGGCGGATGCGGCAAAATGTATTGGGTGTCGTACCTGCGAAGTTGCTTGCGTCGTCGCGCACCAGCAAAACCAGGACTGCGCGTCGGTCTCTTCCACTGCGTTTACCCCGCGCATCCGCGTGATCAAAGACGACGCCTTTACGACGGCAGTCGCCTGCCATCAATGCGAGGACGCTCCCTGTGCAAATGTCTGCCCGACGCACGCAATTCGTCGTGAACATGGGCATATCTTCGTTGAACAGACGCGTTGTATTGGCTGTAAAAGTTGTATGCTGGCCTGCCCGTTTGGGGCAATGAATGTCGTCGCCCGCTCGTCACGGGTGCAGGCGATAAAGTGCGATTTATGCTGGCACCGTGATGCGGGACCCGCGTGTGTCGAAGCCTGCCCGACCAGCGCGTTGCAGTGTATAGATGCCGTCAGTATTCAGCGCCAGCGTCTGTGTTCACTACCACAGTAATGTGAGTCCCGACCTGTGGTTAGGTCGGGATTTGCGTTAGCCTTCCAGCCAGGCACGTTCGATCTCTTCAGCCAGAATCTTCACTCCAGCTTCTATTTTCTCCGGTTCTGGCACGTAGTTCATCCGCATACACTGATGCGTATGCGGCCAGGGTTTATCCAGACCAGGGAAGAAGTAATCACCGGGAACCATCAGCACGCCGCGCGCTTTCAGACGCTGATACAACAGTTCGGTGCTGATAGGCAAATCTTTGAACCATAACCACAGGAAAATCGCGCCCTCCGGTTTATGAATAAGGCACCGATCTTCAGATAAATAGCGGCGAATGATCGCAATCGTCTCCTGAACGCGCTGATAATAAAACGGCTTAATAACCGTCTCGGACAGGCGCAGAAGGTCGTTGCGCTTAATCATTTCGCACATGATTGCCGGACCCATTCCGCCAGGCGCGAGACTGATAATGCCGTTCATGTTGGTGATGGCGGTGATGATTTTTTCATTCGCGATAATGATGCCGCAGCGGGAGCCTGGCAGACCCAGCTTGGAAAGGCTCATGCACAGCACAATGTTGGGATTCCACAGCGGGCGCGCTTCGCTAAAGATGATGCCGGGGAACGGTACGCCATAGGCGTTATCAATCACCAGCGGGATCCCATGCTGGTTAGCCAGCCGGTCCAGCTTCATCAGCTCTTCATCGGTGATCACGTTGCCTGTCGGATTTGTCGGACGTGACACGCAGATCATGCCCGTCTCTTCACCGATGTGCAGGTGTTCAAAATCAACGTGATACTTAAACTGACCTTCTGGTAACAGTTCGATATTTGGACGCGCGGAGACAAAGAGATCCTCTTCCAGCCCGGAATCGGCATAGCCAATGTATTCCGGAGCTAACGGGAACAACACTTTTTGCGTTGTTCCGTCGGCGCGGCGTCCGGCGAACAGATTGAATAAGTAGAAAAATGCGCTCTGACTGCCATTTGTCAGTGCAATATTTTGTGGCTCGATATCCCAACCCTGCTTCTCACGTAGCAGTTTCGCCAGCTCAGTCAGCAGCTCGGTTTTACCTTGTGGACCATCGTAATTGCAAAGCGCATCAGTGGCTTTGCCGTTTTCCAGCATATCTGCCAGCAGAGATTGAAAGTAATTTTGCATCTCTGGAATTTGCGCCGGATTGCCGCCACCGAGCATGATGGCGCCTGGGGTGCGTAAACCGTCGTTAAGGTCCTCCATCAGGCGTGTGATGCCTGAATGGCGGGTAAATTTGTCGCCAAAAAGTGAGAATGTCATAGCAGGTGGTCTGTCGAACTGAGTAGTAAAGTGGCTAACCATAGCGCTACCCATGGCAGGGTGCAAATCAGGGGTATGAGGCTGGATTGAGATTTTGTGCTACTGATTTTTATTTGGCTGGTTTTTAATGTTGAGTAAGGCTTCCCGCTGCGTGGACAGCGAGAAGCCTGCCGGGATCAGGGCTGACCGGCCCACACCACCATCACCTTATCGTCGCCATGCTCACGAATAAATCCGTATCCCTGCTTCAGCGGCAGCGTGATTTGTTTACCGGCGCCAATGGCGGGATGTCTGGCCCTGAACTGACTGATTCGCTGCCAGTGGGCGACGCTGGCGGCAGATTTCCCGGTCACATCCTGCCAGTTCATTTCTGAGCGCGTACCCTGTAATGGGTCTGAGCCGGTTGGGCCAAAGGGGCGGGCCGACTCGTCGCCATAAAAGAGTTGAACCGCGCCAGGTGCCAGCAGCAATAGCTCGGCGGCTTTGTCTCCACCTTCGCGGAACAGACGTGTATCGTGCGAGGAGAGATAGCTCAGGACGTTGAAGTCCTGCAATTTATCCGCCATCTGCTGCCAGGTGGGGTCCATATTTGCCAGACAATCAACGGCCTTTGCCGCCTGCTCCTGGTAGTCGAAATTGATCATCGCATCGAAGCCGTGACGGTAATAGTCGCTTTGCATCACACCGTGACCCCAGGCCTCGCCAGTCATCCAGAAGGGATTATCATCCAGCGCTTTTTCCGGATTGGCTTTCTTCCATTCGAGCAGCGCCGCGCTGGCTTGTGTTTTTAGCTGCTGCCAGGCGGGAAGCTCGACGTGTTTAGCGGTGTCGACCCGAAAGCCGTCAATCCCATAATCACGCACCCACTGACTGAGCCAGTGCGTCAGATAATCCCGGGGTGTGTAGCCGGCGATGGCTTTGGCGTGCGTATCCGGCTTGTGCTGATAAAAGTTTGGCAGCCCGGAAGGCGTGGTGGATTCGGTTTTCAGATCGGGCAGGAAAGCCAGCGACATCGTCAGGTCGTCAAAGCCAGGATTGTCGTAATCGCCAATATCGGTGCGGATCCAGTTTTTTCCCCACCATTTTTCCCAGCCAGCTTTATCGCTAAAGTTGATGTAATCATTGAAACTGTGCCAGCTTTGCCCGGCGGATGGCTGCCAGTCCGTCCAGAGTTCCCCGAGCGTTTTTTTCAGTTCATCGCCCGATAGGTACAGTGCCCCAAACTGATACTCCTGCATATCCGCCAGCGTGGCGTAGCCGGTATGGTTCATCACCACATCAAACAAGACACGGATGCCGCGCTGGTGTGCGCCATCAACCAGCGCACGCAGGTCCGCTTCGTTTCCCATATTGGCGTCAAGCGTGGTCCAGTCCTGGGTGTAGTAGCCGTGGTAAGCGTAGTGGGGGAAGTCCCCTTTGGCGCCACCGCCGACCCAGCCGTGGATTTGCTCAAACGGCGCGCTGATCCACAGGGCGTTGACGCCTAACTGTTGCAGGTAGTCGAGTTTGCTGGCGAGCCCGCGCAAATCGCCACCGTGGAACGTGCCAATTTCCTGCATGCCGTCGTTGCGACGCCCATAGCTGTGATCGTTACTCGGATCGCCATTCACAAAGCGGTCCGTCAGGACGAAATACACCGTGGCGTTATGCCAGTCGAAAGCGGCGGGGGCATCGGTTTCTGCCCGTTCCAGTAGCAACAGCCCGTTACTTGTTGCGGCGGGTTGTAGGGTAATCGACCCGTTTTTTACCGTTGCCGTTTGCTGGCTGTAGAAATCACGCACCACGGCACCTTCCGGGAAGGTCTGGCTCACGTCCAGCGTTAATGGTGAACCGTCCCATTTCGGGCATTGGCGAATCTGGGTGGTGACGGTGTCCTTAGCACTTTTTACCAACAGCATCAGCGTTGGCGTACCGGAGCGGGTATCGATTTCCAGCGTGTAATCGCCGTCTTTGAATAAACGCCACTGTGGCGGCGTGCCTTCACAAGGTTTTAGCGACAGCATCTGGTTGAGTTTTATCGCATCAGCAGGCTGCCAGCACTGTTGGTCAAAATTTAGGGTTAAAGGACGGGTACCCTTCGTCAACGCAGCATGGCTGACGAATTTTCCCGTACCTTCCGCTTCGAAGGTGGGAAGTCCTTGAGACGTCCATGATGAGGCGATGGCAATGCCGGGCATTAGCGCCAGCGCAACGGCGGCAAGTTTCATAGTGCTGTCCTTGATGCTGCGATTTTCGCCAGTTTGCCAGTGAAATCAGGCCGGAAACTCCTCCTTTGAGTTGATTCCGCCAGGAGGAGAAGGGAGGGTGAGCGATCGCGCGCAAAAAATGAACTGATTTTGCGATAACCTCCACATTTTCTTCGAATTAATGGCACCCAGAACCGTTAATACGTGACATAGTTTCAGAATTGGACTATTCCTGTGGGTGCTCTTGACGGCTATTTTTGATATGATTTGAGATTCATCTCTCATTTTTGTGAAAAATATAAGGTGTTGGAATGTATAAATCCGACCAGGAGACCTAATGATATTGACTCCCATTCGACGATATGGGGCAATGATTCTTATGTTACTCACCGTTGCATTTTCGGGTGAGGTGCTGGCAAAGACACACACGGCGACAACGAGTCACAAGCCCCAGATAACCAAGGCAAGTAATAAACAGGTTAGCAGTAAACAAGAGTATTCTCGCAATAGTGCAAAGAGTAGTTCACTTCCTGATTTGCGAAAATACCCTTCCGGAACACCAAGGAAAAAAGCGTTTCTCCGGACGGTTATGCCTTATATTACCAGTCAAAATGCTGCCATTACGGCGGACCGTAACTGGCTGATTTCAAAACAGTACCAGAACCGCTGGTCACCGACTGAGCGTACGCGTATGAAAGACATCGCGAAGCGCTACAAGGTGAACTGGTCTGGTAACATGCGTAAAATTCCGTGGAACACGCTGCTTGAGCGTGTAGACATTATCCCGACCAGTATGGTGGCAACCATGGCTGCGGCAGAAAGCGGCTGGGGTACGTCGAAGCTGGCGCGTAGCAACAACAACCTGTTTGGCATGAAATGCGGCAAGGGTCGTTGTAACAATGCACCGGGTAAGGTCAAAGGCTACTCACAATTTGAATCAGTGAAAGAGTCGGTGAATGCTTACGTCATTAATTTGAATACGCATCCGGCCTACTCTTCCTTCCGTAAGTCACGTGCGCAGTTGCGTAAAGCCGATCAGGAAGTCACCGCCACCGCGATGATCCATAAGCTGAAGGGTTATTCCACTAAGGGACAGAGTTATAACAACTATCTGTTCGCAATGTATCAGGACAACCAGCGTTTAATCGCCGCGCATATGTAATTTCGAGTGCCGGATGGCGACTTCGCCCTCCGGCTATCATCCTTATAGCAAAACTTCACTGTTCACATCGCGATACTCTTTTGGCGTCGTGTCGTACTCTTTCTTAAATACCGAATAGAAATACTGCAGAGATGGGTAGCCGCACATCTGTGAAATTTCGTTGATTGAAAGCGTGGTAGAAATCAACAGGCTGCGTGCCTTTTCCAGCTTTTCGGCATGAATCACGGCGTGAATGGTCTCTCCGACCTCTTCTTTAAAGCGTTTCTCCAGATTCGAACGTGAAATCCCTACTGAATCCAGCACTTGTTCAACCTTAATGCCTTTACAGGCATGATTACGAATAAAGTGCATCGCCTGAATTACCGCTGGATCGGTCAAGGAGCGGTAATCGGTTGAACGACGTTCTACAACACGCACCGGTGGAACCAGAATGCGTTGCAGCGGCAGTTCTTCATTCGCCAGCATACGATGCAGGAGTTTTGCGGCCTGATATCCCATCTGTCTGGCTCCCTGAGCCACGGATGACAGCGCTACCCGTGACAGGTAACGGGTCAATTCTTCGTTGTCTATCCCTATCACGCAGAGTTTTTCCGGTACGGGAATATGCAGGTGTTCACAGACTTGCAGGACGTGTCGTGCCCGCGCGTCGGTGACCGCGATAATGCCGGTTTGCGGCGGCAGAGTTTGCAGCCAGTCCGCCAGCCTATTTTGCGCGTGCTGCCAGTTCTCCGGTGCGGTTTCCAGCCCCTGATAGACGACGCCGCGGTACTTCTCTTTGGCAACCAACTGGCAAAACGCATATTCACGTTCTGCGGCCCAGCGTTTACCGCTTGAGGAAGGCAGGCCGTAAAACGCAAAGCGGTTAATCCCTTTCTCTTTCAGATGCAGGAAAGCGCTTTCTACCAGCGCGTGGTTGTCGGTGGCAATGTAATGTACTGATGGATAATCTTGCTGCAGATGGTAGGAACCCCCAACGCCGATGATCGGAACATCGACATCGACAAGTAATTGCGCAATATCATCATCGTCATAATCAGCAATAACGCCATCGCCCAACCAGTCTTTAATATTATCGATACGGGCGCGGAAATCTTCCTCAATGAATATATCCCACTCGGATTGCGATGCCTGTAAATATTCACCCACTCCTTCTACCACCTGGCGGTCATAGGCTTTATTGGCATTAAATAACAGAGTGATGCGGTGACGTTTATCAAACATAAGAACCTGTCCTGGAAAGGTTAACGTGGGCCTGTCGATACTAGCAAAACCGCAGGTACGACTGCTTGATGAAGCGTGACAAATTTCCTGATTGCCTGAGGCTACGCAAAATTTACATACTGCTAGCGGGATGACAATTGTCATTTTTTATCTGCGCATTACGGTTTTTTGTTTAATGGCTAACCTTCGATCGTGATCGCCTTTTTATTTCTTTTTTCAGCGCGTTTTTTTGGGAGCCAGCGCACGTTTGGGTATTCTCTTAATCGCGGTGTGAAATAACGTAATTGAGCAATAAATCAGGAAATTCCAGTATAGCCATATCGCAGTTTACTTGCCGTATTACCTGATTATGGAGCTTATTATGCCGGCTTATTTTGACCAACTCGATCGTGTACGTTTTGAAGGAACTCAGTCCACCAACCCGCTCGCATTTCGTCATTACAACCCAGACGAAATCGTGTTGGGCAAGCGCATGGAAGATCATCTGCGTTTTGCTGCCTGCTACTGGCATACCTTCTGCTGGAACGGTGCGGATATGTTCGGTATGGGTGCCTTCGATCGTCCGTGGCAGCAGCCCGGTGAAGCGCTGGAATTAGCGAAGCGCAAGGCGGACGTGGCGTTCGAGTTTTTCCACAAACTGAACGTGCCCTACTACTGCTTCCATGACGTGGATGTCTCGCCGGAAGGTGCGTCGCTGAAAGAGTACAAAAACAATTTTGCGCAGATGGTTGATGTACTGGCGGCAAAACAGGAACAGAGCGGCGTGAAGCTGTTGTGGGGAACGGCAAACTGCTTCACCAACCCACGTTACGGCGCGGGCGCGGCCACGAACCCGGATCCAGAAGTGTTCAGTTGGGCCGCCACGCAGGTGGTTACGGCTATGGATGCCACGCATAAACTAGGCGGTGAAAACTACGTTCTGTGGGGCGGTCGTGAAGGCTATGAAACGCTACTGAATACCGATCTGCGGCAGGAACGTGAGCAAATTGGCCGCTTCATGCAACTGGTCGTGGAACACAAACACAAAACCGGTTTCCAGGGCACTTTGCTTATCGAGCCGAAGCCGCAGGAACCGACCAAGCACCAGTACGATTACGATGCGGCGACCGTATACGGATTCCTCAAGCAGTTCGGTCTGGAAAAAGAGATCAAACTGAATATCGAAGCCAACCACGCCACGCTGGCGGGTCACTCGTTCCATCACGAAATCGCCACCGCTATCGCGCTGGGTCTGTTTGGCTCTGTCGATGCCAACCGTGGGGACGCGCAACTGGGCTGGGATACTGACCAGTTCCCGAACAGCGTAGAAGAGAATGCGTTGGTGATGTACGAAATCCTGAAAGCCGGCGGCTTCACCACCGGTGGCCTGAACTTCGATGCCAAGGTTCGTCGTCAGAGTACCGATAAATACGATCTGTTCTATGGTCATATTGGTGCGATGGATACCATGGCGCTGTCGCTGAAAATTGCGGCGCGTATGATTGAAGACGGTGGTCTGGATCAGCGCGTGGCTAAACGTTATGCCGGTTGGAATGGTGAGCTGGGCCAGCAAATTCTGAAAGGGCAGATGACGCTGACGGAAATTGCGCAGTACGCTGAACAACACAACCTGGCGCCAGTGCACCAGAGCGGTCATCAGGAATTGCTGGAAAATCTGGTGAACCATTATTTGTTCGACAAATAACGGGTCTCTGAGCATGTCCGTAAGCCCGGTCAGCTCGCGCGACCGGGCCTTTCTTTAAGGAACGATGCCCTATGTATATCGGGATAGATCTTGGCACATCAGGCGTAAAGGCCATTCTGCTCAATGAGCAGGGCGATGTGGTCGCTTCGCAAACAGAGAAACTCACCGTCTCGCGCCCGCACCCGTTATGGTCAGAACAAGACCCAGAGCAGTGGTGGCTGGCAACGGATCGCGCTGTGAAAGCTCTGGGTCGGCAGCATTCACTTCGCGAGGTGAAAGCGTTGGGAATTGCCGGACAGATGCACGGCGCGACGCTACTGGATGCACAACAGAAGGTATTGCGCCCGGCTATCCTGTGGAACGATGGTCGCTGCGCCGAAGAGTGCGTCATGCTGGAGAGTCTGGTTCCGCAGTCTCGTGCCATCACCGGCAACCTGATGATGCCTGGCTTTACCGCGCCAAAGCTGCTGTGGGTACAGCGCCACGAACCGGAGATTTTTAGCCGGGTTGATAAAGTCCTGCTGCCGAAAGATTACCTGCGCCTGCGTATGACCGGCGATTTCGCCAGCGATATGTCTGATGCGGCTGGTACCCTGTGGCTGGATGTTGCGAAGCGTGACTGGAGTGATGTCATGCTGGAAGCCTGTAAGCTGACTCGTGCGCATATGCCTGCGCTCTATGAAGGCAGTGAGATTACCGGAACATTGTTGCCAGCAGTCGCCAGGGCCTGGGGAATGCAGGAGGTTGCGGTGGTCGCCGGAGGCGGGGATAACGCAGCGGGGGCGGTTGGCGTGGGCATGATGAATGCCGGTCAGGCGATGCTATCGCTGGGTACTTCCGGGGTCTATTTTGCGGTCAGCGACGGCTTTCTCAGCAAACCGGAAAGCGCGGTCCATAGCTTTTGCCATGCATTGCCTGAACGATGGCACCTGATGTCCGTGATGTTAAGTGCGGCATCCTGCCTGGACTGGGCGGCAAAATTAACCGGACTGGCGAGTGTTCCTGCGTTGATTGCCGCAGCGCAACAGGCGGATGAACACGCTGAGCCGGTCTGGTTTTTACCCTATCTGTCCGGTGAACGTACGCCGCACAACAACCCGCAGGCGAAGGGCGTATTTTTCGGTCTGACGCATCAGCATGGTCCGGCGGAGCTGGCACAGGCGGTGCTGGAAGGCGTTGGTTTTGCATTGGCTGAGGGTATGGACGTGGTACACGCCTGCGGCGTGCAGCCCTCCAGCATTACGCTGATTGGCGGCGGGGCACGCAGCGAATACTGGCGTCAGATGCTGTCTGACATCAGCGGATTGCAGTTGGATTACCGTACCGGCGGCGATGTTGGTCCTGCTCTCGGTGCGGCGCGTCTGGCGCAGATTGCCATTAATCCGCAGCAGCCATTATCAGACCTTCTACCTCAGCTTACGCTGGAGCAGGCGCATTATCCTGATGCCGAGCGCCATGCCCTTTACCAACAGCGTCGGGAAAACTTCCGCCGAATCTATCAGCAATTACACCCGCTGATGTCCTGACCCTAAATCCCCTCTGGTAAACAGAGGGGATTTATCAAATATATATTTCAATCTAATTAATAATTGGCGCGCATGAATTTATTCTGAAAGTCCGGCGTAGTGACCTTTTCTGTGTTGTCTTTAGCGGGTTATTCATATTGTATCCATGATGGATAAGGAGGTCCCAATGAAGACGACAAGGCTGTTGCCATGGATATTATTCTTCTCTGGTGCATTTATTTACGTTATTGGCTTATGGCGGGCATGCCCGTTATTGAGTAGCAAAGGCTATTTTTTTGCCGTGCTGATGACGGGAATGTTTGTGACGTACGTTTATCAGCGTGCAGAAAATCTCAATCAGAACGATGAACACTTCGCCTCTGTATGTCAGATGGTGGCGCTCATCACGGTCGGGGTGCTGTTGGTGGGCGTATTGAATGTCCCATTATCCCCCCTCGAAAAGGGGCTGTTCCCGGTGGCATTCATCGTATGTTTACTGGGGCAAGTTTTACTCATGCGTTCAGCAGAATATTTATCTAAAGGACAGGACCTCTAAATGGAAAACAGGACATCAACTTATTCACCGGCATTTAGTCTTGTGTCATGGGTCGCGCTTCTCGGCGGCATTGTGGTTTATCTGCTGGGGTTGTGGAATGCCGATATGCAGTTGAACGAAAAGGGGTATTACTTTGCTGTTTTGGTGCTTGGTTTGTTTTCTGCTGCGTCGTATCAAAAGACGGTACGGGATAAATATGAGGGGATCCCGACAACGCCGATTTACTACATAACCTGTCTTGCCGCGTTTATTATTGCGGTTGCGTTGTTGGTTATCGGTTTGTGGAATGCCACGCTGCTGCTAAACGAGAAAGGGTTTTACGGCCTGGCCTTCTTTTTAAGCCTGTTTGGTACCGTTGCGGTGCAGAAAAATATCCGTGATAGTGGCTTTGAGCATCCAAAAGAAACGCTGGCAGTCGCAGACGATTTTACGGAGTGATCGTATGCCCTCGATGGTTACCGATCGAGGGCTTTTATTGTTAGCTCACCAGTCTGCGCGTATCGATGCGCTGCAACAATACAGACAACAGTAAACTTCCCGCCAGCGTGGCGCTAAAAATCCATAGCATATCCAGCGGCGGCCAGTTTTTGAGTTCAACACCGTTGGTGCGTAGCGCGTGAATGATCAGCGCATGAAAGCCATAAATGCCCAGAGAGTGGCGGGAAATAAGGCCCAGTACCGGCAGAGTGCGCGTACTGAGCGTATTTTTGACCAGCGTCAGGAGGGAGGCAGCACAAATAAACACCGCCGGGCCGCAATAGAGATACCAGGTATCGGCAAAATTGCCTCGCCAACGCAGTTCATGCAACGTGCCTCGAGAAATAATAAACACTGCGGTGATAAACAACGCCGCACAGAGCCAGGTAAGTGCGCGTTTGTGCGTATCCATCATACCAATCGCTCGGCCTAGCATACCGTACACGATGTAGTAGAACGTGTCGCCACTGATGTACAGGTTGATGGGAAGCCACTCAAAACCGCCAATTTTTTGTGAGACGGTATTGGGATTGGCAATCACCCCAATCACCACCATAAGCGCCAGCAGCATCTTGCCGCTGATATTTTTTACCTGTATCAGCGGGGAAACCAGGTAGATTACGGCGATCGCGAAGAAAAACCACAGGTGATAGAACACCGGCTTTTGCAGCAGGTTTTTCAGCGACAGCTCAGCGTTGATCGAGGTAAACAGCAGGATGTAGGCCAGCGCCACGCTGCTGTAAAACAGGATGCAGAGCGCAATGCGCATGAAATGGCGCGGTTTGGCGCTGCGCTCGCCAAAAAACAGATAGCCCGAAATCATAAAGAACAACGGGACGCTGACGCGAGAAGCTGAATTGAGCACATTGGCCAGATCCCAATTCAATGGGCTGACGCTTTGCGCATTGGTGATGTACCAGGTCGTGGTGTGGATCATCACAACCATGAGACAGGCTATCCCGCGCAGGTTATCAATCCAGAATATTTTGGGCTGCATCAGTTCCTCTGTATCCATTAAAAAAAGTCTGACCGAAAATTTGCGAGCGTAGCTCACTGGAAAAATCCGAGTTCTTACGCTAAAGCTTGAGATGGTCTGATGAGATTCTCAAAATAGCATCCGTTTCCAGACACTTAATAATAAGACTGACCAGCAAACCAGGCGGTAATAAAATGATGATGAAGTATTTCTTTTCCGCGATCGTTACCCTTTTACTGGTTGCGTGCGCCGACACCCAGCCGCCTGCACCCGCGCAGAAGGCGCAAAAGATCAAAGTCAGTGCAACACGTTCGCTGGATATGGAGTCACTGTGTAAAAATGAGGCGGCACAAATCTACAACACTGGTGTGCAGAAAATTGATATCTCCGGTCTGGAACAATTTCAGGGCAGCTATGAGATGCGTGGTTCTACCTTCCGTAAAGAGAGTTTTGTCTGCTCTTTTGATGCAGACGGGCAGTTTTTACACCTTTCCATGCGCTAAGTTCCCCCTTTTTCCCGTTTCATACTGTATATCTTGCAGCCAGCGGGTATACTGACCGCTTCCTTTAAATCCACACGTATCCAGCACGAAATAATATGCAAAAGTTTGATACCAGGACCTTCCAGGGCTTGATCCTGACCTTACAGGATTACTGGGCTCGCCAGGGCTGCACCATCGTTCAACCATTGGACATGGAAGTCGGCGCGGGGACATCTCACCCAATGACCTGCCTGCGGGCGCTGGGGCCGGAACCGATGGCGACTGCTTATGTGCAGCCTTCTCGTCGTCCGACCGACGGCCGCTATGGCGAAAACCCGAACCGCTTACAGCACTACTATCAGTTCCAGGTAGTGATTAAGCCGTCTCCGGACAACATTCAGGAGCTGTACCTGGGTTCTCTGAAAGAGCTGGGTATGGACCCGACCATTCACGATATCCGTTTCGTGGAAGATAACTGGGAAAACCCAACGCTGGGTGCCTGGGGTCTGGGTTGGGAAGTGTGGCTGAACGGCATGGAAGTCACGCAGTTCACCTACTTCCAGCAGGTTGGTGGTCTGGAATGTAAACCAGTGACCGGGGAAATTACCTACGGTCTGGAACGTCTGGCCATGTACATTCAGGGCGTAGACAGCGTTTACGACCTGGTCTGGAGCGACGGCCCGCTGGGTAAAACCACTTACGGCGACGTGTTCCATCAGAACGAAGTGGAGCAATCCACCTACAACTTCGAATACGCCGACGTGGACTTCCTGTTCACCTGCTTCGAGCAGTACGAGAAAGAAGCGCAGCAGTTGCTGGCGCTGGAAAATCCGCTGCCGCTGCCTGCGTATGAACGTATTCTGAAAGCCGCCCATAGCTTCAACCTGCTGGATGCGCGTAAAGCCATCTCCGTCACCGAGCGTCAGCGCTATATCCTGCGTATTCGCACCCTGACCAAAGCAGTGGCAGAAGCTTACTACGCTTCCCGTGAAGCCCTTGGCTTCCCGATGTGCAACAAAGACAAATAAGAGGCGGCCATGTCTGAGAAAACTTTTCTGGTGGAAATCGGCACTGAAGAGCTGCCACCAAAAGCACTGCGCAGCCTGGCTGAGTCCTTTGCTGCGAACTTTACCGCGGAGCTGGATAATGCTGGCATCGCGCACGGCAACGTGGAGTGGTTCGCCGCGCCGCGTCGTCTGGCGTTGAAAGTCGCTGCCCTGGCTGAAGCACAACCCGACCGTGAAGTAGAAAAACGCGGCCCGGCTATCGCCCAGGCGTTTGACGCCGAAGGTAAACCGAGCAAAGCGGCCGAAGGTTGGGCGCGTGGCTGTGGCATCACGGTTGATCAGGCTGAGCGTTTGACCACCGACAAAGGCGAGTGGCTGCTGTATCGCGCGCATGTGAAAGGCGAAAGCGCTGAAGCGTTGCTGCCGAACATGATCGCCACCTCACTGGCGAAGCTGCCGATCCCGAAACTGATGCGCTGGGGCGCGTCTGACGTTCACTTCGTGCGTCCGGTTCACACCGTGACGTTGCTGCTGGGCGATAAAGTTATTCCGGCAACTATTCTGGGTATTCAGTCCGATCGCGTGATCCGCGGGCATCGCTTTATGGGCGAGCCGGAGTTCACCATCGATAATGCCGATCAGTACCCAGAAATTCTGCGTGAGCGCGGCAAAGTGATTGCGGATTACGCTGAGCGTAAAGCCAAAATCAAAGCCGATGCCGAAGACGCGGCGCGTAAAATTGGCGGCAACGCCGATCTGAGTGAAAGCCTGCTGGAAGAAGTCACCTCGCTGGTGGAATGGCCGGTCGTGCTGACCGCGAAGTTCGAAGAAAAATTCCTCGCTGTTCCGTCCGAAGCGCTGGTACACACCATGAAAGGTGACCAGAAGTACTTCCCGGTATACGCGAACGACGGCAAACTGCTGCCGAATTTTATCTTCGTTGCCAACATCGAATCCAAAGACCCGCAGCAAATCATCTCCGGTAACGAGAAGGTGGTTCGTCCGCGTCTGGCGGATGCCGAATTCTTCTTCAATACTGACCGTAAAAAACGTCTGGAAGACCATCTGCCGCGTCTGCAAACCGTGCTGTTCCAACAGCAACTGGGTACGCTGCGCGACAAGACTGACCGTATCCAGGCGCTGGCGGGCTGGATTGCTGGTCAGATTGGCGCTGACGTTAACCACGCAACGCGTGCTGGCCTGCTGTCCAAGTGCGACCTGATGACCAACATGGTCTTCGAGTTCACCGATACTCAGGGCGTGATGGGCATGCACTACGCGCGTCACGATGGTGAAGCGGAAGATGTCGCTGTGGCGCTGAACGAGCAGTATCAGCCGCGTTTTGCCGGTGATGACCTGCCGTCTAACCCGGTTGCCTGTGCCGTGGCGATTGCCGATAAGATGGACACCCTGGCGGGTATCTTCGGTATCGGTCAGCATCCAAAAGGCGACAAAGACCCGTTTGCGCTGCGTCGTGCCGCGCTGGGCGTACTGCGTATCATCGTTGAGAAGAACCTGAATCTGGATCTACAAACGTTGACTGAAGAAGCGGTTCGTCTGTATGGCGACAAGCTGACTAACGCCAACGTGGTGGATGATGTGATCGACTTTATGCTCGGTCGATTCCGCGCCTGGTATCAGGATGAAGGTTACACCGTCGATACCATTCAGGCAGTACTGGCGCGTCGTCCGACTCGTCCGGCTGATTTCGACGCACGTATGAAGGCTGTTTCGCACTTCCGTACGCTGGAAGCCGCGTCCGCGCTGGCTGCAGCGAACAAGCGTGTATCGAACATCCTGGCGAAGTCCGAAGAGACGCTGAATGACCGCGTAAATTCGGCAACGCTGAAAGAGCCGGAAGAAATTGCGCTGGCGCTGCAGGTTGTGGTGCTGCGCGATAAGCTGGAGCCTGTCTTTGCAGCTGGTCGTTACCAGGAAGCGCTGGTTGAGTTGGCGGAACTGCGTGAACCGGTTGATGCGTTCTTCGAGAAAGTGATGGTCAACGTGGAAGATAAAGATCTGCGTATTAACCGTCTGTCTATGCTCGCAAAACTGCGCGAACTGTTCCTGCGCGTAGCGGATATTTCTCTGCTGCAGTAACGCTCCTGAGCTGACTTAGAAAAGCCGGATAAGCATTGTGCCATCCGGCTTTTTTGTATGTAGTTAGCGCAGCTGTAATTTTGTCAGACAGGTCTGGCTGTCTTCCATCGTCTTGATGGGATACTCCGCCGTTTTACCGTTGTAACTTACCGCGATTGTGCCTGCCATATTGCGCGGTAGCCATACCCCGACGAAGCCATTTCGACCACTCTTCATCACTTTTTGTACCACCACCTCACCCTTGTTATCCGTCACTTTGACATTGAATGCCTTCTCCGGCATTTCGCCCTGGCAGCCAGAAAGGCTGTGGTTGAAGCAAGGATGTGTTTGCCATTCATAGGGGGCAAATGACAGATAGAACTTGTCACCTAGCGGTAGGGTATAAATCTGATCGCCCGAAGAGAGCTTCAGTTCGGTACTGGTGATTGATGCTGAGTACGGCAGCGGGCGGTTCTGTGGCGACTGGTCAATGGTCTCGACGATTTGCTCGACGGATTTACCGCTGAGCCCGTGTTCCGCCAGAAAAGCAGCTTCCGGAGTTGCTGCGAACGCGCTACCGGTTGTGAGCAAACCTAAAACCAGCAGCAGTGAGGATTTCGACATAGCTTCAATTCCTTGTGAATATTGTGGAATACAGACTGGCTCACTATAAAGCTTGCCCTTAGGGAAAGGTCAAAGGGAGGACGGGTAAAGTAATGCAAAGAAGCGTTTGGGCGGGGAGTCTTGCGAAGTACAGATAAAAAAAATCCCCGCCGTTTGGCAGGGATTCAGAATTTTGAGCTTTTTAAGCTTACAGGCTGGTTACGTTGCCAGCTGCCGGGCCTTTAGCGCCGCTTTCGATGGTGAAGGAAACTTTCTGACCTTCGTCCAGAGATTTGTAGCCATCGTTCTGGATAGCAGAGAAGTGTACGAACACGTCTTTAGAGCCATCGTCAGGAGTGATGAAGCCGAAACCTTTGTCAGCGTTGAACCATTTTACGATACCAGTCATTTTACCGGACATAGTGTATTACCTTTTAAAAAATAAGTGTGCCTTTCGGCGATATGGCGTGCTTTACAGATTTTTTAACAGTAAAGGAAATGCTCACTACGAAGGGTATCAACGATAACTCTTGAAGGGACTTGCCTTACTAACTGCTGTAATGGTCTGTACGTCAAACCGTTGAGGGCATTAACTCATTTTACGCATGTGGATGCAACTACTATTTTCTTTTTTGTGGATAACCCCCTTAAGGGAACGGCCCTTTTACAGGACCGTTCATAAGTAAAATTGAAAAATAGTTCAATCCATCAGTTGCTTACTTAATCTTGGGTCTGCCTGAATCAGGCGCATTAACTTCAATTCGGTATTGGAAGGCTTTACGCGTTTAGACTCCCATTCATGAACCGTCGCGACCGTCACGCCCATCACCCGGGCAAAATCATCTGTTTTTAAACCTGTCCCTCGTCGTAGCTGTTCAAATTCGGTGAAAGGGTTGGTTTTTTGCGTCAGAGTAACCGTCTGCGATACATCTTTAAAAACAATCTGCTCCAGACTGCTCAGCAGTTCAAACATAGGATCTTTGTATTCCATTGAGAACTCCTACAAATCACACAGCGGGATCGTGAATTTCATCGAAGCTCATTAAGAGTAGTCGGAAAAAATGAAGCCGGATTTTAGGTTTGTGTGATGGATTCGTTTCAGCGGATCGGGGTCGACAATCTTTTGCAGGCTAACGAACTGATAAAGGTCGTGATCTGCGAACGATCGATCCCGATTGTAAAGATGACTAAAATATGACGTCGTGTGGTAAATGGCGCATTGTTTAGCAAAACGATGGGTGGCGGGAGCGGTTATTTTCCCCCACAAGATTACGCGGAAAGGGTATCTTGCGGGGCTGACCTGGACTATCCTTGTCAACGTCAGGCACGCGGGTGTCGTTGTGCGCATTTTTGGGTGAAAGGAGTATTAAAATGGCGACAGGTAAGTCCTGCTCTCGCTGGTTTGCGCCTGTTTTGGCGCTCTTAATGGTAGTTGGCCTGAGTGGGTGTTTTGATAAAGAAGGCGATCAACGCAAAGCGTTTATCGATTTTCTGCAGAATACTGCAATGCGTAGCGGAGAGCGTTTACCAACGCTGACCGCCGATCAGAAAAAACAGTTTGGCCCGTTTGTGTCCGATTACGCGATTCTGTATGGCTATTCGCAGCAGGTTAATCAGGCAATGGACTCCGGTCTGCGCCCGGTGGTTGATAGCGTAAATGCGATTCGTGTTCCTCAGGATTATGTGACTCAGCGTGAACCGCTGCGTCAGGCAAATGGTGCGTTGGGCGTATTAGGGCAACAGTTGCAGAATGCGAAACTGCAGGCAGATGCTGCGCATGGCGCGCTGAAGCAGGGCGAGGATCTGAAGCCGGTCTTTGACCAGGTCTACAATAAAGTCGTCACTGTACCTTCAGAGGCGCTACAGCCGCTGATCCCTGCCGCGCAAATCTTCACGCAGCAGTTAGTGCAGGTCGGTGATTTTGTGGCACAGCAGGATACGCAGGTGAGCTTTGTCGCTAACGGTATCCAGTTCCCAACTTCACAGCAGGCAAGTCAGTACAACACGCTGATTGGCCCGTTGGCCTCTCAGCATCAGGCATTTAATCAGGCCTGGACTGCTGCGGTGAATGCCGCTCAGTAATGAAGGCGCTGTAATACATAAAAGGCCGGGTAAGCGTAAGCGCTACCCGGCCTTTTGTTTATGGCGCGACCTGCGGGTTCACGCAATTCTTCTCAACGCGTCCTTGCAGCGCATCGATTAAGTTATCCACCGCACAGGCCGCCATGTTATAGCGCGTTTCGTGCGTCGCTGAGCCTATGTGCGGCACGGCTACCACGTTTGGCAACGCCAATAACGGTGAGTCTGCCGGTAATGGCTCCTGCTCAAACACATCCAGGCCTGCGGCATGAATTTCCCCGCTTTGCAGGGCGGCAATCAGCGCTTTTTCATCGACCACTGGCCCACGCCCGGCGTTAATGAAAATGGCGGAGGACTTCATTTTGGCAAACTGTTCGGTACTAAACAGATGATGCGTTTCTGCGGTTAACGGCAGGATCAGGCAGACAAAATCGGACTCCTGCAACAGCGTATCGAGGTCGCAGTAACGCGCGTTGAAGCGTTCTTCCGCCTCCTGGTGATGACGGCGCGCGTTATAAAGAATCGGCATGCTAAAACCAAAATGCGCGCGTTGCGCCAGCGCCAGACCAATACGGCCCATGCCGACAATCCCCAGCGTTTTGTGGTGTACATCCGTACCAAACCAGTCCGGCCCGATACTTTTGGTCCACTCGCCAATTTTCACCCGTTCAGCAACTTCTACCACGCGGCGAGCGGTGCTTAACACCAGCGCCATTACCGTATCGGCGACAGTTTCCGTCAGCACGGTTGGCGTGTGCATCAACAGCACCTTACGCGCGTTGAGGGCATCGACGTCGAAGTTGTCATAGCCTACGGAAATCGTGGATGTCGCACGAAGCCTGGGCATCCTCTCCAGCAGGGCGGTATTGACGGCTTCACTGGAACCCAGCAGACCTTCCGCGTTGGCAAAAGCCTCGGCGTGCTGTGTGACCGTTTCCGGGCGCAGGTTAGGCACATGAGTCACAGTAAAATGCTCTTCCAGGCGATGCAGTAAATCGTCAGGTAACGCTTTATAGAGAATAATGGACGGCTTCATGCGAATCTCCGTAAGTTAAAATTTAAGCGTGGCGTGCGCCAATAGGTAATTGCTGATTATTAGCAGGCTTAACAATTAAAGTTAGCCATACTGAGACAAAAAGCGCCACCCCCATAAAAATGTACGAGGCGGATGGGCTGCCGGTTGCGCCATTGAGGTAGCCGACAAACCATGAACCAAAGAATGAGCCTAGCGCGCCCATGCTGTTAATCAGCGCCATTGCACCCCCGGCGACGTTGCGCGGCAGCATTTCCGGGATGATGGCGAAGAAAGGGCCATATGGGGCGTACATTGCCGCACCCGCAATAACTAACAGCGTGTAAGAAATCCAGAAGTGGTCTGCACCCACGGCCCAGGAGCCGATAAAAGCGAAAGCGGCTATCAATAACAGCGGCCAGACAAACAGTTTACGGTTTTGCAGCTTATCGGAGGCCCAGGAGACGAGGATCATCGCCGCCGTCGCCGCCAGATAAGGTACAGATGACAGCCAGCCAACCTCTACCATGCCCAGATTTGCGCCGCCGTTGCGGATAATCGACGGTAGCCACAGGACAAAACCATAGACGCCAATACTCCAGGCGAAATACTGCATGCACAGCAGGATGACGTTACGTGAGCGAAAGGCCTCGCTATAGTTACGCACGGCTTTGATGCCTTGCTGCTCTTTTTCCAGTTGCGCCTGAAGGGCGGCTTTTTCAGATTCTGACAGCCAGCCGACCTGAGACGGTTTGTCTTTTACCAATACCCACCAGCAGAACGCCCAGATGATGGCCGGGAAGCCCTCGATGATAAACATTTCCCGCCAGCCCAGCGCCTGGATCAGATAACCGGAAACCACAGACATCCACAGGACGGTAACCGGGTTACCGAGGATCAGGAAAGTGTTAGCGCGCGAGCGCTCGGATTTCGTAAACCAGTTGCTGATATAAATCAGCATTGCGGGCATCACCGCGGCTTCAACGATGCCAAGAATAAAGCGGATGGCAGCAAGCATTGGAATATTGCTGACCATACCGGTTAACGACGCGCATGCGCCCCAGAGGATCAGACAGACAAAAATCAGTTTTCGTACGCTGCGCCGTTCTGCGTAAATCGCGCCTGGGATCTGAAAGAAGAAATAGCCGAGGAAAAACAGAGCGCCCAGCAGGGAAGAGATCCCTTTGGTAATGCCGAGGTCCTCGTTGATACCGGCGGCGGAGGCGAAGCTGAAGTTCGCACGGTCAAGGTACGCCAGGCTATACGTGATAAACACGATTGGCATAATGTACCACCAGCGTTTTGCTGCATTAGTTGAGCTATTCATAGACTGCCCTCTGGTTATGCTGATACGCCGCCTCTGTATGTAGGGTACAGAGACAGAGTTGGCCGGGAGTTTATTCCCCTAATTGTTCACGTGTGGGTAATCCTTCGCTGTCGCCCTGAACCTGAATGGCCAGTGCGCCGATTTTATTGCCGCGGGTCACCGCCTGATGCAGCGAACGGCCTTCCAGCAGGGCACTGATAACGCCCACGGCAAAGCCATCGCCTGCGCCGACCGTATCGACCACGTTGTCGACTTTTACCGGTGCAACGCAACCTTGTTCACCGCTGGCTGTTTTGTACCAGGCACCATCAGCCCCGGTTTTGATGATCACGGCCTTCACTCCGTGACGCAGATAAAAGTCGGCGATGGCTTCAGGCGTCTGTTGGCCGGTTAAAATCATCCCCTCTTTTAATCCAGGTAAAACCCAGTCAGCCTGGAATGCCAGCCGGTTCAGTTTTTCCACCATTTCGGCTTCGCTTTTCCACAGTACCGGACGCAAATTTGGGTCGAACGAGATGGTCTTCCCCTGGGCTTTCAGTGTGCGGGCGGTGTGCGCCAGTAGTTCATAGGAGCTGGCAGAAAGCGCTGCCGCCACGCCGCTCAGGTGCAAGTGGCGCGCGCTGGCGAAATAGTCCTCGTGATAATCCTCAACGCTGAGGTGGCTGGCGGCGGACCCTTTGCGGAAATACTCCACAATGGGATCGGTTCCATTTTCGACCTTAGATTTCAACTGAAAGCCGGTAGCGTAACGCCCGTCCTGGGTAACTCCCTGCGCATCTATCCCTTCTTTTTCCAGCGACTTAACGATAAAACGACCAAAACTGTCGTTGCCTACGCGGCTCACCCAGCCGACCTTCAGGCCCAGACGAGCAAGACCGGTCGCCACGTTGAGTTCAGCGCCTGCAACGCGCTTGATAAACTGCTCTACATCCGTGAGTTCGCCGGTTTGCGTGGCGACAAACATCGCCATCGCTTCACCAATAGTGACCGCATCCAGTGAATTTTTCATGTGTTACTCCTCGCGTAACAGCTCGACGTAGTGGCGGGTAACCGCCGTCAAATCCTGCCCTTCCAGGGGGAACTCAATACCGCGCGGAACATCGTTGGGCAGCGTTTTTAACAGCGCCAGCCAGCGTGAATCTGCTTCATCAGGCGGTACGGCACGGTAGCTATCGCGATGCGTAACTGCGGCTTTGACATGGATATATCCGACGGTTGGCGCCAGGTTCTGCGCGGCCTGTTCCGGGGAGTCGCCAACCCACAGCCAGTTGCCCATATCGAAAGTCAGAGATATCGGCAGGTTTTGCGTCTGACAGGCTTCATTAAAACGTTGCATCGGCTGCAGGCGTCCGCAGGCGGTCTGATCGTTTTCCACAACCAGCTCCATGCCGCTGTTGTCCAGCCATTCACGTAAATCGTCGAACTGTTCGGTATGGGAAAAATGACCGAGAGAGACTTTTAACCACAGCGCCTGTAGGGCCTGCGCTTCTTCGAGGAGCTGCGGAAGTCGGGGATTCAGGTTCCCATCCTCAAGGAATAACGGTTCAGGCGCTGAATAACAGGCCAGCAGGCCGAAGAGTTCGATTGCAGAGGCCATTGTGGACAGCGTTTTCAGCTCGGCGTCGGTTAATAACTCGCGGCGGATTTCGACGCCGTCAGCACCGGCTTCGGCAATGATGGGCAACATTGCCGTTTGCCCGCCTGCGGCCCGCACCTGGTCGTAGCCGTAGGCGGCGGTAACCACCATAATTTTTCTTTTCATGGAAACTCCAGACTAGCATTCTTGTTATAACGCTAGATGGAACCGGTTCCAAAGAAAAGCTCATGATGTCGAATTTATGATCACCATCACGAAGGAAATTTAACGGGCGGTTGAGCCGCGCACGATCAGCTCGCCGGAGAATACCTGTTCCTGAATGGCAGCAGAGCCGCCATCAATTCGGCGTACAACCTGCTCAACGGCGGTGTAGCCAATCTGCCATGTGGGTTGTTTCAACGTGGTGATACCGACGCCCGCCAGCTCCGCCCATTCCAGTTCGTCAAAACCGAGCAGGCCGATATCGCTGCCCCAGTTAAGGCCAATGCGTTTCAGGGCGCGGGCAACCTGCAGCGTGAGAGCGCCGTTGGCAGAGATAACGGCTTTGCGCATCCCCCGATGCTGCTGGTGAAACTGGCGCAGCGTGTCATCCAGTTGCGTATTGTCCGTTAGCGGGACTTCGGCATTTTGCGCGATAACGCCGGGGTACTGTGCGAGCGTGGCGCGAAAAGCGCTCAGGCGTTCGCGGCGGGTATTCACCATGCCCAGCGGTTCGCTGAGGAACAGGATGGCTTCAAAGCCTTGCTCGACCAGATGTTCAGTGGCAACCGTTGCCGCCTGGGTGTTATCCAGCCCGACCATATCACAGGCGAAATCGGGGATTTTACGGTCAATCAGTACCATCGGTAGCGCAGACTGTTGCAGGCGGTTCAGCCCCTCTTCGCGCATTCCAACGGCGTTGACCACAATCCCTTCGACCTGGTAGCTGCGCAGCAGGTCGAGATAATGCAGCTCCTGATCCACTTCGTTGTTGGTGTTACACACCAGCGGGGTAAAGCCCTTATCGCGACAGGCGGCTTCAATACCGCTTAACACGTTGACGGAGTAGGGATTAGTAATATCGGCGATGATCAGACCAATCAGACGGGTACGACCGTGTTTCAGGCCTCTTGCCATCAGGCTGGGACGGTAGTCGAGATCGGCAATGGCTTGTTCAATGCGGGCCAGTAGCGCGTCGGAAAGCAGGTGCTTTTCACCGTTGAGGTAGCGTGAAATGCTGGTCTTGCCGGTTTTTGCGGCTTTCGCCACATCGCTGATGGTTGCCCGTGTTGATTTGCTCATCGCTGATTTCCCTAAATTTGGTGACAACACCTTAACGCGAAAATCAACGATGGCAAGTGCTTCATGCCGGATAAGACGCTGCCATTATCCGGCACAAAACGTTACTGGAGCGGGCTTAAGGTGATCTCTACGCGGCGGTTTTGCGCTTTACCTTCCGCCGTGCTGTTGCTGGCGATCGGATTTGCCGGGCCCATACCCTGAGTGCGGATACGGTTAGCGGCGACGCCTTGAGTGATTAAGGCGCTGGCCACGGAGTCCGCGCGCTGCTGCGACAGGCGCATATTCAGATCCTGACTGCCGGTGCTGTCGGTGAAGCCGAGCACGTTGACGGCGGTTTTATTGTACTCTTTCAGTACCATTGCCACGCCGGTCAGGGTGTTGGCACCCGCAGGTTTCAGGTTGCTGCTGTTGCTGTCGAAGGTGACGTTATTTGGCATATTCAGGATGATGTTATCGCCACTGCGCGTCACGCTGACGCCCGTCCCTTGCATTTTGTCGCGCAGTTTTGCTTCCTGCACGTCCATGTAATAGCCGACACCGCCGCCAACGGCCGCGCCAGCCGCCGCACCAATCAGCGCGCCTTTGCCGCGATCTTTCTTCGAAGAAGAGAGTGCGCCAATACCCGCGCCGACCAGAGAGCCAATACCCGCGCCAATGCCGGATTTACCCGCTTCGCGTTCGCCGGTGTAAGGGTTTGTTGTGCAGCCAGAAACCGCCAGGGCGCCGCTCACGATGGCAGCAATAACAAAAACACGTTTCTTCATCTTAATTCCTTAATGACTTTTTCTTCTTTGCCACAGCGACCGTGGCGGTTGATTATGACGTGTGAACATGAAGAAAATTCCAGGGAAGACTCTGAAATTTGTAAGTAACATTGAACGGCATAATAAATAAGCCGTCACATCGCATTCAGGAGCGCCATCTTGGCTAATTCACCCGCACATTACTCGGTGTTAACCGCCGCCCACTGGGGACCTATTCTCGTCGAAACCGATGGCGAGACGGTTTTCTCCTCTCGCGGCGCGCTGCCCACCGCCCATCCCAACTCTTTGCAAACCGTGGTGCGCGACCAGGTACACAGTAAAACGCGGGTACGTTTTCCCATGGTGCGTAAAGGCTTTCTCGCCTCGCCGGAGAATCCGCAGGGGGTGCGCGGGCAAGATGAATTTGTTCGTGTCAGTTGGGACGACGCGCTGAATCTTATCCATACGCAGCATAAACGCATCCGTGACAGCTACGGGCCGGCCTCGATTTTTGCCGGTTCCTACGGCTGGCGTTCCAACGGCGTGTTACACAAAGCCGCAACCCTGTTACAGCGTTATATGGCGCTGGCGGGTGGTTATACCGGGCATCTGGGGGATTACTCGACGGGCGCTGCGCAGGCCATCATGCCGTACGTGGTGGGCGGTAACGAAGTTTACCAGCAGCAGACCAGTTGGCCGGTGGTGCTGGAGAACAGCGAAGTGGTGGTGTTATGGAGCGCCAATCCGCTGAATACCCTGAAAATTGCCTGGAACGCCTCCGACGAGCAGGGCCTCGCTTACTTTGAAGCACTGCGTGGCAGCGGGAAGCGGTTGATCTGTATCGATCCGATGCGATCGGAAAGCGTCGATTTCTTTGGCGAGAAGATGGAATGGATCGCTCCGCATATGGGGACCGACGTGGCGCTGATGCTGGGTATCGCGCATACGCTGGTGGAAAACGGCTGGCACGACGCGGACTTTCTCACCCGGTGTACGACCGGATATGACCGTTTTGCCGACTATCTGCTGGGCAAATCTGACGATGTTGCAAAAACGGCAGAATGGGCCGCTGAAATTTGTGGTGTTCCGGCGGCGAAAATACGTGAACTTGCGGCTATATTTCACCAAAACACCACCATGCTGATGGCGGGGTGGGGTATGCAACGCCAGCAGTATGGCGAGCAGAAACACTGGATGATTGTCACGCTGGCTGCCATGCTCGGGCAAATCGGGACGCCTGGCGGCGGCTTTGGGCTGTCGTATCATTTTGCCAACGGCGGCAACCCAACGCGCCGTGCTGCGGTGCTGGCTTCAATGCAGGGCAGCGTTAAAAACGGCACCGACGCGGTGGATAAAATCCCGGTGGCGCGAATTGTTGAAGCGCTGGAGAACCCGGGTGGTTTTTATCAGCACAACGGTATGGACCGCCATTTCCCGGACATCCGTATGCTTTGGTGGGCAGGCGGCGCTAACTTCACCCATCATCAGGACACCAACCGTCTGATTCGCGCCTGGCAAAAACCGGAGCTGGTGGTTATCTCAGAGTGTTTCTGGACAGCCGCAGCGAAGCATGCCGATATCGTGCTGCCGGCAACGACGTCTTTTGAGCGTAATGATTTGACCATGACTGGCGATTACAGCAACCAGCATCTGGTGCCGATGAAGCAGGTTGTATCGCCGCAGGATGAAGCGCGAAATGATTTTGATGTCTTTGCCGAGCTGAGTGAACGCTGGGAGAAGGGCGGATATGAGCGATTTACTGAAGGCAAAAGCGAGCTGGAATGGCTGGAGACTTTTTACAACATTGCCGGGCAGCGTGGGGCTAGCCAGCAGGTGACGTTGCCGCCATTCACCGAGTTTTGGCAGCGGAATGCGCTGATCGAAATGCCGGAAAATGCCGCCAGCGCGCAGTTTATCCGTTTCGCGGATTTTCGCCGCAACCCACAGGCGCATCCGCTGAAAACGGACAGCGGTAAAATTGAAATCTACTCCGCGAGGATTGCCAGTTACGGTTACGCGGACTGTGCGGGGCATCCGATGTGGCTGGAGCCGGATGAGTGGTTCGGTAACGCCGAGCCGGGCCAGTTACAGCTGCTTTCCGCCCATCCGGCGCACCGTTTGCACAGTCAGCTAAATTACAGCGCGTTGCGCGAACAATATGCGGTAGCGGATCGTGAGCCCGTCACGATTCATCCGCAGGATGCCAAAGCGCGCGGTATTGCGGATGGCGACACGGTCAGGGTGTGGAACCAGCGTGGGCACGTTCTGGCGGGAGCGGTCGTGACGACGGGAATTAAACCTGGTGTCATCTGTATTCATGAGGGCGCCTGGCCTGATTTGGATCTCGCCGCCAACGGTATTTGTAAAAATGGCGCCGTCAACGTGCTGACCAAAGATCTCCCCAGCTCGAAGCTGGGGAATGGCTGTGCGGGCAACACTGCGCTGGCGTGGCTCGAAAAATACAGCGGACCAACGTTGACGCTTACGGCGTTTGATCCGCCTGCCAACCCATAATCCACGTGGGATGGTGAGTCTCTTCCTGCCATGCGCCATCTTCAATGCGAAAACCCAGCGCATGGTAGAAGTTCACCGCTGATTGATTCTTCTGGTAGACCTCGAGGCTGAGTAACGAAAAGCGCTGCTGCACATGCTGCACCAGCGCTTTGCCGATCCCGCTTCTGATGGCGGCAGGCGCGACGAACAGCGCGCCGAGAAAACGGTCGTCAATGACGCTGGCAAAGCCTTTGAGCACCCCTTCTTCTTCCCATACCCAGGTTTGTGCGGCTGGCAGATAAACATCCCGCACGATGGATTCACTTTCGCGCCAGTAGCGTTCTTCGATAAACGGATGGGCATGGATCGTGCTTTCCATCCACAGCGCCAGAATCGACGGTAGATCGTCAGCCTTTGATTCACGAATCATGTTGTTCTCCCGGGTAACAGATACAGCTGGTGACATGGTCATTGACCAAGCCGCATGCCTGCATAAAGGAGTAACAGATGGTGGTGCCGACAAACTTAAATCCGCGTTTTTTTAACGCTTTAGACAGTGCATCTGACGCCGGTGTAGAGGTGGGGATATCGCTCAGGTTGGCGGCGCGGGTCAGTTGCGGTTGGTTATCAACAAACGACCAGACGAACTCGCTAAACGATTCTCCGTTTTGCGCCATGGTCAGAAAGGCGCGAGCGTTGCCTATAATGGCCTGAATTTTTCCTCGATGGCGAATAATGCCGGCATCCAGTACCAGTCTTTCCACATCCTCTTCGGTCATGGCCGCCACTTTTGCCGGGTCAAAATAGTGGAAGGCGTGGCGATAATTTTCCCGTTTCTTAAGCACAGTGATCCACGATAAACCGGCCTGTTGGCCTTCCAGACAGATCATTTCGAACAGCTTGTTGCCATCTGTTTCGGGGACACCCCATTCCTTGTCGTGGTAGGCAATGTAAAGTGGGTCCTGACTGACCCATCCGCAACGCTGCATATTCTTCCTCGCTGTTTTTACTGGCGTAAAAATTTCATTCGGCCCGCCTTGACGCGCCAGCTAAAAAGACAATATTTAATACAGGGCCTGATGGGCCCGATATCCTTCACACAATGACAATAATATCGCCGAATTCGGCTCTTTTCTGGAGTCGCGTTGATGATTATAAGAAACAGTAGTGGTCGCCAAAGGTTAACTCTGGCGAGCGTCGTAGTTTGTGCGCTGTTCATCAATACAGCATATGGCTGGCAACAAGAATATATCGTTGATGCGATGTCAGGGCATACGGCTGAACGTTATACATGGGACAGCGATCACCAACCACGTTATAACGACATTCTGGAAGAACGTATTCGCTCCACTCAAAACGTGGCGGGTCCCGTGGTGAATCTGGCGGATGAAACGCCTATGGATGCGACCAGCGGCATGAGTATGGGCTGGAACTTTCCGCTTTCAAGGCAGGTGATGACCGGTCCGGTGGCCGCGCTGCATTATGACGGTTCGACCACGTCTACTTACAACGAATTTGGCGATAGCGTGACGTCGGTAACGCAGAACGATCCGCTGTGGCATGCTAGCGTCAGCACGTTAGGCTGGCGAGTCAATTCTCAGTTCGGTGATGTGCGACCGTGGGCGCAAATCAGCTATAACCAGCAGTTTGGCGAGAATATCTGGAAAGCGCAGTCGGGCCTCAGTCGCATGACGGCGGCGGGTCAAGACGGCAACTGGCTGGATGTTACCGTTGGCGCAGATATGCTGTTGAACCGGCACATGGCGGCTTACGCGGCGCTTTCGCAGGCGGAAAATAGCGCCAATAACAGCGACTATATGTACACCATGGGAGTGAGTGCTAAATTTTAACGCAAAAAATCATCAGCTAAACATCTCCGTTACATATTGAGAACAGCAATCACACGCCCCTCAGCGATAGCGTGTACTAACTCTTACGATAAAATTCAGTAACCCGACTTTTTGTCTCGTCATTCATTCCGCATTCCAGGCATTTCATTCCGTCCTGGCGGCATTTCATGCCGTTTTCTCCTGGCCATAAAAGCGCTTCGGTATGGTTGTTGGCAGAGAATTTCCCATTTTGCTTATGCAGGAAGACTGCCATGAAAACTTCTGATTATCAGCGTACTCGCTGGCTAACACTGATCGGCACGATTATTACCCAATTTGCTTTAGGTTCTGTTTATACCTGGAGCCTGTTTAATGGCGCGCTCTCTTCTAAGCTCGATGCGCCGGTCAGTCAGGTGGCATTTTCTTTTGGCCTGCTGAGCCTCGGGCTGGCGATTTCCTCTTCCGTTGCCGGCAAGCTGCAGGAACGTTTTGGCGTGAAACGCGTCACCATGGCCTCCGGTATTTTACTCGGCGTCGGTTTCTTCTTAACCGCCCATTCCAACAGCCTGATTATGCTGTGGCTGAGCGCTGGTGTGCTGGTTGGTCTGGCGGATGGCGCAGGTTACCTGTTAACGCTTTCCAACTGCGTAAAATGGTTCCCTGAGCGTAAAGGGCTGATTTCCGCCTTTGCCATCGGTTCTTATGGCCTTGGCAGCCTCGGTTTTAAATTTATCGACAGCCAACTGCTGAGCACCGTGGGCTTGGAAAAAACCTTCATGATTTGGGGCGCGATCGTACTGGTGATGATCGTCTTTGGCTCCACGCTGATGAAAGATGCGCCGAATCAGGAAGTGAAAGCGAAGAATGGCGTGGTTGAGAACGACTACACCCTGGCGCAGTCCATGCGCAAACCGCAGTACTGGATGCTGGCAGTCATGTTCCTGACGGCGTGTATGAGCGGTCTGTACGTCATTGGCGTGGCGAAAGATATCGCACAAAGCCTGGCGCATATGGATGTGGCGACGGCGGCGAATGCGGTTACCGTCATTTCTATCGCGAACCTGTCGGGTCGTCTGGTGCTGGGGATTCTGTCCGATAAAATCTCCCGTATTCGCGTGATCACCATTGGTCAGGTCGTTTCGCTGGTCGGTATGGCTGCACTGTTGTTCGCGCCGCTGAATGACGTAACCTTCTTTATGGCAATTGCCTGTGTCGCATTTAACTTTGGCGGCACCATCACCGTATTCCCGTCACTGGTCAGCGAGTTCTTCGGTCTGAATAACCTGGCTAAAAACTACGGTGTTATTTACCTGGGCTTCGGTATCGGTAGCATTTGCGGTTCCATTATCGCCTCGCTGTTTGGCGGGTTCTATGTGACCTTCTGCGTTATCTTTGCGCTGTTAATCATTTCGCTGGCGCTTTCTACCACTATTCGTCAGCCACAACGTAGCGTCTATACCGAGGCGCACGCCTAAATCTATTAGTAGTATGATTAATACCTGGCGCATATATTTACAAAAATTTATGCGCCATTTTCATTCTCTATAAGCACTTTTGCTCCCTCCTGTGGTCTACTTACCCGCGCCCGTAGACATTTCACCTCTGCTGTTGTCGCATTTTTCCTCTGTCAGGTCTGATTGATCGCTGCTCAGGGTTTTTTATCCCGATTTCCAGGGTTTGTTTGCATGAGATACATTAAGTCGATGACGCAGCAGAAACTCAGTTTCTTGCTGGCAATCTATATCGGTTTGTTTATGAACTGTGCTGTATTTTTCCGTCGCTTTAGCGGATATGCGCACGATTTTACCGTCTGGAAAGGACTCTCCGCGGTTGTTGAATTGGCCGGCACTGTGCTGGTGACCTTCTTTTTACTACGCCTTCTCTCTTTGTTTGGCCGCCGCGCCTGGCGTGTCCTGGCAACCTGTTTGGTGCTGTGTTCTGCCGGCGCCAGTTATTATATGACCTTCCTGAACGTGGTAATTGGTTACGGTATTATCGCCTCCGTAATGACCACGGATATTGATTTATCGAAAGAAGTCGTCGGCTGGCATTTCATCGTGTGGCTGGTTTCGGTCAGTATTATTCCCTTGGTGCTGATTTGGAGTAACCGCTGCCGCTACACGTTGATGAGACAAATTCGTACACCGGGCATGAGGTGGCGTAGCGTAGCGGTAGTTTTACTGGCCGGCCTGATGGTATGGGCGCCGATTCGCCTGCTGAGCATGCAACAGAGAAGCGTAGAGCGAGAAACAGGTATCGATTTACCCAGCTATGGCGGGGTTGTGGCAAACTCTTACTTGCCGTCAAACTGGCTCTCTGCGCTGGGTCTGTACGCCTGGGCACAGGTGGATGAATCCTCAGACAACAAATCGCTGATGAACCCGGCGAAGAAATTTACCTATGTTGAGCCTAAGAACCTCGACGATACCTATGTGGTCTTTATTATCGGCGAAACCACTCGCTGGGACCATATGGGGATTTTTGGCTATGAGCGAAATACCACGCCAAGGCTCGCCCAGGAGAAAAACCTGGCCGCGTTCCGTGGATATTCCTGTGACACGGCGACCAAACTTTCGCTGCGCTGTATGTTTGTGCGTGAAGGTGGGGCGGAAGAAAACCCGCAGCGTACCCTGAAAGAACAAAACGTCTTTTCCGTGCTCGGTCAGTTAGGGTTCAAGACAGACCTCTACGCGATGCAAAGCGAGATGTGGTTCTACAGCAATACCATGGCGGAGAACATCGCTTACCGAGAGCAGATTGGCGCAGAGCCGCGTAACCGTGGCAAGAACGTTGACGATATGCTGTTGATTACCGAAATGCAGCAGTCTCTGCAACCGACGGATGATGATGGCAAACGTCTGATTATTCTGCATACCAAAGGTTCGCATTTTAACTACACGCAGCGCTACACCCGCGAATATGCGCAGTGGAAGCCGGAGTGTGTCAATGTGGATAGCGGTTGCTCGAAAGCCGAGATGATTAACTCTTTTGATAACTCGGTAACCTATGTTGATCACTTTATTACCAAAGTGTTTGATCAACTGCGGGATAAGAAAGCGATAGTGTTCTACGCCGCCGATCACGGTGAGTCGATTAACGAGCGTGAGCACCTGCACGGTACGCCGCGTAAAATGGCTCCGCCAGAGCAGTTCCGCGTTCCAATGCTGGTGTGGATGTCAGACAAATATCTGGAAGACCCAGACCATGCGAAGGCGTTTGCACACCTGAAGCAAGAAGCGGATATGAAGGTGCCGCGTCGTCATGTGGAACTGTACGACACTATTTTGGGTTGCCTCGGTTATACCTCGCCAAATGGCGGTATTAACGAGAATAACAACTGGTGCCGTATCCCGGACGCGAAGAAGGTTACGGCTCAGTAATTGGGCTGCTGACTTTCTCGCCGATCAAATGGCATTTTGATACTAAGGGATTGACGGGGGCGCGGCTGAGCAGTAAGATGCGCCCCGCATTCGGTGATTGGCGCAGCCTGGTAGCGCACTTCGTTCGGGACGAAGGGGTCGGAGGTTCGAATCCTCTATCACCGACCAAATTCAAAACCCTGCTCAACGAGCAGGGTTTTTTGCATTTGAAACCCACGAGGATGAGAACCTCCGGGGGAAGAGGTTCGACTCGAGCGCAGCGAGAGAACGTTGCGTTAGCAACGGCCCGTAGGGCGAGCCACGTCAGTGGCGAGTAATCCTCTATCACCGACCAAAATTGACCTTCCTTTTATCTGCAAAAATTGTGCACCACTTCCCACTGACTGTTAACGATTCTGTGACATATTCCATTGCCTTTTTTTATATTTGCTTGAAACTTTTTTTGCGCTACTTATGGCTGAACCTGGCATTTTCCGCTGTGCGCTTTAGCGTTCATGGCATTAATCGCTCAGATATGCAGCATTAATTTAGAAAGTTTTAATAATTTGCATAAATGTTAATCACCAAATGTTGCGAAATATTAAGATGTTTATTCTGGCATAGTGCGCGTAGCACAAATTTCCCTGCTGAAAATGTCCTTCTGCACTTTTTTTAATCTTTGTTTGCGAATTCTCACCGTTGGTGTAAATCACGGTTACCTGTATTGACGTTTTCACATTCTGTTGACAGATTGTAGGGCATGAGGGGCATTTCATGGAGAATCCGCACTGCAACTCAGTCGCTTATGTGAACGGAATCCCTATCCTCTTAACGCCGACCCGGCCGGGTAAAAAACAAAAAAGGCCAGGCGGTGCAAACCCACTGCAAAGGGTAAAACAACAAACATCACATTTGGAGCAGAAGAATGAGTATTTCCTTGAAGAAGTCAGGGATGCTGAAGCTTGGTCTGAGCCTGGTGGCTATGACCTGCGCCGCAAGCGTACAGGCTAAAACTCTGGTTTATTGTTCAGAAGGATCTCCTGAAGGCTTTAACCCACAGCTTTTCACCTCTGGCACGACCTATGATGCCAGCTCCGTACCGATCTATAACCGCCTGGTCGAGTTCAAAACCGGTACAACTGAAGTGATCCCGGGCCTTGCTGAGAAGTGGGAAATCAGCGAAGACGGTAAAACCTATACCTTCCACCTGCGCCAGGGCGTGAAGTGGCAGGACAACAAAGATTTCAAACCGACGCGCGATTTAAACGCCGATGACGTGGTGTTCTCTTTCGATCGTCAGAAAAATGCCCAAAACCCGTACCACAAAGTCTCTGGCGGTAGCTATGAATACTTCGAAGGGATGGGTCTGCCAGATCTGATCTCCGAAGTGAAAAAAGTGGACGATAAAACAGTTCAGTTCGTGCTGACTCGCCCGGAAGCGCCTTTCCTGGCTGACCTGGCGATGGACTTCGCTTCTATTCTTTCCAAAGAATATGCAGACAACATGCTGAAAGCCGGTTCCCCGGAGAAAGTGGATCTGAACCCAATTGGGACCGGTCCGTTCCAGCTGCAGCAGTACCAGAAAGACTCCCGTATTCTGTATAAAGCATTCGAAGGTTACTGGGGCACCAAGCCACAGATTGACCGTCTGGTCTTCTCCATTACGCCTGACGCTTCCGTGCGTTACGCCAAACTGCAGAAGAACGAGTGCCAGGTGATGCCGTACCCGAACCCGGCAGATATCGCGCGCATGAAGCAGGATAAAAACATTAACCTGATGGAGCAGGCCGGTCTGAACGTTGGCTACCTCTCTTTCAACACCGAGAAGAAACCGTTTGATGACGTGAAAGTCCGTCAGGCGCTGACCTACGCGGTGAACAAAGAAGCCATCATTAAAGCGGTATATCAGGGCGCTGGCGTTGCCGCGAAAAACCTGATCCCACCGACCATGTGGGGCTATAACGACGACGTTAAAGACTACACCTACGATCCTGAAAAGGCTAAAGCGCTGCTGAAGGAAGCGGGTCAGGATAAAGGCTTTACCGTTGAGCTGTGGGCCATGCCGGTACAGCGTCCTTACAACCCGAACGCCCGCCGTATGGCGGAAATGGTTCAGGCTGACTGGGCGAAAATTGGCGTTCAGGCCAAGATTGTGACCTACGAGTGGGGCGAATATCTGAAACGCGCCAAAGCGGGTGAGCATCAGGCGGTGATGATGGGTTGGACCGGTGACAATGGGGATCCGGACAACTTCTTCGCCACCCTGTTCAGCTGTGCGGCAGCGAAAGACGGTTCCAACTACTCTCGCTGGTGCTACAAGCCGTTTGAAGATCTGATCCAGCCGGCGCGTGCGACCGACGATCACAACAAACGTATTGAACTGTACAAGCAAGCTCAGGTTGTTATGCACGATCAGGCCCCGGCTCTGATTGTTGCTCACTCCACCGTGTATGAACCAGTGCGTAAAGAAGTGAAAGGCTATGTGGTTGATCCATTAGGCAAACATCACTTCGAAAACGTCTCTGTCGAATAATTAAAAGCAAGCCAGGCAGCGCTACGGACCGTTAAGTCGGGTCACCGTAGCGCCACCTGACAGTAATGCTTTATCTCCCTCTCGCTGGAGGGGGAGATAAGATTTGTGAGCAATACAGATTCACGGTTCCAGGCCGTGCGTCATTAGAGAGAATCCGGGTTATGTTGCAGTTCATTCTCCGACGTTTGGGACTCGTCATCCCCACGTTTATCGGTATCACTCTTCTCACCTTTGCTTTCGTTCATATGATCCCCGGCGATCCGGTAATGATCATGGCGGGTGAGCGTGGAATTTCCCCTGAGCGTCATGCTCAACTGTTGGCTGAACTCGGTCTGGATAAACCGATGTGGCAGCAGTACCTCCATTATATCTGGGGGGTTATGCATGGTGATTTAGGTATCTCGCTGAAAAGCCGATTACCGGTGTGGGAAGAGTTCGTTCCTCGCTTTAAAGCAACGCTGGAACTTGGCGTCTGCGCGATGATTTTCGCCGTTGCGGTGGGTATTCCGGTGGGTGTACTTGCTGCCGTTAAGCGCGGCTCCATTTTCGATCACACTGCCGTTGGCCTGGCGCTGACGGGTTACTCCATGCCGATTTTCTGGTGGGGCATGATGCTGATCATGCTGGTTTCCGTGCAGTGGAACCTGACGCCAGTTTCCGGTCGGGTGAGCGACATGGTGTTCCTTGATGATTCCAATCCCCTGACCGGTTTTATGCTGATTGACACCGCCATTTGGGGTGAAGAGGGCAACTTTATCGATGCGCTGGCGCATATGATCCTGCCGGCAATGGTGCTTGGCACCATTCCTCTGGCGGTAATTGTGCGTATGACTCGTTCATCAATGCTGGAAGTACTGGGTGAAGATTACATTCGTACCGCACGCGCCAAAGGCCTGACCCGTATGCGCGTCATCATCATTCACGCTCTGCGTAACGCGATGCTGCCCGTTGTGACCGTTATCGGCCTGCAGGTCGGTACGTTATTGGCTGGGGCAATCCTGACCGAGACTATTTTCTCGTGGCCGGGACTGGGACGCTGGTTGATCGATGCGCTACAACGCCGTGATTATCCAGTGGTACAGGGCGGGGTACTGCTGGTCGCGACGATGATTATCCTCGTCAACCTGCTGGTAGACCTGCTGTACGGCGTGGTGAACCCGCGTATTCGGCATAGGAAGTAAGGGGCCATCATGTCACAGGTTACTGAAAATAAAGTTATTGCTGCACCGGTGCCCATGACCCCGCTGCAGGAGTTCTGGCACTATTTTAAACGCAACAAAGGTGCGGTTGTTGGGTTGGTGTACGTTGTAGTGATGATCCTGATTGCGGTCTTTGCCAACGTCCTCGCGCCGTACAACCCGGCAGAGCAGTTCCGCGATACGCTGCTGGCTCCTCCTGCGTGGCAGGAAGGCGGTACCATGGCGCATCTGTTTGGTACTGATGATGTGGGCCGCGATGTGCTGTCCCGCCTGATGTACGGTGCGCGTTTGTCTCTGTTGGTCGGCTGTCTGGTGGTGGTGCTCTCCCTGCTGATGGGCGTGATTCTCGGGCTGATTGCCGGTTACTTTGGCGGGATTGTCGATAACGTCATCATGCGTGTGGTCGATATCATGCTGGCACTGCCGAGCCTGTTACTGGCGCTGGTGCTGGTGGCGGTATTTGGGCCCTCGATTGGCAACGCCGCGCTGGCGCTGACGTTCGTGGCATTGCCGCACTATGTGCGTTTGACGCGCGCCGCCGTCCTGGTGGAGGTTAACCGCGACTACGTTACCGCATCCCGCGTGGCCGGAGCCGGTGCGATGCGCCAGATGTTCGTCAATATTCTTCCTAACTGTCTTGCGCCGCTGATTGTTCAGGCGTCGCTTGGCTTCTCTAACGCCATTCTCGATATGGCTGCCCTCGGCTTCCTGGGGATGGGCGCACAGCCGCCTACGCCGGAATGGGGCACCATGCTCTCTGACGTGTTGCAATTTGCCCAAAGCGCCTGGTGGGTCGTGACCTTCCCGGGGCTGGCAATCCTGCTGACGGTGCTGGCATTTAACCTGATGGGTGACGGTCTGCGTGACGCGCTCGATCCCAAACTGAAGCAGTAAGAGGTTCGAGATGGCGTTATTAAATGTAGATAAATTATCGGTGCACTTCGGCGATGTGGGGTCCGAATTCCGTGCCGTAGACCGCATTAGTTACAGCGTGAACCAGGGTGAAGTGGTTGGCATTGTAGGGGAGTCCGGCTCTGGTAAGTCCGTCAGCTCGCTGGCGATTATGGGACTGATTGACTACCCAGGCCGCGTTATGGCCGAAAATCTGGAGTTTAATGGCCGTGACCTGAAGCGCATCTCTGAGAAAGAGCGTCGCCAGTTAGTGGGCGCGGAAGTGGCGATGATCTTCCAGGACCCGATGACCAGCCTTAACCCGTGCTACACCGTCGGCTACCAGATTATGGAAGCCATTAAGGTGCACCAGGGCGGCAACAAAAAAACGCGTATTCAGCGGGCGATTGACCTGCTGACGCTGGTGGGGATCCCCGATCCGGCCTCGCGTCTGGATGTCTATCCGCACCAGTTGTCTGGTGGGATGAGCCAGCGCGTGATGATCGCGATGGCGATTGCCTGTCGTCCAAAGCTGTTGATTGCCGACGAACCGACAACGGCGCTGGATGTGACCATTCAGGCGCAGATCATCGAGCTACTGCTGGAATTGCAGCAAAAAGAGAACATGGCTCTGGTCTTAATCACGCACGACCTGGCGCTGGTGGCTGAAGCGGCGCACAAGATCATTGTGATGTACGCCGGGCAGGTCGTGGAAACCGGGGCCGCACAGGATATTTTCCGCGCGCCGCGTCATCCGTATACCCAGGCGTTGCTGCGCGCGTTGCCGGAGTTCGCTCAGGATAAAGCGCGTCTGGCTTCGTTGCCGGGCGTGGTGCCAGGTAAATATGACCGCCCGACCGGTTGTTTACTGAACCCGCGCTGCCCCTATGCGACCGACAAATGCCGCGCTGAAGAACCTGAACTGAACCTGCTGGAAGGCGGTCGTCAGTCGAAATGCCACTACCCACTTGATGATGCCGGGAGGCCTGGGCTATGAGTACGCAAAAGGCCGCTTTGCCACAGCCGCTGTTGCAGGCAATTGACCTGAAAAAACACTACCCGGTGAAGAAGGGGATGTTCGCCCCGGAACGCCTGGTGAAAGCGCTGGACGGTGTCTCCTTTACGCTGGAACGCGGCAAAACGCTGGCGGTGGTAGGCGAGTCGGGCTGTGGGAAATCCACCCTTGGTCGCCTGCTGACGATGATTGAAGTCCCGACCGGCGGCGAGCTGTATTACCAGGGGCAGGATCTGCTTAAGCACGACCCGCAGGCGCAGAAGCTGCGCCGGCAGAAAATCCAGATTGTGTTCCAGAACCCTTACGGTTCCCTGAACCCGCGCAAGAAAGTAGGGCAGATTCTGGAAGAACCGCTGCTGATCAACTCCACGCTAAGCAAAGAGGAGCGTCGTGAAAAAGCGCTGGCGATGATGGCGAAAGTGGGGCTGAAAACCGAGCACTATGACCGCTATCCGCACATGTTCTCCGGCGGTCAGCGTCAGCGTATTGCCATCGCTCGCGGGCTGATGCTTGATCCAGACGTGGTGATCGCCGACGAACCGGTCTCGGCGCTGGACGTTTCTGTTCGTGCGCAGGTGCTGAACCTGATGATGGACTTGCAGCAGGAACTGGGGCTGTCATACGTCTTTATCTCGCATGACCTGTCGGTGGTAGAGCACATTGCCGATGAAGTGATGGTGATGTATTTAGGCCGCTGCGTGGAAAAAGGAACGAAGGATCAGATCTTCAATAATCCGCGTCATCCGTATACGCAGGCGCTGCTCTCTGCGACGCCGCGCCTGAACCCGGACGATCGCCGCGAGCGTATCAAGCTGACCGGTGAGCTGCCAAGCCCGCTGAATCCACCGCCGGGCTGTGCGTTCAATGCCCGCTGCCGTCGGCGTTTTGGTCCGTGTACCCAGCTTCAGCCGCAGCTGAAGGATTACGGTGGACAACTCGTGGCCTGTTTCGCTGTTGACCAGGATGAAAATCCACAGCAATAAACGTGGGTTATGACCTGATAACCGGAGCCTTGTGCTCCGGTTTTTTTATATTTTGTTTTTACGTCCACAATGTGAGTCCTCTGGCAGAACATTATTCCACAGCGTCTAAAATGTAGTCAGATTTCCTCTCGTCACAGAAATATCTATTTCGCAGTTGCTAACTGTCAGGAGCAAATGTGGTCACGATACGCTGGGATATTAAAACAATTGATCGTCTGTCGATGGTTGAGGATGTCCTGAAGGAATTTTCCTGCTGCGATATCAATATCATCTCTATGAAAGTCACGCCTGGACGGATCCTGATTAAATCCTGGTGCCGCCAGTTACAGGATATTTCCTGCGTGCAATCCTGTTTAGGCCGGCGCGCCGATATTATTAACGTCGCTTACCTGTGTGAAGAGATAAGCGAACTGTCAACGCCTGAGCCGGAACGCCCGCGCTATTTCTCTGACATTATTTGTAGCAGCCAGAGCATGCACTCGCTTATCGAAAAGGCGATAAAAATTGCCGACAGCAAATATACCGTTTTGATCCGCGGCGATACGGGTACTGGCAAAGAACTGCTGGCCCGGGCTATCCATAATTCCGGGCAGCGACGTTTTTATCCGTTTATTCCGGTCAACTGCTCTGCGCTACCTGAGTCGTTGATGGAGAGTGAATTCTTTGGCTATGAGAAAGGAGCTTTTAGCGGTGCAGATTGTAAAGGCAAAAAAGGGCTGTTTGAAATGGCCGATAAAGGCACCCTTTTTCTCGATGAATTTGGTGAAATGTCGCTGAGCTTACAGGCTAAATTACTGCGCGTACTTCAGGATGGCGGGATCCGTCGCGTTGGCGGGGCGCAAATTATTCCGGTCAATGTGCGCATTATTGTGGCAACCAACGCCAATCTGGAAGAGATGGTGGAACAACGTCTGCTGCGTGCCGATCTCTATTACCGCATCAATGTACTTTCACTGACCATTCCGCCCCTGCGGGAGCGCCCGCAGGATATCAGCCTATTGATTCGCCACTTTGTGCAGAAATACGCGAAGGAATTCCAACGACGGATCATTCTGGATAAAGCCTGCTTTGATGCCCTGCATCATCACACCTGGCCGGGAAACGTTCGCGAACTGGAAAATACCATCATTCGCCTGATGCTGATGGCGGAATCCGACGTCATTACGCGGGAAGAATTAGGGATGGTGAATTTGCCTGCCGTTGAGCTGACGCCGACAGAGCGTCCTTTTAAAGAACAGGTTTTGTGTGCTGAACGCCAGCTTATTGAACAGATGGTGGAAGAGAATGTGTCGTCGCGGCATATCGCTAAAGCGCTGGGGGTGTCACATACCACGGTACTGAATAAAATTCGCAGCTATCAACTGGAGAGTGTGAGTTAAGCGCCGTCAGTGACTGACGGCGCTGTAAACGGATTAGTCAATCAGCTTCAATAATGGCGACAGGCACAGCAGGATCCCGTACAACAGGATTAGCCAGGTTTTCAGCCCGCGTAGTTTTTCCAGTTGCGTTACTTTATAGATCAGGAAAAACGGAATAATACAGGACACAATCCCGTAAAGTGGGCTACCCAACTGGAAGAACACCAGTACCGATACACGAAATGACACCCAGATCACCAGGGTGATAACAATAAAGGTGCAAATACCCAGCGTAAGCACCAGAGGATTAATTTTCTCCACATCAATAATACGGCTCAGAACATTAAGAATAATACCCTTAATCGCCTCGTGGAACCCCAGATAAATACCAAAGAATGCGGTTAATACGGCGAAGATATTTAGCACCGTTGAGGTGATATGAATAATTTGCCCAGGAATGACTTGCGCTGCCAGCGCCAGTGCGGAAATATTTTGTTCGAAGGCCGAAACGGCCTCTTCATGACTAATAGAAAAGGTAAAAGAGAATGAGAAAAACAGAATGACCGCAATCAGCGTAATGTAACTGATGCGATGCGTGCGTATTGCCATGCGGGTGGCCAGAACCCGGTCCGCTACCCGCTTGCGGTAGGCGATGTTCATTGGGTTCAACACCTGAATAAACACCGCCGAGAAGAAGCAGAACGGGATGGTCAGCAGCACGTCGCGAAAGAAGACCGATGCTTCAGGGAATGCGCTGATATTAGCGAAGTTCCAGTGCGGAACCATCGCAAAACCAAACACGATGATGATCCCCACTTTGACTACCACCATCGGGCCGGAGATTTTAAACAGCAGCTTTTCTCCCCCGGAAGCAATGGCCACCAGCACGGCAAAAATGGCCACTTTATAGATTATCGATTGTGAAAGATCGGCATCGGTTAAGCCGAATGTTTTGATATATGAGGCACTGTCAAAAACCACGGATAAGGAATAGATAAATATGCCGTGAATAATCATCAAAAAATAGATGACGCCAAGAAATACACCCCAGTTTTTTCCCAGGTAATGACTGATAATATCGGTATAGTCATTACAAGTTTCACTTTCTGATAATGTTTTTAAATAAATATCCTGCACAATATAGGTTGCTGGATAGGCAATAATAAAGGCGACGATAAATACCCAAATGCCTGTTAAGCCTATTTGTACTGGCATCAGTACCGTTCCGGCACCAATTGCCATACCGATACACAGTAATACCCAGCCAAAGTCGTATTTCGTAAACGGTATTTTCTTTGAGAATGGTACGGTGGTTGCTGTATTGTTGCTTAGTTGTAATGTGTCGTCCTGCATAGAACCCCCTGCCCAAAATACGCGCTCTCCCCGAAACAGGATTGCGCGTATTACCAGACTGTTGTGCCTTGATTCTCAACAACCTGAACCGATCGGCGTCGGTTCAGGTCATAATGGTCAGAATGTTGCCTTTCTGATGGCGTGTTCAAGGTCGTTAATAATATCTTCTGGATCTTCAAGACCCACAGAAAGACGGATAAGCCCGTCGGTAATACCTGCTTTAAGCCGTTCCTCTGGCGCAACGGGCGAATGTGTCATAGACGCTGGGTGCTGAATGAGGGTTTCGGTATCACCGAGACTGACCGCGAGGAGGCACAATTCTACAGAATTGATCATCCGTCTGCCAGCCTCGAGGCCGCCGGCAATTTCGAAGCTGATAATTCCTCCTGGCAGGCTCATCTGCCGCTGGCCCAGCTCATACTGCGGGTGTGAAGACAAGCCAGGATAATAAACGCGGGTAATGGATGGATGCCCCTCGAGGAAGCGGGCGATTTTCAATGCGTTTTCACAGTGGCGTTCCATACGTATGCCCAGTGTTTTAACGCCGCGTAGCGTCAGCCACGCGTTGAAAGGACTCATGCAGCCGCCGGTGATATCTTTCAGACCAACAAACCGCGCCTGGTCAATAAACTCCTGCTTACCAACAATGATGCCGCCAATCACGTCTCCGTGACCGTTGATATATTTAGTGACGCTGTGCACCACAATATCCGCGCCTAACTGTAAAGGCTGCTGGCAGTACGGTGACATAAAGGTGTTATCCACCACCAGCAATGCGCCTTGTTGATGGGCGATACCGGCTACCGTTTCAATGTCGACCAGCGACAGCGTCGGGTTAGCGGGCGTTTCGATATACACTACTTTGGTTTCCGGGCGCATGGCGGCGCGGATTTCTTCAGGCTTTGCCGCATCGACGAAGCTGACGTTAATCCCAAACTTCGGCATGCTGTGCGACAAAAACGCGTGGGTGCAGCCGTAAATCGCGCTGGCGGAAACGATATGGTCGCCCTGTTGGCACAACGTCAGCAGCGTGGTGGTGATGGCAGAAATACCGGATGCGGTTGCCAGCCCGGCTTCACCTCTTTCCAGTACCGCCAGCTTTTTCTCCAGCGCATCGGTGGTGGGGTTACCCAAACGGGTGTAAATGTACCCGGACTCCTCGAGCGCAAAGCGGGCGGCACCTTGTTCGGCGCTGTCAAAAACAAACGTTGAAGTCTGGAAAATAGGCGTACTGAGCGCGCCAGTAGAAGGGTCGGGTTGTTGCCCCGCGTGAACGATCTGGGTGTTGAATCCGTAAGTACGACAGTCAGACATGATATCTCCTTTGATTCGGAACAGAACAGCTCACAGTCAAATAGCAATCGCTGTGCCAGAAAATGAAATTATAGATATCAATGAGATATGTCTTTTTCTGTATTGATGAGCGGCAGGAATGTTGCCAACTGGCAAGAATCTTTCCAGCGTAATGGTGAGAAAACAGGTGAAATGCGAGGCGCTACGCAGAGCCGCGTATTGCGCAGTGATATGGCAAGTGGGCTACCGTAGAATCAGCGGCAAGCCGGTAATTCCCGGTGAGGCGCAATGTTGCGGGGGCTTGATCCCCGGCGGCATCGGTTGCTGGAAAGAGAAAACCCCCGCACGTTGTTCGGTATAAACCTGGCAACAAAACGGGGGCTAACTTGACTCCAGACAAGTTAAGAATAGCCGCGAACAGTTGCCATTGCAACACAGGCGGCTATATGACGCTCGCACAGTTAGGCGTGGCCTTCTGGCACGATTTAGCGGCTCCGATCATCGCTGGCATTATTGCCAGCCTGATTGTGAGCTGGCTGCGTAACAGGAAGTAATGCACCTTGCGGGCGTCTGTCTGCCGTGATGGCAACATGCGCCCGAACCAGGCCGCAGGGGGAAACCTTGCGGCCTTTTTCGGCTTAAATGCGGATAAATCTCGTCGCCAGGTGCCTATCCTGTCGGGATAATGCATGCTGGGAAGTTTTCAGATACCGCCTCTCTTAATACCGCTACGATCGGGTATACTCTGACGGCAGTTTCGTCTATCCGTGGAGAGTCAGTTTGCGTGTCAGTCGCTCGTTAACAATTAAGCAGATGGCAATGGTTGCGGCCGTTGTCATGGTGTTTGTGTTTATTTTTTGCACCGTTTTGTTGTTCCATCTGGTCCAGCAGAATCGCTACAACACGGCTACGCAACTGGAAAGTATCGCTCGCTCCGTCCGTGAGCCTCTGTCGGGCACGATCCTGAAAGGGGATATTCCCGAAGCAGAAGCTATTTTAAGAAGTATTCGACCTGCAGGCGTGGTCAGCCGCGCCGATGTGGTGCTTCCCAATCAGTTTCAGGCACTGCGGATGAGCTTTATTCCTGAACGCCCGGTTCCGGTTACGGTGACTCGCCTGTTTGAACTTCCGGTACAAATTTCGCTGCCGGTCTATTCTCTTGAGCGTTCAGCGAATCCGCAACCGCTGGCGTATCTGGTGCTGCAGGCGGATTCGTACCGTATGTACAAGTTCGTGATGAGTACGCTCTCAACGTTAGTGACCATTTACTTACTTCTCTCGTTAATACTCACGGTAGCTATCTCATGGTGTATTAACAGATTGATTTTGCATCCATTACGTAAAATAGCGCGTGAGCTGAACGACATTCCCCAGCAGGATCTGATTGGCTATCAGCTGGCATTGCCGCGTCTGCATCAGGACGACGAGATTGGCCTGCTGGTGCGTAGCTACAACCTCAATCAGCAACTGATTCAGCGCCGCAGTGAAGAGCAAAGCGACCATTCAATGCGATTCCCGGTTTCTGAGCTGCCCAACAAGTCGTTTCTGATGGCGCTGCTGGAGCAGGTTGTGAACCGCCAGCAGACAACGGCGTTGATGATTGTCACCTGCGAAACCCTGCGTGATACCGCGGGTGTGTTATCCGAGACCCAGCGGGAAATCCTGCTGCTTACGCTGGTTGAAAAGCTGAAGTCAGTATTGGCCCCCAGAATGGTGCTTACCCAGGTGAGCGGCTATGACTTTGCCATCATCGCACATGGTGTGAAAGAACCCTGGCACGCTATTACGCTAGGTCAGCAAGTACTCACTATCGTTAACGAGCGATTACCGATTCAGGGCATTCAACTCCGTCCAACCTGCAACATTGGGGTGGCGATGTTTAATGGCGATTTGACCGCAGAACAGCTTTACCACCGCGCACTCTCAGCCGTGTTAACGTCGCGTCACAAGGGTAAAAACCGGATTCAGTTCTTTGACCCGTTGCAGATGGAAGAGGCGCAACAGCGTTTGACGGAAGAGAACGATATTCTTACCGCGCTGGATAACCATCAGTTTGCGCTCTGGATGCAGCCGCAGGTGGAGATGTCCAGCGGTAAGGTATTGAGCGCAGAAGCATTATTGCGAATGCAGCAGCCAGACGGAAGCTGGGAGCTGCCAGAAGGGTTAATCGACAGGATTGAGTCCTGTGGCCTGATGGTGACGGTCGGTTACTGGGTGCTGGAGGAGACATGCCGCCAGCTGTCAGCCTGGCAGGAACGCGGCCTGATGTTGCCGCTCTCGGTGAACCTGTCTGCGCTGCAGCTGATGCACCCGAGTATGGTGTCGGATCTGCTGGAATTGCTAAACCGCTATCGCATCAAGCCTGGGACGTTGATTCTGGAAGTGACCGAAAGCCGGCATATTGATGATCCTAATGCCGCTGTGGCTATTTTACGCCCGCTGCGCAACGCGGGTGTGCGTATCGCGCTGGACGATTTTGGTATGGGCTATGCGGGTCTGCGGCAGCTGCAGCACATGAAGTCGCTCCCGGTGGATGTACTCAAAATCGATAAGATGTTTGTCGATGGCGTCCCCGAAGATTGCAGCATGATCTCCGCCATCATTCAGTTGGCGCATAGCCTCAATTTGCAGATGATCGCTGAGGGCGTCGAAACCGAAGCGCAACGCGAATGGTTATCACAAGCGGGGGTAGAAGTGGCACAAGGGTTCCTGTTTGCCCGGCCGGTTCCGGCGAATATCTTCGAAGAACGTTATCTGACGCCGAAAAACGCTGATTACAAAAGTTAAAAAAGGTCTCGCTTGTGCGAGCCAGCTCAAAATTTTTAACATTTCTGTATCAATTATGATCCAGGCGCATTTCTGTCATGTTGTGTGGGTGTTACTTTAAGGCCGCAGGTTAAACAAAACCTTACAAGACCTGTGGTTTTTACTTTAAGGACACCCTATGAAAACCTCTATATTCAAAAGCCTTTACTTTCAGGTCCTGACAGCAATTGCCATAGGTATTCTCCTTGGCCATTACTACCCTGAATTAGGCGCCCAAATGAAGCCACTTGGTGATGCTTTCGTGAAGCTCATCAAAATGGTCATCGCACCTGTCATCTTCTGTACTGTCGTAACCGGCATTGCAGGCATGGAAAGTATGAAAGCTGTAGGCCGCACCGGTGCGGTTGCACTGCTTTATTTTGAAATTGTCAGTACGATTGCGCTGATCATCGGCCTTATCATCGTCAACGTGGTGCAACCCGGTGCCGGTATGAACGTCGATCCGGCGACGCTGGATGCCAAAGCGGTTGCGATTTACGCCGAACAGGCAAAAGACCAGGGGATCGTAGGCTTCCTGATGGATATTATCCCGGGTAGCGTCATTGGCGCGTTCGCCAGTGGCAACATCCTGCAGGTATTGCTGTTTGCGGTTATGTTTGGTTTTGCGCTGCATCGTTTAGGTAGCAAAGGCCAGATGATTTTCAACGTGATTGAAAGCTTCTCGCAGGTTATTTTTGGCATCATCAACATGATCATGCGCCTTGCGCCGATCGGTGCTTTCGGTGCCATGGCCTTTACCATCGGTAAATATGGCGTCGGGACGCTGGTGCAGTTGGGTCAGTTGATCATCTGTTTCTACATCACCTGTATTCTGTTTGTGGTTGTGGTGTTGGGCTCGATTGCGCGCGCAACCGGCTTCAGCATTTTCAAATTCATCCGCTATATCCGTGAAGAACTGCTGATCGTTCTGGGCACCTCTTCTTCCGAGTCCGCGCTGCCGCGTATGCTCGATAAGATGGAAAAACTGGGCTGTCGCAAGTCGGTTGTCGGGTTGGTTATACCCACGGGCTACTCGTTTAACCTCGATGGGACATCAATCTATCTGACGATGGCGGCGGTGTTTATCGCTCAGGCCACCAACAGCCATATGGATATCTTCCATCAGATAACCCTGCTGGTGGTGCTCCTGCTCTCTTCAAAAGGTGCTGCGGGTGTGACCGGGAGTGGCTTCATTGTTCTGGCCGCGACTATCTCCGCTGTGGGCCATTTGCCGGTTGCTGGCCTGGCGCTGATTCTCGGTATTGACCGCTTTATGTCTGAAGCCCGTGCGCTGACTAACCTGGTCGGTAACGGTGTGGCAACTGTTGTAGTAGCGAAATGGGTGAAAGAACTGGACCATAAAAAGCTGGATGATGTGCTGAATAATCGTGCGCCGGATGGCAAAACGCACGAAATATCCTCTTAATCTCTCCACTTATGCCCGTAGTCCCTTCCAGGACTGCGGGCGTTTGCGCATAATTAACCCCTGTGCCTGAAACCGCCGATTCGGCGGCGTCGGGATTTTTTCACTTCCTCCGTGACATTTTTATGTTCTTGCGGTCTAACACGAAGTGTTTTTAACGTCATATTCAGAGAGTCCTCTCGCGGGCTGTCTTTTTATTTCCAGGATAGTTGATCAGGGGTTCACATGCAGGGCACAAAAATTCGACTTTTAGCGGGCGGCTTGCTGATGATGGCCACTGCCGGCTATGTGCAGGCAGATGCGCTCCAGCCTGACCCGGCGTGGCAACAGGGCACGCTGGCAAATGGGTTACAGTGGCAAGTCTTAGCCACCCCCCAGCGCCCCAGCGACCGTATTGAGGTTCGCCTGCTGGTCAATACCGGTTCACTCACCGAAAGTACACAACAGAGTGGTTTCAGCCATGCGATCCCGCGTATCGCGCTGACGCAAAGCGGTGGCCTCGATGCTACGCAAGCCCGTTCTCTGTGGCAGCAGGGGTTCGATCCCAGTCGTCCCATGCCGCCCGTTATCGTTTCCTATGATTCCACGCTATATAACCTCAGTCTGCCTAACAGCCGCAACGATCTGCTGAAAGAGTCACTTTCTTATCTGGCGAATATTTCCGGTAATCTGAGCATCACCCCTGAATCGGTCAATCATGCGCTGAGTAGCGAAGATATGGTTGCAACCTGGCCGTCAGATACCAAAGAGGGATGGTGGCGCTATCGTCTGAAGGGATCGACGCTGCTGGGTCACGATCCTGCCGATCCGCTGAAAACGCCTGTTGATGCGACGAAAATCCAGTCCTTCTACCAGAAATGGTATACCCCGGATGCGATGACGCTGATTATCGTCGGTAACGTAGATGCGCGCAGCGTGGCTGATCAAATCAATAAAACCTTCGGCGAATTAAAAGGTAAACGCGAAACGCCTGCGCCGGTACCCACGCTCTCTCCGCTGCGTGCAGAGGCCGTAAGCATAATGACCGATGCGGTACGTCAGGATCGCCTGTCTATTATGTGGGATACGCCGTGGCAGCCGATCCGTGAATCTGCCGCGCTGTTACGTTACTGGCGCGCTGATTTAGCCCGTGAAGCGTTGTTCTGGCACATTCAGCAGGAGCTCACCAAAAACAATGCCAAAGACATTGGCCTTGGCTTTGATTGTCGGGTGCTGTTCCTGCGCGCGCAATGTGCCATCAACGTTGAATCACCGAACGGTAAGCTGAACGCGAACCTCAGCACGGTTGCGCGTGAGCTGGCCAAAGTGCGCGATAAGGGGCTGCCGGAAGAAGAGTTTAATGCGCTGGTGGCGCAAAAGAATCTGGAACTGCAGAAGCTGTTTGCCACCTATGGTCGCACCGATACCGATATTTTGATCAGCCAGCGTTTGCGCTCGCTGCAAAACCAGGTCGTGGATATTGCGCCTGAACAGTATCAGCGTTTACGTCAGAGCTTCCTGAACAACCTGAGTGTTGAGATGCTGAATCAGGACCTGCGTCAGCAACTGTCACAAGATATGGCGTTAATTCTGTTGCAGCCGAAGGGTGAACCTGAATTCAATATGAAGGATCTGCAGGCGACGTGGGATAGCATTATGGCGCCGGTTACCGCCGCGGCAACGTCGGTAGAAACGGATGAATCACATTCTGAAGTGACGGACATCCCGCCGGTGCAATAAGGGAATCGTGACCTGCAGGTCGGACGCGACGTTAACGTCTAATCCGGCCTGCCAGAACGCCAGATTATTGCGGCATGGCGTCGCGAGGAATAATCGCCCCACGATGCTGAATAACGGTGCTTGCCGTCAGGTGGCCGCGTTTTGCGGCATCAGCGGCATCGCCACCGGTCAGACGTACCGCCAGATATCCGGCGCTGAAGGAGTCACCCGCAGCGGTCGTATCGATAACCTTCTCTTTCGGTAGTTTTACGGCCGGAACGTCGATGAGTTCTTCGCCTGCGATGGAAACCAGGCAAGAGTCTGCACCGCGTTTCACAACCACTTCCTGTACGCCAGCCGCGTGAGTACGGGCAATCACTTCGGCAACCGGTTTTTCACCCCACAGCGCGTCTTCATCATCCAGCGTCAGGAACGCGATATCGGTGCATTCCAGCATTTGCTGATACACCTGCTGGGTCTCTTCTTTACTGCTCCACAGACGTGGGCGGTAGTTATTGTCAAAAATGACCTTTCCACCGTTGGCACGGCATTCTTGCAGCAGCGACAGCAGCTTGTCACGACTTGCCGGGCTTAAAATAGCCAGGCTGATTCCGCTCAGATACAGATAGTCAAATGTCGCCAGTTCTTCGCAAATAGCGGCGGACTGTTCGCTCTCAAGCCAGAATTTTGCGGCGGCTTCATTACGCCAGTAATAGAAGGTGCGCTCGCCGGTGCTATCGGTTTCAATGTAATAGAGGCCCGGCAGGCGGTTTTCCATGCGTTGGGTTAATGAGGTATCCACATTTTCGCTCTGCCAGGATTCCAGCATTTGTTGGCTAAAACTGTCGGTACCCAGCGCAGTCACATAGTGTACGGAAAGTGCCGCAGCATCGACCTGACGGGCGATATAAACGGATGTATTCAACGTGTCGCCACCGAATCCGCGCTGAACGTCAGCGCCTTTCTGTGACAGCTCAATCATGCATTCGCCAATCACGGCAATCTTTCTGGACATAGTCGTAACCTGCTCTGAAAAAAATTAGCGTTAGTGTGCGCTGTGGGTGTTAAGTGGTCAACTATATTAAAACATCGTTCCATTATTTTTTTGAGCCAGCACGTATTCTGCGTCGTTTTTTGCCGCTTAGTTTCTATTTTGCGTAGGGCTGAACGTAAAGTTCTTCGCCTGAGCGCCGATAACCTTTGACGAGTCCGGTCAGTCACACTCTTATTCACAGGACATCTCAGATGATAAAGCAGGTTACCCAGCAGCTAATTACGCTCGATGCGAGTATTGAAAACTTGCAGGAGAGACGCTATTGGCTGCAGTGCGAGCGTGCTTACACCTACCAACCGATTTATCAGACCAACGGACGGCTGATGGCCGTTGAGCTGCTGACCGTCGTGAGCCATCCTGAAAACCCCTCCCAACGTATCGCGCCGGACCGCTATTTCGCCGAAGTGGCCGTACGACATCGTGTAGATGTGGTGAAAGAGCAGCTTGTACAGCTTGAACAAAAAGGGGCGTTTTTCAAAGCCAACGATCTGCTGGCATCCGTGAATGTCGACGGGCCAACGCTGATTGCAATGCGCCAGGATCCCGAAATCCTGAAAATCATCGAATGTCTGCCGTGGCTGCGCTTTGAACTGGTGGAGCATATCCGCTTGCCGAAAGGTTCGTCGTTCGCCTCAATGTGCGAGTTTGGCCCGCTCTGGCTGGATGATTTTGGCACCGGAATGGCAAACTTCTCGGCTCTCAGCGAAGTGAGTTACGACTATATCAAAGTGGCGCGGGATCTGTTTGTCATGCTGCGCCAGACGCCGGAGGGCCGCAATCTCTTTACGCTGCTGTTACAGCTGATGAACCGCTATTGCCGCGGTGTGATTGTCGAAGGCGTTGAAACGCTGGAAGAGTGGCGTGATGTACAAAACTCACCGGCTTTCGCTGCGCAAGGCTATTTTCTCTCTCGTCAAGTGCCTCTGGATACCCTTGAAGACGTAATTCTGTCGCTTTGATAAGGATGTAGAACGCCTCCTTTTCCTCTGCTGGACTATCTTTAGGACAGGCAAGGAAGAAAGTAAGGAGGTTAAACATGACGAGAACAGGCAAAATAACCACTTCAGTAATAGGGGTTTTCTTGTTGTTGATCGTCGTACTCATCATCGTGATTGCGACATTTGACTGGAACCGGCTCAAACCGACCATCAACCAGAAAGTCTCTACAGAACTCAACCGTCCCTTCGCCATACGGGGTGACCTGGGCGTGGTTTGGGAACGCCAAAAACAGGAAACCGGCTGGCGTAGCTGGGTTCCGTGGCCGCATGTTCATGCTGAGGATATCATCCTCGGCAACCCGCCGGACATTCCTGACGTCACCATGGTGCATCTCCCGCGCGTTGAAGCCACGCTCGCCCCACTGGCATTGCTGACAAAAACCGTCTGGCTCCCGTGGATCAAGCTGGTAAAACCCGATGCGCGGCTTATCCGCCTGTCGGAGAAAAACAATAACTGGACCTTTAACCTGGCAGGGGATGAAAACCGCGATCCCAATGCGCCGCCATCAGCCTGGTCCTTCCGGCTGGATAACATTCTGTTCGACCAAGGTCGCATCGCCATTAACGATAAGGTGACGAAGTCAGAGATTGAGATCCTGGTCGATCCGCTGGGTAAGCCGTTGCCCTTTAGCGAAGTGACTGGCGCAAAAAGTAAAGAGAGCAACGCCCACATTGAGGACTACGTGTTTGGTCTGAAAGCGCAAGGCCGATATAAAGGCGAACCGCTAAGCGGTAGCGGGAAAATAGGCGGAATGCTGGCGCTGCGCGGTGAAGGAACCCCTTTCCCGATTCAGGCTGATTTCCGTTCGGGTAATACGCGTGTGGCGTTTATGGGTACGATAAACGATCCGATGAATATGGGTGGGGCGGATCTGCGGCTTAAATTCTCGGGAGATTCGCTAGGGGATTTGTACGATTTGACCGGCGTGCTGCTCCCGGATACGCCGCCGTTTGAAACCGACGGACATCTGGTCGCGAAAATTGACCCGGAAAAATCCTCTGTTTTTGATTACCGCGATTTTAATGGCCGAATTGGCGACAGCGATATTCACGGAACGCTGGCCTATACCACCGGTAAGCCGCGCCCAATGCTGAAAGGGGATGTTGAGTCACGCCAACTGAGGTTGGCTGATTTGGGGCCGCTGATCGGTGTGGATTCAGGCAAAGGGGCGGAGCGGGCCAAACAATCTGAACAGCGCAAAGGTGAGAAGAGCGTCCAGCCCGCGGACAAGGTCTTGCCGTATGACCGTTTTGAAACCGACAAATGGAACGTGATGGACGCTGACGTACGTTTCAAAGGACGGCGTATTGAGCACGGCAGCAGTCTGCCGATCAGCGATCTCTCCACCCATATCATCCTGAAAAATGCCGACCTGCGCCTGCAGCCGCTGAAATTTGGCCTCGCGGGAGGCAGCATTGTCTCCAGCATCCATCTGGAAGGAGATAAAAAGCCGATGCGGGGGCAGGCGGACATCCAGGCTCGCCGCCTGAAGCTAAAAGCGCTGATGCCGGATGTGGAGCTGATGCAGAAAACGCTCGGTGAAATGAACGGTGACGCCAGGTTTAGCGGGAGCGGAAACTCGGTAGCGGCGCTGCTTGGTAACAGCAATGGCAACCTGAAGCTGCTGATGAACGACGGTTTGATCAGCCGGAATCTGATGGAAATTGTTGGCTTGAATCTGGGCAACTATCTTGTTGGACAGATATTTGGTGATGACGAGGTACGGGTAAACTGCGCGGCGGCGAATCTGGATATTGTTAACGGCGTAGCCCGCCCGCAGATTTTTGCCTTCGACACGGAAAACGCGGTCATTAATGTCACTGGTACGGCGAGTTTTGCGTCGGAGCAACTGGATTTAACCATCGATCCGGAGAGCAAAGGCATTCGTATTATTACCCTGCGTTCGCCGCTGTATGTTCGCGGCACCTTTAAGAATCCGCAGGCCGGCGTGAAGGCCGGGCCGCTGATTGCGCGCGGTGCGGTTGCTGCCGCGCTGGCAACGTTGGTGACGCCCGCGGCGGCCTTGCTGGCGCTGATTTCACCTTCTGAAGGGGACGCTAATCAATGCCGGACCATTTTGTCGCAAATGAAGAAGTGATTTTTGCCGTTGTCGGATGGCGCTAACGCTTCACTTCTGCGGCCTACATTTCATGCTCAACGTAGGCCGCAGACGGTGGTTACAGCCAAAAAATCACAATGACTGATGGCGGGTTTCGTGGGTTAACAGCAGCGCAATCAGCGTTAACGCCGCCATTGATGCCAGATACGTACCGACCGCCGCCAGGCCGTAATTCGCCTGCAGCCATGCGGCAATGTAAGGGGCAACGGAAGCACCAAGAATCGACGAAACGTTGTACGAGAACGACGCCCCCGTGTAGCGCACTTCGGTCGGGAACAGCTCCGGCAGTAGCGCGCCCATCGGACCAAATGTCAAACCCATCAGGCTCAAACCAAGCAACAGGAAGGCGAACACCAGCACCGGATTGCCAGAGCCGAGCAGCGGTTTAAAGGCAAACAGCGCAAACAGAATAATAAGCGTGGTGATGATGAGCATGCTCTTGCGACGACCAAACGCATCGGCCAGCAGGCCCGCCACCGGCACCATGACGCCAAAGCCAATAACCGCCATCATCAGCATCCACAACACTTCATTACGCGGCAGGCCAAGCCCTACAGGCGCCGCGGCGGTGCTGAACGTCATGGAATAGACGGTCATGATATAGAACAGCGTATAGGTCGCCAGCATGATGAACGTGCCGAGGATCGTCACGCGGACATGTTTTGTCAGCAGGGTACCCAGCGGGATTTTCACCTGTTTTTTCGCCGCAGCCACTTTGGCAAAGACCGGGGATTCATGCAGCGAAACGCGAACGTACAGACCGATAATCACCAGCACCGCAGAGAAGATGAACGGTACGCGCCAGCCCCAGCTCATAAACTGCTCGTCGGTCAGCAGCCAGGAGAGCAGCAGGAAAGTGCCGTTGGCGAAGAAGAAGCCGATAGGTGCGCCCAACTGCGGGAATGATCCGTACAGCGCGCGTTTACGCGGCGGTGCGTTTTCCGTCGCCAGTAACGCCGCGCCGCCCCATTCACCGCCCAGTCCTAAACCCTGACCAAAACGCGCCAGCGCCAGCAGCAGCGGGGCGAAAATACCGATAGTTTCATAGCCCGGCAGCAGGCCAATGACAACCGTCGAGATCCCCATAGTGAGCAGTGAGGCAACCAGCGTGACTTTACGCCCTACGCGATCGCCAAAATGCCCGAACACAGCAGAACCGATAGGCCGTGCCACAAAGGCGATAGCAAAGGTGGCAAGGGACTGCAGCGTTGCCGCGGTCGGATCCCCCTGCGGGAAGAAGATATGGGGGAACACGATCACCGCGGCGGTGGCGTAGATATAGAAGTCGAAGAACTCAATGGCAGTGCCAATGAGTGAGGCGACGACGACTTTATTGCGCGAGTTGACCGGGGTGTGTTCCTGTTCGTTGTCGAGCGTTGTGGCTGTTGCTTGCATAATATTTTCTTATTTTTGGTCGAACGAAAGGTCATATTACGCACAGCAAAAGAGACATTTCAATCTGTAACAAACCTTGCGATCGGTCAAAAATAGAGCAAAAAGGGGATAATTTTTAGGCTGGAGATTTCACTTCCATGAAATGCTTCACATAATTTAAAACTTGGATGATAAAACTGGTTTTTGGTTAAACAAAAGTTACGGGCTGGATTTTAATTCTGATAATGCGCAGGATTTCGACGTAAGCATTGGGTTGGCCGGATAAGCGCAGCGTTATCCGGCAGTTAACAAAGATTAGCGGTGGGTTTTCCCCGGCATACGCGGGTCGTCTTTGTATTCTGCTGTGGCAATCCAGGCAGCGCAAAACAGAGTCAGACGGGCGAAGAAGTAGAAGAACGCCATCAGGCCAAGTACGGAACCAAACGCCGCGCCTGACGGCGATTGCACCAGTGATGGCAGCGTGTACGTCATGATCATTTTGATGACTTCAAACCCCAGTGCCGCGATAAACGTGCCGCGAATGAGCGCTTTTTTGCGCGGTCGGTGACGCGGTAGCCGCCAGAAAATCCAGAAGAACAGCAAGTAGTTGGCGAAAATAGAGATGGTCAGGCCGATCAGCCGCCAGGCGGGCTTCAGCCATTCGATGCCGTCGAGATACAGCGCAGAAATAATCATCTGCTGGGCGGAACCGGCGATGGAGGTAATGGACAGCGTAACAATCAGCGCAATCAGTAAGCCAATCAATGAGACAAAATCACGCAGATATTTGACCCAAATTTTTTCCTGATCCTGTGGGGTCCGCTCCCAGACATCCCGCGACTGGGCACGAATAGCTTCGCGCAGGTTTCCCATCCAGTTAATTCCGGAATAGAGCGCGATGGCAAGACCCACCAGACCGACGGTGGTGCGTTGCTGAACGGCGGTATTGATGGTGTTTTTCAGCGTGGAGGCGAGCGTCGGATCGCTGACGTTGAGCAGGATTTTGCTGAAGATATCCTGTAACAGCGTAGGGTGCGAAGCGAGAATAAAACCCGCGGCGGCAAACGACACCATCAGGATAGGGATCATCGACAGAAACGAGAAGTAGGTAATGGCGGCGCCAAACTGATTTCCCATACGATCGTTAAATCTCTCCGCGGCGCGAATCAGATGGGCAATCATGGGCTGGCGTTGAATTTTATCGGCGAAGGTCAGGGCGGTTTTCAGCGCCTGGTTGGTCTTACCGTTGGTTTCTGTATTCTTACGCTCCAGGGTCTCAATTTTTGGGATTGGTGCGTGCTCAAGTTCCTGAATGGGGCGTTTAATCTCTTTTTCCTGCGTCATCAGGGCAGTAATCCTTGTTCTGTTCATTCTCAGGACAGTATAGCTTGTCAGTCCACATAGTCTTTCATCACGCCGGTCAGCCATTCCATAAACAGATGTACGCGGCGGGAGAGGTTACGGCGATGCGGATAGAGCAATGAAACCGGTAATGGTTCGGCGCGATATTGCGGCAATACTTCAATCAGCGTACCGGCGCGCAGGGCATCACGCACGCCCACGCGCGGTACCTGAATAATGCCCAGACCGGCAAGACATGCCGCATGATACGTTTCGGTACTGTTCACCGTCAGCATGCCGCCGGTTTTAACCCATTTAGCACCGTTGTCTGTCGCCACTTCAAAGCCTTGCGCACGCGTTCCCAAATTGGCTGAGTAGTGCACCACCGCATGCGAGGCTAAATCCTCCAGGCTTTCCGGATAACCAAAGCGGGCGAGGTATTGCGGGCTGGCGCAGTTAATCTGCGTGAGTTTCCCCAGCGGGCGCGCAATCAGCCCTGAATCTTTCAGCGTTCCCACGCGTACCACACAGTCGAAGCCTTCGCGGATCAAGTCCACCAGGCGGTCGCTGCTGCTAAGTTCGAGCTCAAGCCCCGGATACTGATGCAAGAAGGCCGGTAAACGGGGCATCACCAGATTTCTCGCCACACCAACCGGCATATCGACGCGCAGCTTGCCGCTGATGCTGGTCGGGTCGTGATGGAATAGCCCATCCAGTTCATCGAGATTGCTCAACAAATCTTTCGCTCGTTCGTAATAGATCATGCCGTCTTGCGTCAGCTGAACGCGGCGGGTTGTGCGGTGCAACAACTGTGTGCCCAGATGATTTTCCAGGGCCTGGATCTGGCGCGATACGCTACCTTTAGGAAGTCCGAGGGTGTCTGCCGCGCGCGAAAAGCTCTCCAGTTCTGCGACGCGGATGAACAACTGCATTGCGTGAATTTTATCCATTCTCATGCCCTATTGTTGTTCTAAATGAAACAGTAATGCGCAGTAAGCGGTATTTATTGTTTTTCTACCACCTAATAAGCTTTGTCTCAATCTTCACAACACCTGAAATGAGGTTTCTTATGACGCAACGTATCGCATTGGTGACTGGCGGCGGCCGTGGACTCGGTAAAAACGCGGCGCTAAAGCTGGCGAGTAAAGGCATTGGTGTCATCCTGACGTGGAACAGCAATGAAAAAGAAGCGCAGCAGGTTGTGGATGAAATTCGCCAATCTGGCGGTAAAGCTGCAGCATTACCGTTGAACGTCGGAAATATTTCCACTTTCCCTCAGTTTGTCAAACAGGTGCAGGAAACCCTACAAACGCACTGGCAAAGCGATACCTTTGATTATTTATTGAACAATGCCGGGGTTGGCATTAACGCGCCTTATCCGGCGTTCACTGAAGCGCAATTTGACCAGCTTTTGGACATCCATTTTAAAGGACCTTTTTTCCTGACACAGAACCTGCTGGCGCTGATCAACAACGGCGGACGCATTCTTAATGTCTCGACCGGATTGTCGCGCTTTGCGCTACCGGGTTACAGCGCTTACGCTGCCATGAAAGGGGCGATGGAGGTGTTAACCCGTTACCAGGCGAAGGAGCTGGGAGAGCGCGGCATTACGGCGAATATTATTGCGCCTGGGGCAATCGAGACGGATTTTAGCGGCGGAAACGTGCGGGATAATGCGCAATTGAATGCCTACATTGCATCGCAGACGGCGCTGGGGCGTGTTGGGTTACCGGATGATATTGGCGACGCCATTGCTGCGTTGCTCAGCGATGAGCTGGCCTGGATGACGGCACAGCGTATCGAAGTCTCTGGCGGGATGTTCCTGTAATCGACAGCCTCTTACTTAACTTTTTGAGCAATAGAAAACTGGCGCGCCATCAGAAGTCAAAATATAGCTGTTGGCGTTTGCCGGTATTATTTGGAATCTGATACCGCGATCGCGGTGCTGAAAGAGATCGGGGATAAACGTTCTGAAGAGTTCATTCTTCTTCGGGAGTGGATTTGTTGCATCAGAAACCATGATCACCTTCCCATTCTCATGTCCGTATGATCATTTAATGCGATATTTTGTTTTGTAACATATTTGTCTGTTATCGTGAGTTCCTTATTTTTAGCTAAGAATATAAACTCCGGATTATTAATATTAGTAATCCAGGTTTGAACATCAAATATTAAGGATTTTCTGAATATTTGACCCCGATTTTGATCCTTTGTGTGATTCTTTGGTTTCAGCTGTAACTATTTATAACGTCTGCTTCTTTCTTCTCCGTCTATCGGTAAAATGGCCTCCGCCAAATGGTGACTTCATATTTTGCCCCTCGGATAATACCCTTCCGCGTGTTAAGGCTAATATCTTATTCAGACGGAGATAAATAATGCAGTTAATAATGTTTGACAGGCAGTCAATATTTATTCATGGAATGAATGTAATTTTGCAAGAGCGTATTCCAGGAGTGAATGTTCAGGGTGTCAGTCAGGCAGATGATCTTTGGCGGACGCTGGAAGACAATCCTGATGCACTGGTAATGCTGGATGGAGATTTTGACGCTGAGTTCTGCCGTAGCTTGCTGCAACAGATAGCAGAGCGCTTTGCGAAGGTAAAAGTGCTGGTAACCGCAACGGACTGCCGTAAAAAATGGCTACAGGAAGTCACGCAATTAAACGTGCTGGCCATTGTTCCGCGCGATTCTGATGCGGAAACCTTCACGCTGGCACTCAATAGCGTCGCGATAGGTATGATGTTTATCCCCAGAGATTGCATCACAGCGACCGAATGTGGCGGGCAAAATATCAGATTGCTCAGCGCGCGTCAGCGGGAGATTCTGACGATGCTGGCCGCCGGAGAATCTAATAAACAAATTGGTCGATTATTAAATATCAGCACTGGAACGGTAAAAGCCCATCTTGAATCGCTGTATCAGCGCCTGGAGGTAAAAAACCGTACGCAGGCGGCAATGATGCTAAACGACACCCTATAATGGGAAAATATTTCACAGTCAGACTGTTTCTGGCTGTGAAATAGCCCCCGGCCAGAATTCAGCAGTGCAAAACCGGCTAATCCCCACGCTGAGCATCCATGCAATTAACGCTTCCTGTTGAAACCGATCTTGTATTTGCGGCATTTCCTTATGGATGAATGCCTCGCAGATATTTATATCCGCGAGCAGCAATGTTTCGGCCTGCATCAGCATAATTGGGGCATCAAAGGATTCATCTGCGGTGATTTCGTGCCCGTAGCCAATGACCCAGATCCCCTTTCTGTCCTGATACTTTTCCAGCGACAGGCCCTGCCATTGCTTAATAAATGCGATACAGGCGGGCGTGAAATGCGTCGAATGCAGCGGCATAATAATCTCTGTACAAAGAGACCTATTTTAGGAAACACACCCCGTTACGCCAGCCGCCATCCAGCCATTTTTTACAGCAAAACGCCTGATGGCGCGGGCGGCTGATATTCCTGTTTTAACAGGCCGAAAATCCAGTCATCATGCCAGGTTTGATGTAGCCAGTAGCTTTCTCGCAGCGTGCCTTCGAGAATGAACCCGACCTTTTCCAGTAGACGCCGTGAGGCATCGTTTCCTGCGGTGACGCAGGCCGTCAGTCGGCGTAGTCCTCCGGCGGTAAACGCATACTCGCAAACGGCATGCAGGGATTCAGCGCCATAACCTTTGCCCTGCGCCTCGGGAGTGAGCAGAAAGCCGACCTCGGCACATTCATTTTTATCCTGAATATATCCGGTTACCCCAAGCGGTACGCCCGATGCCTTATCGCACAGGACCAGGCACAGCCAGTGTGGACTGCCGGGAGACCATTCAGGCAAGCGGGAGTCAAAGACTGTCCGTATCTCCTCTTCGGTACGCGAGTCAGCGACAAAGCGCATCACATCTGCGTTCTTCTGTAACGTTAAGAAAAACGCCCAGTCGTCATGTGTGAGCGGGCGGCAGATCAAACGCGAGGTTTTCAGTACAGGCACAGGCTTATCTCCAGAATAATTTTCAATGATTGTGTGGAAGTCACTGTAAAACATATTTATTTGCTATATGAATGTGTTTTAGTCTGTGGCGGCACAGCGCTGCATTTAAAAAAGATAACTACACACCATTGTGAGGCCGCACTTTTTGGGTCCTTTTAGGGAAGATAATGACCAATAGCGCGTTACAGGCGACATGTACACCCTTCGAACATTGTTTGGGGATAATCCGGCAGGCCTCGGTAGAAATTTTGCTGATGCTTGGCGTGCGCGTCGCAGAGGGTAAAGATCCACGCTGGTTTCTCGAGCAGCTTGACCAGGCGCGATTGAATCTGGGAGGTTGGGGCGTTGTCGCCAGGCGGTTGCAGATGAATGACGCGCAATTGAGTCAGTTCACGTTGCGGCTACGCCATCTTCAGCAGAGCGTGCCGCAATATGAAAATGGCCAGGACGTCAGTGAAAACCAGCTGATTTCTGCGCTGCGCTTTGTCGCTTCTCTGGAACAGTTGCGCCAGCAACAGCCCCTCCTGAAGTATCCAACCGAAATTGAACGTGCAGAGCCGGATGCGCAGATGCGGGCGCAGCGTCAGCTTCGCGCAATAGAATTAACCCTCAAATCCCTGATTGCGCGGGTATGGCCGGATCAACATCCGCTCAACAGCTTCCTGAAACAGCACTTTGGCGGTGAACGTCTGCGTCGCTGGTTAAAGCTGGGGGAAAGTCGGGATGCGCTGGACGGCATGATGTTTAGCGAACTGGCGCTGATGGTTGTCGATAAGAAGTTATTCGTTCGGCATTTTAGCGAGATTTTTAACGATACCTCGGTGCTCATGTCGTTTGTTGAGCCACGTATCACGCTGAGGATGTTCCTGGATGACTGCCGCGTGGCCCGTAACTGCGTTATCGCGCAGCAACCGCTAACCTCAGTACAACTGCTGTTGCTGGATTGCCAGTACCGACAGATTACTCACCCTGTGCAGCGGGCATTTGAAGAACGGCGTACGCGCATTAATCCTGCGTCGTATCTGGCGTCCGATGAGGCGACGGTTCGCCAGTTTTGGGAAAACGCAAAGCAAAAAGACGAGCAGGCAGGGGGCGATAAACAGGAAATCGCAGACAGTATCGATCCGCCGGAGAAGCGGGCCAGGCGCACGGCGGAAGAACGTGAACAGCTGATTTCCGGCATGTTGTGGGTAGCGGTCGGCGTGATGGTGCTGGTGATTTCGCTGGGCGCGTTCTGGTTATTCACTTCGCCAGCGCCACCAGCGTCTTCCGGGCAATCCGTTGAAATCGTGCAGGAGGAGCCACGGCGTGATGCCCCTGGTGCGCGGGAGTCGGTGACCCGAATGGGCATCACCTGGGATGCCTTTAACATGCGCGCGGCTATCGAGCGCAACGACACCCGTGTGACGTCACTTTTCCTGCAGGGCGGGATGGACTGGAAGCTGGCGTGGACGGAGCAGGCATTCTCGGCAGGCAATACCGAGGTGTTGAGGCTGCTGCTGCGTTACCCTTCGCAGATGAGTGAGAGTAAGCCATGTCGGCAGTTTATGACCACGGTCAGCCATGCGATGGCGAATGGGGCGTCACTCACATCGCTGCATAAAAGCTATCTGCAAAGTTTTTGTTCGGTGCCGGCGGTTGTCGCGCGTCAGCAGTATGACCTTGAACAGGCCGAGCTACGCGTTCGCGCGCAGCCAAGCCCAGAGAACAAGAAATGGCAAAAAATTCACGCAGAACTGTACGATGCGATTAACTGACGGTCTGATAATTCAGACCGTCAGTTGCTAGGGTTCGCCATACAGACCGATGAGTCGGCGCACCACGCCATTGGTCCAGCCAAAGCCGTCCTGCAACGGATATTCCCCGCCGCCGCCTTCGCGCGGCGCGGCGTCGGCGATGTGGTATTTTTCGATAAGCTTGTGGTGTTCCTGATAAAAGAGATTCACCGTTTTTAACCAGTTACGGGCGATTTCATCCCCAAGATGGTCGTCGCCGTAAAGTTTGAAACCCTGGATCGCCATCCACTGCAGCGGCGCCCAGCCGTTGGGTTTATCCCATTGCTCACCCGTTTCATGCTCCGTGGCTAAAATCCCTCCGGGGGTTAGCAGGCGACTGCGTACCGCATTAGCAAGTCGGTCGGCTTGTTCATGCGTTGCCATGCCGACATACAGCGGCACAATACTGGCGGCAGAGAACAGGGCCATTTGTTCGCGCCGCCAGTCGTAATCGCGATAGCAGCCGTTTTCATCGTCCCAGAGATAGCGATTCACCGCATCGCGGCGGTCATTGGCTTTCTGGCGAAACTGCGCTTCAGTGTCTTTGTCGCCTTTCAGTGCGGAAATATTGGCGATAGTGCTTTCCAGCTTGTAGAGGAACGCGTTCAGGTCAATAGGGATGAACTGAGTGGTGCGTATGCTGGCAAGACGGCCTGCATCGCGTAGCCAGCGCGAGGAGTAATCCCAGCCGGAGGCCGCGCCCGCGCGCAAATCCCGATACACTTCATTGGGTGGGCGACCCGAATGCTTGGCGGTCTCGACGTCTTCAAGCCACGACTCATCGCGTGGCGTATCACGATCGTCCCAATAGCGGTTGAGCAGGGAGCCGTCCGACATTCTGATCACGTGACGGTAGGCCTGGTTGAGTACCAGGGAATCTGCGCCATCCATCCAGAACGCGTACTCCATTTTTAGATGATCAAGGTAACGACGCGCGCCGCGTACGCCATCCTCTTCAAACAGTTCGACCATCAGCGCAAAGACCGGCGGCTGCGAGCGACTCAGGTAGTAAGTACGGTTACCGTTCGGGATGTGACCATAGTTTTCAATCATCCAGGCAAAGTTATCCGCCATACATTTCAGCAGATCTTCGCGACCGCTCTCCGCCAGACCCAGCATGGTGAAGTAGGAATCCCAGTAGTAGGTTTCACTAAAACGTCCGCCGGGCACAATATATGACTGCGGTAACGCCAGCAGCGAGGACCAGGGAATGTGATCCTGTGGTTCGCGCGTCAGCACTGGCCACAGTTGATCGATATGCTCTTTCAGCGAATTTGCCGGGTCAGAAACATATTCACTGGAGGGCGTTTCCGGGAGCCAGAAGTGGTTCTCGACGAAGCGTCGCAGATCAAAGTCGCGGTGGCGTTTAACCTTGCGATAGCGGATCAAAATATCCAGCGGATCCATTTTCGGTGCACAGTCGGGGAAGGTTTTGCTATCGGCAAACAGTTTCGACGACTGAACGTGTTCGAACAGCTCGAGGTAACGATCGGCGGGAGTTAACGCATCTGAGGCGGGTAACCCTTCAATCATCTCCGGTTCAGGCTCCGCCTCAATCATTTCATCCAGCTTTAACTCGCACGGATCCATTTCATAAAGCAGATCGATGTCGATCGTCATTTCTTCAGAAGGGGCGTGGGGTAGTTTCTGGTTGAGCATAATGCGAAAGACCTCCGATGGACGTTGAAAGATTAAGGCTATTGCCCGCTCGTCAATTAAGCGTAGACATTCGCTTCGGTATCTGGTGAGTAAAGCGTGCGGTCGATCACATTTTAGTGCTGCGCAATATCCAAAAAATAAATCTATCCCAATGAAAATAATGCAGAATTCCGAATTCTGCACAACCTGAGGATATTCCATTTTCAGAACATTCGATTGCAACGAGGTGTGAACACAACCTGGTAACGTTTAACTCTATAATAGGCACAGGCTATTCTATCGATAGTTCTCCTCCATGTAATTGCTTGATACTTATCAAAATAGTAATCCCCTCATTTCCTATGATGGTCAGGTCTGACAAAGACTGTCTATTAATTATTCTAATTTTCTGGGTCACAATAACTCACAACGGTGAGGGTAAAATAATGAAAATCATTACCCGTCTTACCGTGATTGCCATGGCTGGCGTCGCGGTTTGTTATTTTGGATTATCCGGTTATGTGTGGTATCACGATAATCAACGGAGTAAACAGGCTGATGTTCAGGCCTCTACGCTGGAAGAAAATAATAAAGTACTAGGGTTCTTACGTGAAAAAGGATGCGATTATTGTCACACTCCTTCGGCTGAATTACCTTTCTATTCTTCTTTTCCCGTCGCTAAGCAGTTGATGAATTACGATATTCAACTGGGATACAAATCATTCAATCTGGAGGCCGTTCGTGCGGCGCTGGTCGCGGATAAACCCGTTTCGCAAAGCGATCTGAATAAAATTGAGTGGGTGATGCAGTACGAGACCATGCCGCCGACGCGTTATACCGCACTGCACTGGGCTGGCAAAGTAAGCGATACGGAGCGAGCAGAGATCCTGGGCTGGATTGCGAAACAGCGTGAGCAGTACTACGCCAGTAACGATACTGCCACGCAGCATCGTAATGAACCTGTACAGCCGATACCGGAAAGCATCCCGACCGATGCCCGCAAAGTAGCGCTTGGTTTTACGCTTTACCATGACCCGCGTATTTCCGGCGACAGCACGATTTCTTGCGCGCACTGTCACGCCCTGAATGCGGGCGGCGTGGATGGCCGGAAAACGTCAATCGGTGTAGGCGGCGCGGTTGGCCCTATCAATGCGCCAACGGTATTTAACTCGGTCTTTAACGTTGAGCAATTCTGGGATGGCCGTGCGCCAACACTGCAGGCGCAGGCCGGTGGCCCACCGTTGAACCCTATCGAAATGGCGTCAAAATCCTGGGATGAAATTATCCAGAAACTGGACAAGGATCCGCAACTTAAGCAAGAGTTCATTGCCGTTTATCCGCAGGGATTCAGTGGGGATAATATTACCGATGCGATTGCTGAGTTTGAGAAAACGCTGATTACGCCAAATTCGCCGTTTGATAAATGGCTGCGTGGTGATGAAGCGGCCTTAACCGCTCAGCAAAAACATGGCTATCAGTTGTTTAAAGATAATAAGTGCGCGACCTGTCATGGCGGAATTATTTTAGGCGGACGTTCATTTGAGCCATTGGGTCTGAAAAAGGACTTTAATTTCGGCGAGGTCACTGCTGCAGATATTGGCCGCATGAACGTCACCAATGAATTACGTGACAAGCTGCGTCAGAAAGTCCCTGGATTGCGTAACGTTGCGCTGACTGCGCCTTATTTCCATCGCGGTGATGTGCCTACGCTCGACGGTGCGGTAAAACTGATGCTGCGTTATCAGGTGGGTAAAGAACTACCGCAGGAAGATATCGACGATATCGTGGCATTCCTCGAAAGCCTTAATGGGGTATATACACCGTATATGCAGGGTAAATAATTTCTCTGTGGTCCAGATTCGGACGTAAAAAAACCGACTTCACGTCGGTTTTTTTACGCTTCAGCCCGAGTTGGTGGTTCTGGCCGAAGTGAGAGTTCCATCATCTAACGCTTCAATCGTATTACCTTACCGGTAGTATTGCAAGAATACGCTGGTTGTTTTGATTAAAACAACTGTATACTTATCCAGTTGGCTCTGAAGCATTTTCATTCCGGACGCGCGCTAAACGCTTTCTAAGTCCTGATCGGCTGTACGGGTGGTGCCGTTGGCCGATGCTCTGGCCGGAGTGAGAGTTCCATCATCTAACACTGGGACATGCGCCGTGACAGGCAATGGATGAGTAAGCGGATGCATTCTCACTCCATCTGATGGAGAAAACGGGTGATTGATAAAGCAATCATCGTTCTGGGAGCGTTAATCGCGTTGCTGGAGCTGATCCGCTATCTGCTGCAACTGCTGAACTGATAGCGGAAACGTAACTAAGGGCAAAGAGCTAACCCCTCTTTGCCCTTTAACATTCCTAAAGCGCGATTAACGCATGGTGACAAACTCTTCAGATGCCGTTGGGTGAATGGCAACGGTGTTATCAAAGTCTTTCTTGGTTGCGCCCATTTTCAGAGCGACCGCGAAGCCTTGCAGCATTTCATCCATCCCAAAACCAATGCCATGAATACCGACAATCTTCTCTTCCGGACCGACGCAAACCAGCTTCATGCGGCACGGCTGACGGTGGGTGGTGACAGCGGTATACATCGCGGTAAACGATGATTTATACACTTTCACCTGATCATCGCCGTGCTGTTCGCGAGCCTGCTGCTCGGTCAGGCCCACGGTACCAATAGGCGGATGGCTGAAGACCACGGTCGGGATGTTGCTGTAGTCCAGATGCTCGTCCGGCTTGTTGTTAAACAGACGCTCGGACAGACGGCGGCCCGCGGCAACGGCAACCGGCGTCAGCTCAACGGCCCCGGTGTTATCGCCGACGGCATAAATACCCGGCACGCTGGTGTTCTGGAATTTATCAACGACGATGTAGCCTTTTTCGTTGGTTTTCACGCCAGTAACCGCCAGGTTGAAGTTGTCGGTGGCAGGTTCACGACCGATCGCCCAAATCAGGCAATCTACCGTTTCGCTACGACCATCTTCCAGTTGCAGGGTCAGGCTGCCATCAGCGTTTTTAACGACCGCTTTTGGTATCGCGTGAGTATGCAGAGTCGGGCCTTCGGCGTTCATCACCTCAACCAGCGTGTCGACGATCATTGGGTCGAAGCTGCGCAGCGGCGCGTGTTTACGCACGAACAGATGCGTTTGTGCACCCAGACCGTTAATTACGCCCGCCAGTTCAACGGCGATGTAGCCTGCACCAACAACGGCCACGCGTTTTGGCAGCGCGGGCAGCTCAAAGAAACCGTCGGAGTCGATACCGTATTCCACACCCGGAATGCTTGGATGGCTCGGGCGACCACCGGTAGCAATCAAAATATGATCGGCAGTAATGGTTTCACCGTTCACTTCAATGGTTTTGGCATCCACAAAGCGGGCAAAGCCTTTAATCACATCGACATTATTTTTGCCCAGCACGTTGTCGTACGAGGTATGAATGCGATCAATATAAGCGGTACGCGTGGCGATCAGTTTATCCCAATCGAACTTATTGATGGTGGTGTCGAAACCGTAATCCGGCCCGTACATGTGGATTGCTTCGCGGACCTGTGCGGCATGCCACATCACTTTTTTCGGTACGCAGCCAACGTTAACGCAGGTGCCGCCTAGCTCTTTGGCTTCAATCAGCGCGCATTTCTGGCCGTACATTGCTGCACGGTTAATGGAGGCAATACCGCCGCTGCCGCCGCCAATAGCGATGTAATCATAGTGCTTGGTCATGACCGCTCCTTCATGTTCATTGTAGGGCGGAGAAGCGTTACGCCATCCGCCAAAATATTCGCGATTGTATACCTGAAATTAAAAGGTTCCACCGATGACTGCGATTACTCCGGCACGATCCAGCTTACCGACGTATGACCGGTTCCTGCCGGAACCAGTTTGCTGTGCAACCACGGCAGGACACTGTTCATCTGCTGTTCCAGCTTCCACGGCGGGTTTATTACAATCATGCCGGACGCCGTCATGCCGCGCTGATCGCTGTCCGGGCGCACCGCCAGCTCAATCTGGAGAATTTTGCGGATACCGGTGTCTTCCAGGTCGTGGATCATGCGTTTGATTTGCTGGCGCAGAACTACCGGATACCACAGCGCATAGGTGCCGGTTGCGAAACGCTTATAGCCTTCGTTAATACCGGTCACCACCGCCTGGTAGTCGCTTTTGATTTCGTAGGGGGGATCGATAAGGATCAGCCCGCGACGGGAAACCGGCGGTAATTTTGCTTTTAGCTGCTGATAACCATCGGCTTTGGCCACGCGTGCGCGCTCATCTTTCTGGAATTCGCCGCGCAGCAAAGGAAAGTCGCTCGGGTGCAGTTCCGTTAATTGCAGGCTGTCCTGTTCTCGCAGCAGCTGGCGAGCAATTAACGGAGAGCCGGGGTAGTAGCGCAACTGGCCGCTACGGTTGAAGTGCTTCACCACGCCAATGTAGGGTTCCAGTTCGGCAGGCAAATCGTCCTGCTGCCAGATACGGGCGATCCCTTCCAGATATTCACCGGTACGTTCGGCATGCTCACTGCTCAGCTGATAACGGCCTGCGCCAGCATGGGTATCCAGATAGAGAAACGGTTTTTCTTTCTCTTTAAGCGACTCGATGATCAGGCTCTGGACGGTGTGTTTAAGGACGTCGGCGTGGTTGCCAGCGTGATAACTGTGGCGATAACTCAGCATGGGTAAACGTGTTCCAGGTTATAAACGTAGGCCCGAAAACAGCGCAATATCGGGCGAAAATAAAGCGTATCGCCACAGTATACAGAAAAGTCGTCACTGCCGCGAAAGCGCAACGCCTGGCATTGAAATCCTCTACACTTAACCCCATTGTACAAATTAATATGCACAGCGCCGGATACGCGCTTCATTCACTCTTTTCAACAGGACCGCGCTAATGACCAATCCATTGCTGACCCCCTTCGAACTGCCGCCATTTTCTAAAATTCAGCCTGAGCACGTCGTGCCTGCCGTGACTAAGGCGCTGAACGATTGCCGCGAAAACGTTGAGCGAGTGGTTGCGCAGGGCGCGCCGTACACCTGGGAAAATCTTTGCCAGCCGTTGGCGGAAGTTGACGATGTGCTGGGGCGTATTTTCTCTCCGGTTAGCCACCTGAACTCGGTGAAAAACAGCCCGGAATTGCGCGAAGCCTACGAACAAACGCTGCCGCTGCTGTCTGAATACAGCACCTGGGTTGGGCAACATGAAGGTCTGTACAAAGCGTACCGCGACCTGCGTGACGGTGATCATTACGCCACCCTGAACACCGCACAGAAAAAAGCGGTCGATAACGCGCTGCGCGATTTTGAGCTTTCTGGTATTGGTCTGCCGAAGGAAAAACAGCTGCGCTATGGTGAGATTGCCACCCGCCTGTCTGAGCTGGGCAATCTCTACAGCAATAACGTCCTCGATGCCACGATGGGCTGGACTAAGCTGGTGACTGATGAAGCGGAACTCTCCGGCATGCCGGAAAGCGCGCTGGCGGCTGCAAAAGCCCAGGCTGATGCTAAACAGCAGGAAGGCTACCTGTTAACGCTGGATATCCCAAGCTACCTGCCGGTGATGACCTACTGTGATAACCAGGGGCTGCGTGAGGAGATGTATCGCGCTTACTCCACTCGCGCGTCTGACCAGGGGCCAAACGCTGGTAAATGGGACAACAGCCCGATAATGGAAGAGATCCTCGCGCTGCGCCACGAGCTGGCACAGCTGCTGGGCTTTGAAAGCTACGCTTTTAAATCTCTGTCCACCAAAATGGCGGAAAACCCGCAGCAGGTACTCGACTTCCTGACGGACCTGGCGAAACGTGCCCGTCCTCAGGGCGAGAAAGAGCTGGCTCAACTGCGCGCCTTCGCGAAAGCAGAATTTGGTGTTGATGAGCTGCAGCCGTGGGATATCGCTTACTACAGCGAGAAACAAAAACAGCACCTCTATAGCATCAGCGATGAGCAGCTGCGTCCATACTTCCCGGAAAACAAAGCCGTTAACGGCCTGTTTGAAGTGGTTAAACGTACTTACGGCATTACCGCTAAAGAGCGCACTGATGTTGACGTCTGGCACCCGGAAGTACGTTTCTTCGAACTGTATGACGAAAACAACGAACTGCGCGGCAGTTTCTATCTTGACCTGTATGCCCGTGAACATAAACGTGGCGGGGCGTGGATGGACGACTGCGTCGGCCAGATGCGTAAAGCCGACGGTACGCTGCAAAAGCCTGTTGCCTACCTGACCTGTAACTTTAACCGCCCGGTGAACGGCAAACCCGCGCTGTTTACCCACGATGAAGTGATCACCCTGTTCCACGAGTTTGGCCACGGTCTGCACCATATGCTGACCCGTATCGAAACCGCCGGTGTTTCAGGTATCAATGGCGTGCCGTGGGATGCGGTCGAACTGCCGAGCCAGTTTATGGAGAACTGGTGCTGGGAGCCCGAAGCGCTGGCATTTATCTCTGGTCACTTTGAGACCGGTGAGCCGCTGCCCAAGGAGCTGCTGGATAAAATGCTGGCGGCGAAAAATTACCAGGCGGCGCTGTTTATTCTGCGTCAACTTGAGTTTGGCCTGTTTGATTTCCGTCTGCACGCGGAGTTTAACCCACAGCAAGGGGCGAAAATCCTCGAAACGCTGGCGGAAATTAAAAAGCAGGTCGCCGTGGTGCCGGGCCCAACGTGGGGCCGCTTCCCGCATGCCTTCAGCCACATTTTTGCTGGTGGCTATGCGGCGGGTTACTACAGCTACCTGTGGGCCGACGTGCTGGCGGCGGATGCATTCTCTCGCTTTGAAGATGAAGGGATTTTCAACCGTCAAACCGGACAATCGTTCCTCGATAACATTCTCACCCGTGGTGGTTCTGAAGAGCCGATGGAACTGTTCAAGCGCTTCCGTGGCCGTGAGCCGCAACTGGATGCAATGCTGGAGCATTACGGGATTAAAGGCTGATTATTCACGTGAAAATCTGCTTAGTAGATGAAACAGGCGCCGGAGACGGCGCCTTATCTGTTCTTGCCGTCCGCTGGAATCTTACGCACGATGAAGATAACCTGATGGCGCTGGTGATGACACCGGAACATCTGGAACTGCGTAAACGTGATGAGCCCAAACTCGGCGGTATCTTCGTGGATTTCGTTGGCGGTGCGATGGCCCATCGGCGCAAATTTGGCGGTGGTCGCGGCGAAGCGGTGGCGAAGGCGGTTGGCATTAAAGGCGATTACCTGCCGGATGTGGTTGATGCGACTGCAGGGCTGGGGCGCGATGCGTTTGTGCTGGCCTCAGTAGGCTGCCGCGTGCGAATGCTGGAACGTAACCCGGTCGTGGCGGCGCTGTTGGATGATGGCCTGGCGCGAGGGTATGCTGACCCGGAAATCGGTCCGTGGCTGCAGGAACGTTTACAACTGATCCACGCCTCAAGCCTGACGGCGTTAACCGATATCACCCCGCGTCCGCAGGTGGTGTACCTCGACCCGATGTTCCCGCATAAGCAGAAAAGTGCGCTGGTGAAAAAAGAGATGCGCGTGTTTCAGTCGTTGGTGGGGCCGGACCTGGATGCGGATGGGCTGCTGGAGCCTGCGCGTCAGTTAGCCACTAAACGTGTGGTAGTGAAGCGCCCGGATTACGCACCGCCGCTGGCGGATGTCGCCACGCCGAACGCGGTAGTTACGAAAGGGCATCGGTTTGATATTTACGCGGGGACTCCTGAATAGCCTTTCCACTTAACTCGATCATGGGTGGTGGTCATCATAATGCTCCCAAATCTTCGGATGTTGGCGCTTATTTAAAAATAAGCGCCAATGATATTAGCTTATTCACCTAAACCATTTTCGATTTCGGCGCTAAGTTTTTGTAATGCAATTTGGGCATCTTCACCCAGGAATACGATATTGACTTCATGGCCTTTTTTTATACCCAGGGACATGAGAGCCATTAGACTCTTTGCATTTACGTATTTATCACTTCTTGCAAGATTTGCGATCTTAACTTCACATTTAAAGGGTTTTAATGTCGCAACCAGGTTTGCTCCTGGACGAGCATGTAGACCATGCTCATTTTTTATGATGAAACGAGCATTGCAATTGGCATCAGGCATCATAATTAACACTGTGTCGTTGGAATTAAATTTTCAGCATCCAGCGCTAAATATTGCTGTGCAACATTAAGCGTCACAGGGTGATTTTTAGGTAAGCCAATGATTTCGGCAGCGGTAGTCAGCAATCCCATTCGTTGCATTTTCTGTTGCAGTTTGACAGAGGCTTGATCGTCTTCGGCATAATAAGCAAGGCCGCAAGCGATCGCTTTTGTGAGGGGGGTGTAATCGAGGTCGTGTTTAAGACAAAGTTGCACTACACCCATTAAGCGATCCTGATAAGCCAATTTCCGAATAGGATCATAGGCGACACGATGAATCGAATCCGGGAGTTCGTTTTTAGCTTTAGGTAAGTACTCCAGATCTTTTAATGCTTCACGCGTGATTTGTGGGTATTCGGTCATTACCGCAGTAATTGTGACATCGTGTACCGCATTGGCCAAATCTGAAACCTGAGGATCGGCTGAGGCATCAGGAATGGTTTTGTAACCTTTCAGATGTCCATACCAGGCGGTAGTAGCGTGAGGGCCATTAATGGTAAATACTTTGATGTCTTTGAGCATTTCCAGATGTTCGCGTGGCTCTAGCCATTCCACACCACTGATGTCGTTATAAAGAGGAGTTTGAATGATCAAAGAGGCAACGGCGGTGCTGTCTATCTGGGTTGCGTAGTGCGTTTTGGCATCGGTGGAGCGTCTGACAATTGAGTCGCGGATCGCTACGTGGGTGTCGAACCATTGACGCGCTTCAGCAGATGGGATTGCGTCACGGTACCAGCCTTCAATATCTTTAATAATATGATTTTTATTTGTCAGGCAAATTAATGACATTTTTTTGTTTGGGTCAATATGATATTGATGCTCAAAACATTTGCCAAGATACTGAGCGGATTCTGCAAAATCCTCTGGATAAAGTGGACACATAATGACAGAAGACTCAAGAAAGTCATTCATGACAGAATAGTTGTCATCGGTCAAAAAAGCATTAAAGTTGGTGATTTCGTGTAAAATGATGTCATCAGTACGAAAAACCTGAACGGTATATTTGTTTTCACGGTTCAGTTCATCAATAACTCGTTGGTCTTTATCCAGAAAGGTTATATCCCAGCCAGCATTGTCAAACGTTTCGCCCACAAAGCCTTTACCAAGGCGGCCAGCGCCTATAATTAATACGCGTTTCATTATAACTCCTCATATTATTAGATATCCTTGCTCGTGAATATATGATTTATATCCTTGAGTGAGGACACCACGAAATTAGATCTGGTCTCAAGTTTTTCTTCGGTTACAAGAATGGCAACTTCATTTGAGACTTCAGCCATTTTTTGTTTGGTATAACACTCATCCAGATCGGGAATAGTTACACCGACTTCACTGTCAACATGCGCAACACCCATAAAGTATATATCCGGGCGAATAGCATTTAATTCACGAATAGTTTCAGCACCAATTAAAACCAAAGAGTTTTTATAAAGCCTGCCCCCTAATCCTATAACCTCTACATTCTTGTAATCACTTAATAAATGCAGAATAGGGATGTTGTTAGAAACAACAGTGCATTTTAAATCTTTGGGTATTAGCTTTATGAGTTCGTAGTTAGTTGTTCCTCCGTCAATTAAAATGACGCTATTTTCTTTAATTAAATGTACGGCTTTCTTTGCCAGCTTTACTTTCTCACTGGTGTTCAGATCCTGCCGGATATTAAACTCAGTGATGGCAGGCCCGACGCGTATTGCGCCACTATGAACACGATGAATTACTCCTTGATTCGCAAGCTCATTTAAGTCGCGTCTTATGGTGTCCTCAGAAACCTTAAGACGCTCACTTAATTTACTGACAACAATCTTTTTCTCTTTCTCAAGTATTTGAAGAATAATATCTTGTCTTGCCGCTTTCATCGTAATGACTCATTTTATTCAGAGAATAATGAGTATATCTTAGATGTTTAGCACTTGTAAAATATATTCTATGGAATTAGCGGTTCGTAATGCCTGAACATTCTTTTCTTCAATGCAAATTAAGGCGATTTTATTTAACAAGTCCATATGTTCGCCTTCTTTACCCGCGATACCTATGGTTATATAGGCAGTATTTCCATCACCAAAGTCTATACCGTCAGGAAACTGTACTAAAGAAATGCCTGACTTAATGATTTCGCAATCTGAACCATCGGTACCATGTGGTATTGCTAAACCATTGCCTAAATAAGTTGAAACAATCTCCTCTCTGAGTTTCATTCTCTGAACGTATTTATCTGTCACATAGCCATTCATTCTCAGAATATTTCCAGTAAGTGTTATAGCTTCAAATTTATCGTTGGCATGTGCATTAAGAATAATGTTCTCGGGGATAAAGATGTCACTCATGCTGACACCTCTTCATGGTTTTCATGATTATGCGATTTTATAAACGCAACTGTTTCGTCATAATCACTCAACTTAATAAAGTTATTAACGGTCATAAACACAGTATCGGTGTTTTCACAGCTTAATTTTGCGCGCTCAAGGAGCCCAGATAAAGTAATTACCATATCGTAGTCTCTACCCACTCGGTTTGCTGAATCGTTAATAACCTTAATATAGCCGAGCCCTTCTTCTTGTAGTCGTTTACGTAGAACAGAAGCGCCCATTGCGCTAGAACCCATCCCGGAATCACATGCGACTAATATACGTTGCACCTTTTTTACGCTGGTATTGGATAAGCCCGGGACAAAATCAGCCACAGATTTAACCTGACGCCCGCCGACAGTCACTGGGCTTTCATCATCATCTTCTGAACCGGGGCTGATTTTAAGTATTAACCAGCCCAGCGCGCATGACACGATAAACCCTGCGCTGATGGACACCAGATTGGCAACGATGGCGCTTTTCGGCGTCATCATGGCGATAGCGATTAAACTGCCTGGAGATGCAACGCCGATCAACCCGCCTTCCATGATGACTTGTAAGAATAAGGAGACGGCAAGTCCTCCCATTGTGGCGAATACCAGTAATGGATTTGCCAGCACAAATGGAAAATAGACTTCACCGATCCCCGCTATACCTGCAATAAACATCGCCATCGGTGCTGTTTTCTTCGCGCGCCCACGTCCAAACAGGGCTATCGCCATTAATGTTCCGAGCAGTGGGCCATTATTGGTATCCACCAGGAACATAATTGATTTACCCAGTTCGGGAACCTGGGCGAAACCAATTGGTGCGAGAATGCCGTGGTTAACCACATTATTCAGGAACAGAACCTGAGCGGGCGCCATAAACACGGACAGTAAAGGGAGTAAATTATTGCTGGTACACCAGTTTACCCCTGACGTGATAATGACAATCAGCAGGCGGATAACCGGCCCAACGGTCATATAGGCGAAAATAGCGCATATCAGGCCAATAATTCCGAGACTGAAATTATTGACGAACATTTCAAATCCCGGCTTAATTTTGTCCTGCACTTTTTGGTCAAATTTCTTCAACAGCCAGGAAGAGAGTGGCCCCATGACCATCGCCCCACTGATCATCGTGATTTCGGACCCGACAATAACGCCCATTGTCGCGAATGCAGCAATGACCCCTCCACGTTGACCGTGGATGTTATATCCTGCGGTATAGCCAATCAGTAATGGAAAAAGGTAATTCAGGATTGGGCCAACCATTTCACCTAATTTTTCATTAGGGAACCAGCCATTAGGGATAAAGATGGCGGCCATTAACCCCCATCCCACAAACGCTCCCAGATTCGGCATAACCATGCCGCTCATAACTCCACCAAACTTTCTAATTTTTGCTAACGCAGGGCTATTGGCAATTCGACTGTTCCCCATGGTCGGCTCCATTCTTATATTGATGAGTGATTAATGATGCGATTTACCGCCGGTAATATTGATTACGGACCCGGTGATATAAGAAGAATGATCGGAAACCAGGAAAGAGATCAGGTCGGCAATCTCTTCAAGTTTCCCCGGACGACCAAGAGGAATAATGCCTTTATAGTCTTTATGAACATGATTTGGATCGGTTCCTCGTGTGTAAGCCAGCGCCCGGAAATTGGCTTCGCTGTTCATTGGCGTTGGTACATTGATGGCTGGCTCAACGCTAACAACGCGCACATTGTGGGGGCCCAACTCTTTCGCCCATGAAAATGTGAAGGCGTTAACGGCGGCTTTCGTTGCGGAATAGCAGCTCTGCCCGCGTGAACCCTGAACACCAGCTTCAGAAGTCATATTGATAATGACGCCTGATTCTTGTTCGACCATCTGGCGCCCAATGGACTGCGATACCAGAAAAACAGCTTTCTGGTTAACATTGACCATAAAGTCGAAATCATCTTCGCTCAGTTCATATTCTGGTTTTTCTTTAAATACATCGACTAACAGGCGTGGACGGCTGACACCAGCATTGTTGACTAAACCGTCTATATGACCAAACCTCTTTACCACTGAGGCCGTGAGCTGCTCAACTTCTGTTTTTTTGGTCACATCGCATTTGATAAAGATGATGTCGTCGAACTGGCTGAAGTTTTTATTGGGTGATAAATCGGCATAAACCACGGTTGCACCGTTGGCGTAGAGATTCTCAACCATTTTTTCACCCAGGCCCATACTGCCACCCGTCACGACCACGACTTTACCGGAAAGATCCAACCACTTTGTTGCTTGATCCATTTACGTTCTCCCATTTTTCACGATTGACTGACAGCAGCTGCCTGGGTATTTGACATTCGATGCCCGCAGCATATTGTTTACATGTTGATGCGGTTTTTTGCGTGTTTATAATCTATGCGCAGAAAAACGCATTGCCTACGAAGATCGTTGATTTTTGCGATACTAATCACAGGATACATTTTAAATTCTTTTAATTCAGTTGGTTGCTTTGGTTTCTGGTGTTTTGCGTAAAGGATCGCATTTCTGGCGTGTACGATTGTTAATCGATTCATTAATGCGTTTATTTGCACGTTTGCTTTTTTAATGCGTCTTTATGCGTGATTAAAATTGAGGGGAATAATTGATAAAGAACCATGTATATAACTGATGGGGCATTGCTGGGGAGGTTGTATGGCACTGGCGACTTCCTGACAGAGTGATTGTCCGTCAGGAAGACTATGTTTACTGGAGGTTAGACAAACGGTGCGTATGGGTCAGCCATCTCAAATGCGACGGCTCTTTCCGCTTTCGGCGGATAAATCAGTTCACTGACAATCGATACTTTCAGTTTCTTCGCTTCTGCGCGAGTGAGTTTGACCTGCTGATCCCATCCTTCGGTATACACCGCGCCCCACGCGCCGAGATCCAGACAGGTGACGTACATCTCCTGACGGTACGGTGAAGGTTCTACACCCAGCAGGCTTGCAGCGGCGTTATTACCGGCAAATTTACCCAACAAAATAGCGTGCTGGCAGGTCATTAACGCATGGTTGCCTTTGTCATCGGTGGCGGCGTAGGCCACATCGCCAGTGGCGTAGATATTATCATGACCCACGACCTGCAGATTGGCATTCACATGCAGGCGGCCCTGTCGATCGCGCGGGGCGTTAATCTGTGCTGTCAGGCTATTGGCCTGCACGCCGACGGTCCAGATAACTGTTTGAGAGGCAATAACCTGCCCATCTTTCAGCGTTACGCCGCCGGCGTCCACGCTTTCTATTTCTGCATTTACCAACCATTCGATGCCCAGTTCAGTGGAGGCTTCGATTATTACGTCGCGTAATTCCTGGCTCCAGCGCCCGGCAGGCTGAGCACCGCGTTCAACTACGACCACTCTGGTCTTAGCATCGGCACCCAGAATCTCACGCAGACGACCAGGTAATTCCAGCGCCATCTCAATCCCAGTAAAGCCGCCGCCACAGACCACCACCGTATTGCGAGTCTCACTTTCCGGCTGTAATGCCAGGTCTGTAATGTGCTGCTCCAGTGCGGTGGCGCTCTCGAGCTGGTCGAGGTCAAACGCATGCTCGGCTGCACCGACAACGGCGTCGCGATTAACGTGACTCCCGCTGGCGAGTACCAGGCGGTCGTAGCGGCGCAGATGAATTTCTCCGTTGGCATCTTTCCAGCTCACCTCTTTAGAGTCCGGGATGATCTGCTCGACGTGACCTTGCAGGAAATTGACGCCGGTAACGTCAAACAAGGGTTGCAGCGGGGCGACCAGGGTTTGTACGGCGCGTTCATAAAAGCGTGGGCGGACACGCAGCTCTGGCTGTGGTGCAATTACTGTAATATCAATGGCCTGCTGATGTTTATCCGCCAGTCGTGCGGCGCTTAATGCTGCCCACATACCGGCAAAGCCGGCGCCCACGATCAGAATTCGTTTACGCATTGGGGGGTTCTCTCTGGTGACTACGAATAATTTACTCGGATTTTATTTGTCGTAGTTAAGAATTGCAATGCGATCAGGATCCTTTTTGTCCTGATGTCGTAGGGTGTTTGATTATATATTTGATAAATATATGATTAAAGTTTTTATATAAATATGGGTTGTGCTGCTGTCTGGAATGAATGAGACGAAAAAGCTACAATTAACTCAGATTCATTTTGGCTGAGATAAGAGAATGGCATTTTACAGTTCCGGGGTTGAGTACGGCATTCATAGCCTGATGTGTATGGTCGACAGCAAGGGCGACGCGCGGGATATGAGTGTGCGGGAAATTGCCGAGCTGCAAAGCGTGCCGTACGACTACCTGGCGAAAATTTTCACCCGTTTATCGAAAGCGGGCCTGGTGCGCAGTATTGAGGGAAAGGGCGGCGGTTTCCAGTTGGCTAAACCTGCTGAACACATTACGGTGCTGGACGTGGTGAATGCCATTGATGGCGATAAGCGCATCTTTGAGTGTCGTGAGATTCGCCAGCGGCTGGCGGTATTTGAGGAGCATCCGCCGGAGTGGGCCTGTGAAGGCATTTGTGGTGTGCGCTCGGTAATGGATATGGCTCAGCAGCGAATGGAAGAAGCGCTCGGTCAGCATACGATTCTGGATTTGGCGCGCAAAATGTACCGCAAAGCGCCGGACACTTTTGTGGTCGAAGTTCAGGAGTGGATTAACGCGCGCAAAGGGTAGCGATTGAAAATGCCCGGTGCTCATCCTCGGTGAGAAGCGCTTTCCGCTGGCGTGATAAGACCGAAGTCTTAATCAACGCAATATCGTTCATGGTCATGTCCATTCATGATGACCTGTTTGTATAAACTACGCTCTTACAATGCAGGACTTAAAAGGCAAAAAAAACCGCGATGTGACTCGCGGTTAATGTTAAAAAAAGCTTATTTACTGCTATCTGGCGTATTAATCATTCGGTTCAGCCAGGGCACCATAATCGCCATCACCACCGTGACAGCCAGGGTGACCAGGCCTATCTTACTGAAGACGTTGGTGTAAATAGGCAGCGTTTGCAGCGGGTCGGTGATGTTCTCCGGTACGGCAGTAAACGTGGCGACATACCCGCCCATCAGGAAGGCGGCGGCTTGCGTCAGGAACCACATCCCGAGAATAAAGCCCATCAGGTGCTGCGGCACGAGAGCGGCGACCATCGCCAGTCCCAGGGCACTAATCAGCAGTTCACCCAGGCTCTGGAACAGATATACCAGCACGATAAACCACGGCGACGTCAGCCCCTGCGCATCCGCAAACCACATCCCGGCAGCTGCGGCCGTCAGGAAGCCCAACGAGCACAGGAACATACCGAGCGTAAATTTCATCGGCATAGTCAGGTCTTTGCCTTTGTTTCCCAGACGGGTATAGATCGCGGCCAATACCGGACTTGCCAGCACCACCCAGAACGGGTTCAGCGCCTGGAAGCTCACTGGGTTAATGGCGAAACCGAGAATTTCATGGTGCACGTTATTGATAGCAAAGAAGTTCAGCGATGTCGGCATCTGCGCGTACAGCACGTAGAACACAACCGCTTCCAGCATCAGGATGAAGGCCACGAACATCTTGTTGCGCCCGGTTTTATCCAGTTTGAATGCCTGACGGAAGAAGATGATAGTCACGGCAATCGACAAGACGATCAGCACCAGGTTGGCAATCTGCACGTTGTGCATCAGCCAGGCGCAGACAAATACCATCACTACCGTACCGGCCAGCACGTACAGCAGATTACGGAAATTCAGCGGCTTATGGTCTGGCTCAGAACCGATATTTTTTACCATCCCACGGCAGGCAAAGTAGACCAGCAGCGCGACGATAAGCCCGGCTCCGCACAGGTTGTAGGTCACCGCGTAGCCAAACTTATCGGCAATCACCGGCGCCAGCGACAGCGACAGCAACGAACCGATGTTAATCGACATATAAAACAGGGTGAAAGCACCGTCCAGACGGGCGTCTTTTGGTGGATAGCATTTTGACAACAGGCTTGCCGGGTTGGCTTTAAACAGCCCGTTACCGACGGCAATGGTACCCAAAGCAATAAAGATCAGATCGGGCTTGAGCAGCGACATCCCGGTCATGAAGTAGCCGATTGCCAGCACAATGGCACCGAGAACCAGCGTGCGCTTGGTGCCTAACAGGTGGTCGCCGACGTAGCCGCCGATCGAGATCAGGCCGTAGACCAGCGCAGCAAAGGCACCAAAGGTGACAAATGCCTGTTCCTGTGAAAATCCTAGCTGCTTAACAAAGAATACCGCCAGGATGCCCTGAACGCCGTAATAGCCAAATCGTTCCCATAATTCTACAAAGAAGATCATGAAGAACGGACGAGGTTGCTGCAGCAAGCCCGTAGGTGCAGTTTTATTCATATTCCATCGCCTTTCAAAGCCATCCCGAAAAGTATGAACGCGTATGCTTAAACGCGCCGAAAAAGTCTTATTTTGTTATAGACTGCGGCTATTAGCCGCTAGAGTAGAGTATTATAGAGATGGTTTTCGATCCAATTAGTTGATCACACTAATTATGATTTGTTTGTTGGATTGATGTACTAATTGTGTCCGAATGATAAAAACAAAAACGCCCGCACAGTGGACTGCACCCCAAAAGTTGGACACCCAACTGACTAAGGTGCAGTTTTTTATGGCAAAGCCAAAATATTCCCTCGAAACCAGATTAGCTGTAGTTAATCATTACCTTGCCGGACTCGATGGCACACATCGTACCGCTGAACGTTTTGGTGTTGAAAGAACATCGGTGCGACGCTGGGTAAGAGCCTGGCAACTTCACGGTATTGATGGTATTACCTGGAAAAATGACCGCCATTCACCGTCGTTCCGTATTGCTGTAGTCCGGACTGTACTCGCTGAAGAACTTTCCATGCGCGAGGCCGCCGCACGGTTTAATATCTCAACCGAAACCGTTGTCCGGCACTGGGTTAATGTTTACCAGGATGCTGGTGAGAAAGGACTTCTGAGGATAAAACAGGGCCGGAGCAAGGACATGAAAAAACCTAAAAAATCATCTCCACTTACCGATGCTGCACTGGAAACGTTATCGCCCGAAGAACTACGGGCTGAACTCCGTTACCTGCGTGCAGAGAATGCCTACCTAAAAAAGCTGAAGGCCTTAGTTCAAAGCGAGAAAAACGGCAAAAAGCCGCAATAATCAGTGAGCTAAGGCTGGAGTATGCGCTCAGTGATCTTCTGCGTGCCGCGGGTATGTCCCGCAGCACGTGGTATCACAATATGAACGCGCTAAAGCGCATGGACAGGCATGCCGGACTGAAAGATAAAATAAGAGAGATTTACCACTATCACAAAGGACGTTATGGCTACCGCAGGATCACGCTCTCGCTGAAAAAACAGGGGCTGCTGGTGAACCATAAAACAGTGCAACGACTGATGGCAGAGCTGTCGCTCCGGTCCCTGATAAGGGTGAAGAAATATCGTTCCTGGAAAGGCGAAACTGGCAGGGCAGCGCCCAATATACTGAACCGGAACTTCGGCGCGTCAAAAGCCAACGAAAAATGGGTGACAGATGTTACTGAGTTCTCGGTACAGGGTAAAAAGCTGTACCTGTCACCGGTTCTTGACCTGTTTAACCGGGAGATTATCTCCTACAGCCTGTCGGAAAGGCCGGTGATGGAGATGGTTAATACGATGCTGCACGATGCGTTCCTGAAGCTCAGCCCGGAAGATAGCACGCTGCTGCACTCGGATCAGGGTTGGCAATATCGAATGGAAGGTTATCAGGCCAGGTTAAAGGCGAAGGGCATGACGCAGAGTATGTCGCGTAAAGGTAACTGTCTGGACAATGCGGTGATGGAGAACTTCTTCGGGACGCTGAAATCGGAATGTTTTTATCTGAGTCAGTTCAGCAGTGTCAGCGAACTAAGGAAAGCGATAGAGAGCTATATCCATTACTACAACAACGAACGAATAAGCCTGAAATTAAAAGGCCTGAGTCCGGTAGAATACCGAACCCAGGCTCTGAAAGCCGCTTAACATGAACTGTCCAACTTTATGGGGTCAGTCCA
>NZ_JAOWCH010000058.1:0-32500 GCF_030337065.1 Citrobacter sp. Cb004 | reverse complement strand
GGTGCTTCTTCTGCGAGTAACGTCAATTGCTGTGGTTATTAACCACAACACCTTCCTCCTCGCTGAAAGTACTTTACAACCCGAAGGCCTTCTTCATACACGCGGCATGGCTGCATCAGGCTTGCGCCCATTGTGCAATATTCCCCACTGCTGCCTCCCGTAGGAGTCTGGACCGTGTCTCAGTTCCAGTGTGGCTGGTCATCCTCTCAGACCAGCTAGGGATCGTCGCCTAGGTGAGCCGTTACCCCACCTACTAGCTAATCCCATCTGGGCACATCCGATGGCAAGAGGCCCGAAGGTCCCCCTCTTTGGTCTTGCGACGTTATGCGGTATTAGCTACCGTTTCCAGTAGTTATCCCCCTCCATCGGGCAGTTTCCCAGACATTACTCACCCGTCCGCCACTCGTCACCCAAGGAGCAAGCTCCTCTGTGCTACCGTTCGACTTGCATGTGTTAGGCCTGCCGCCAGCGTTCAATCTGAGCCATGATCAAACTCTTCAATTTAAGTTTGATGCTCGTGAATTAAACTTCGTAATGAATTACGTGTTCACTCAGAGACTTGGTATTCATTTTTCGTCTTGCGACGTTAAGAATCCGTATCTTCGAGTGCCCACACAGATTGTCTGATAAATTGTTAAAGAGCAGTGCCGCTTCGCTTTTTCTCAGCGGCGCGGGGTGTGCATATTACGCCATCCCGCTACAGAGTCAAGCGTTTATTTTCGCTTTTCTCCGCTGACCCGGCGGTTTGTAATCCGTTGTTCCGTGTCAGTGGAGGCGCATTATAGGGAGTTATTTCAGGCTGACAAGGGGAAATTTAAAATAACTTTCCGAGTGCGTGTTTTTTCAGCAAAACCACCATTAACATGCCATAAAATAAGCAAATTGCCGTTTTTGCAGCCGCAATAACACTTCCAGGTGGCATACTAATGAATAAGAAATAAAGTAAGGAAAACCATTCATGCCGTTAAATGCCCAACAGCTAGCCGCACAGAAAAACCTGTCCTACGTTCTGGCCGAAAAGCTGGCTCAGCGAATATTAAAAGGTGAATACGCACCGGGCGCTATATTGCCTGGCGAAATAGAGCTGGGTGATCAGTTTGGCGTGAGTCGTACCGCGGTAAGAGAAGCGGTAAAGACGTTAACGGCAAAAGGTATGGTATTACCGCGCCCGCGTATTGGTACACGCGTCATGCCGCAGGCAAACTGGAACTTCCTCGACCAGGAGCTGCTCACCTGGTGGATGACAGAAGATAATTTCTCTCAGGTCATTAAACATTTTCTGGTGATGCGTATCAGCCTGGAGCCTCAGGCGTGTTTACTGGCGGCGACTATAGGTACGGCAGAACAGAAAGCGCATCTCAACACGCTGATGGAAGAAATGGTCGAGCTGAAAAGAAACTTCAGACGCGAGCGTTGGATTGAGGTTGATATCGCCTGGCATGAACACATCTATGAAATGAGTGCGAACCCGTTCCTTATCTCCTTCGCGTCACTCTTCCATTCCGTTTACCAGACCTACTTTACCTCTATTACCTATAACGACGTGGTCAAGCTGGATTTACACCAGTCCATTGTCGACGCAATAGATGAGAGCGATGGCGATCGCGCCTTCGCTGCCTGTCAGGCATTGCTGATAGCACCGAACGTGCTACCGGATAAATAATATGTCAGAAAAGAAATCACGCAGTATGGCCGGGCTACCGTGGATAGCAGCCATGGCCTTTTTTATGCAGGCACTAGACGCCACGATCCTCAATACCGCCTTACCCGCAATAGCACACAGCCTTAACCGCTCTCCGCTCGCCATGCAGTCAGCCATTATCAGTTACACCCTGACGGTCGCGATGCTGATCCCGGTGAGTGGATGGCTGGCAGACAGGTTTGGTACCCGGCGCGTCTTTATGATAGCTGTTAGCCTGTTTACGCTGGGTTCGCTGGCCTGTGCGCTGTCCAGCTCCCTAAGCGAACTGGTGATTTTCCGCATCATTCAGGGCATTGGCGGCGCTATGATGATGCCCGTTGCCCGTCTGGCATTATTACGTGCTTACCCCCGCAGCGAACTGCTTCCCGTGCTTAACTTCGTAACCATGCCTGGACTTGTGGGGCCGATTTTAGGCCCGGTATTGGGCGGTGTACTGGTCACGTGGGCCAGTTGGCACTGGATCTTCCTGATTAATATTCCAATTGGGGTTGCCGGTATCTTCTATGCCCGCAAATATATGCCGAACTTCACCACGCCGCGCCGCGGTTTTGATATGACCGGTTTCTTTCTGTTTGGTTTGAGCCTGGTGTTGTTTTCCAGCGGGGTAGAGCTGTTCGGTGAGAAGCTTGTCGAGACCTGGATAGCGCTCAGCATTATTCTTGCCAGCATTCTGTTACTGCTCGCCTACATTCGCCACGCGCGTCGTCACCCAACGCCGCTAATATCGCTTCCTATATTTAAGACCCGAACTTTTTCCGTCGGGATCGCCGGAAACCTTGCCACTCGTCTGGGTACAGGGTGCGTGCCCTTCTTAATGCCGCTAATGTTGCAGGTAGGCTTTGGATACCCGGCGCTGATCGCCGGTTGCATGATGGCGCCAACGGCGCTGGGATCAATACTGGCGAAATCAATGGTGACGCAGGTGCTGCGCCGGCTCGGCTACAGAACCACACTGGTGGGTGTTACGGTATTTATCGGCCTGATGATTGCGCAGTTCGCATTGCAATCTCCCGCCATGCCGGTCTGGATGTTGATCCTGCCGTTGTTCATTTTGGGTATGGCGATGTCCACCCAGTTTACCTCCATGAATACCATCACTCTGGCAGACCTGACCGATGAAAACGCCAGCAGCGGCAACAGTGTGCTGGCCGTTACTCAGCAGTTATCAATCAGTTTAGGGGTCGCCATCAGCGCTGCCGTTCTGCGTATCTATGAAGGTATGGAAGGAACCAATACGGTCGAGCAGTTCCACTACACCTTTATGACGATGGGCGCTATCACGGTAGTGTCTGCGCTGATGTTCATGCTGCTAAAAGCAAAAGATGGACGTAACCTGATTAAAGAGCGACATAATCCTAAACCGACCCCCGCTCCATCAAAACAGGAGTAAGTTGCAGGCGCTGTTGCTGTAATGCGGGCTGCGCCATCCGGTGGATTAATACATCGATGGCTAGTTCGCCCAGTTCATCTTTTGGTTGATGGATGGTCGTCAGCGGCGGCGTCATATAGCGCGCCAGCTCGATATCATCATAACCCACCACCGCCATATCCTGCGGAATGCGCAATCCCGATTGGTACAGAGCCTGATACGCGCCAACCGCCATGGCATCATTGCCGGTAAAAACGGCCTGCGGTCGCTGTTTATGCGACAGCAACGTTTGCATAGCTTCAAAGCCGCCGCCGAACTCAAAGTCACCGGTAATCTCGTAACCTTCCGGGACCGGCAACCCCGCCCGCTTCATTGCCGCCCGATATCCTTCCAGACGTAAACGCGCCGGAGTTTTATCCAGCGGCCCGGTGATGCAGGCAATGCGCGTAAAACCTTTTTCGATAAGATGTTGAGTGGCTAAATCCCCGCCCAACAGGGAGTTATCCTGGATCAGATCGCTTTCACCATCAAAAGGCGACCAGTCCATCATGACGGTCGGTATAGAAGGATAGCGTTGCATGATCTCCCTGGAAGGTTGATGTGTTTCCGTGCAGAGCAGCAGCAAGCCGTCCACCCGTTTTTGCATTAACGTTTCCAGATTACGGTTCATGCGCTGTTCATCACCTTCGGTATTGCACAGCACCAGGCTGTAACCGCGTTCAAAACAACTACGTTCAACGCCGCGCACCAGCTCGGAATAAAAGGGGTTGGTACTGGCAGTGATTAACATGCCAATAGTGTGGGTCTGGTTTAACTTGAGACTACGCGCCAGTGCTGAGGGCGCGTAGTTAAGCTCTTTAATCGCCGCTTCAACTTTGTCAGTGACAGACTCACTGACAAAGCGATCTTTATTAATGACGTGAGAAACCGTCGACGTGGAAACCCCCGCCAGGCGGGCGACGTCCTTCATTGTAGCCAAGCGTTACCTCTGTTGACTTAAAAACGCTTCTATTTCTTCGCGCCATGGAACGGAAGGCTGTGCGCCCTTACGGGTGACCGCAATCGCCGCAGCGGCATGTGCAAATCGGATAGCTTCAGGCAGCGGAGTCTCTTCCAGTAACGCTGTAATTAACGCGCCGTTAAAGGTATCCCCAGCGGCGATGGTATCAACGGCGTCCACTTTAAACCCTGGCACACGCTGACCTTCACCATTTACGCTGGCCCACACCCCGCGACTGCCTAAGGTAATCAGTACAGTATGGATCCCCTTCGCGTGCAATGCCTGCGCAGCTTTGGCCGCGTCTTCATCGTTTTCAACCCGGATCCCCGTGAGCTTTTCAGCCTCGGTTTCATTCGGGGTAATAATATCCACCAGCGCCAGCAGTTCGTCAGAAAGTTCACGTGCCGGGGCCGGGTTAAGGGCTACCGTGGTCTTATTTTGATGTGCAATCTTTGCCGCAGCCAGTACGCTTTCGATCGGTGACTCTAACTGCATCAGTAAGGCAGACGCCTGGGCAATACGCTCATGCTGAGCTTCCACCAGCGCAGGCGAAAGTGCCGCGTTCGCACCAGCATGAATGCCGATGACGTTCTCACCTTCACCATTCACAAAAATCAACGCCACACCGGTCGATTCCCCAGAAATTACGCTAATCGGCGCAATATCGATATTATCTTTGGCTAACTGTTTACGAACACTTTCGCCAATATCATCATCACCCGTACAGGCAATAAATGCGATATTCGCGCCACTACGCCCCGCAGCAACAGCCTGATTCGCGCCTTTACCACCAAATGCGACCTGATAATGGTTACCGGTTACGGTTTCACCAGGTGTCGGGAAAGCGTTAAGGTTGAGGATGTGATCGGCATTGATACTGCCAAGAACAACGAGGTTGCCTGCGGTTTTCATATTTGGTGTTCCAAGTCAAAGTGCGCCACCGGATTAGGGTGGCGCGTGCCCTGCTTTTCTTTTTACGCCTTCATCCCCAAAACCCGATACGGGGATGGCGTCTTTATGTCTCCATCAGGCCGCGAGCGACCTGAATCGGTATTACTGCTTGATGACCAGCTTCAGGTCAACCGGATATTTAGCCTGAACCTTCTCGCCTTTCAGGACTTTATCCGCAGTCTCAACGCCTTTCGCGCCGATCTGATCCGGCAGCTGAGCAATGGTCGCAGCCAGTTTGCCATCATTTACTGCTTTTTCGCCATCTGGAGTACCGTCAAATCCAACCACCATCACATCAGATTTACCCGCAGTTTGCAGTGCGCGCAGCGCACCCAACGCCATTTCATCGTTCTGGGCAAATACGGCCTGCACGTCAGGATGCGCGGTAAGCAGGTTCTGCATGACGTTCAGACCTTTGGTGCGGTCGAAGTCGGCCGGCTGGCTGGCCAGTACGTTAAATTTGTGTGCCGCAACAGCCTGCTGGAAACCTTCGCCACGCTCACGCGCCGCTGAAGTACCGGCAATACCCTGCAGTTCGATAACTTTCGCGCCTTCACCCGCTTTCTTCGCGATGTAATCGCCCGCAATCTTACCGCCCAGCACGTTATCAGATGCAATATGGCTTACTACTTCGCCTTTGGACGCAACGCGGTCAAGGGTGATAACCGGAATTTTCGCCTGGTTAGCCATCTTCACAGCGTTACCAACAGCATCGGAGTCTGTCGGGTTAATCAGCAGAATTTTAGTTCCACGAACCGTTAAATCCTGAACGTTAGCCAGCTCTTTCGCCGGGTTGTTCTGTGAGTCCAGAATCACCAGGTTGTAGCCCAGCTTATCAGCCTCTTTTTGCGCCCCGTCCTTCAAAGAAACAAAGAACGGGTTGTTGAGGGTGGAGACCACCAGCGCAATGGTATCTTTCGCCATCGCATTCGCGCTCACGGTGGCGCTCAGCGCAACAGCAGAAACCAGGGTAGCCAGTTTTTTCATGTTCATATTTAAGATGTCCTGTAATCGTTGTTACTGCTTTTTGTTGTCTACCAGTACCGCCAGCAAAATCACCACCGCTTTAACGATCATCTGGTAATAAGAGGATACACCTAACAAATTCAAACCATTATTGAGGAAACCAAGAATCAATGCGCCGATCAGCGTCCCAACAATACGTCCTTTACCGCCAGCCAGGCTGGTACCACCTAACACCACCGCGGCGATAGCATCCAGCTCATAGCCAGTACCTGCCGTCGGTTGCGCAGAGGAGAGGCGCGCTACTTCAATGATGCCCGCCAGCGATGCCAGCAGACCACACAGGGAGTAAACGATAATTTTGATTTTACTTACGCTGATACCGGACAGGCGCGTTGCCGCTTCGTTACCGCCCAGCGCATAGATATAACGACCCAGACGAGTGTGGTGCAGCATGTACCACGCCGCGAGGAAGACAATCCCCATAATCCACACAGGCGTAGGGACGCCTAACGGACGACCAATACCAAACCAGCCAAACAGATCGGCATTGTCAGTAAACCCGGTATTAACCGGACTGCCGTTGGTGTATACCATGGTCACACCACGCAGCAGCAGCATCATCACCAGGGTCGCGATAAACGCCTGTACCCGGCCTTTCGCGACAATCACCCCGGTTACCGCACCAATAGCAGCACCGAGCGCCAGGGCCGCAGCGACAGCCACCAGCGCATTGACTTCAATCCCTACAATGGAAGCCGCAACCGCACCGGTAAGCGCCAGCAAAGAACCGACAGACAGATCGATCCCCGACGTCAGGATAACCAGCGTCATGCCAACGGCCATGATGGCGTTCACCGACGTTTGCTGGAGGATGTTGAACAGGTTATTAACGGTAAAAAAGTTAGGGCTCATGGTGGAAACAATCGCGATCAGCACTAACAGAGCGATGAGCGACTTTTGCTCCAGAAGCCATGCTTTAGTGAAATAACGGCGACCAGAAACAGCCTGGGTAGTCATCTTTTTTACTCCTGATTCACGCGATTAAGCTTGCCCACAGCGGCAGCCATTAATACTTCTTGAGTGGCCTGCTCGCGAGTGAACTCACCGCCGAGATGCCCTTCATGCATAACGATAATTCGATCGCTCATGCCCAATACTTCTGGCATCTCAGAGGAGACCAGAATGATGCTCAGCCCATCGGCCTTAAACTGGTTGATAAGCTGATAGATTTCTTTTTTAGCCCCAACGTCAACACCGCGCGTTGGTTCATCGAGGATCAGGACTTTTGGTCGGGTCATCAGACCGCGCGCAATCGCCACTTTCTGCTGATTACCGCCAGAAAGCAGACCGATAGCCTGTTCCATCGATGGCGTTTTAACATTGAACAGACGAATAAAATCACCTACCGCCTGCTGCTCGTCTTTATGTTTAAGGCTTCCACCAGCGCGACTGAAATAACGCAGCGCGGTTAGTGACATGTTCTCTTTCACCGACATGCCCAGCACTAAACCATCGCGTTTACGGTCTTCAGAAATATAGACGATGCCGTTAGCCAACCCATCCTGCGGCGAACGGGTGACCACTTCATGGCCATCAAGCGTGACGTAACCGCTGGTGCGCGGCAATGCGCCGTACAACACTTTCATCAGCTCGGTACGTCCGGCCCCCATCAGCCCCGATACGCCAAGGATCTCGCCTTTACGCAGCGTGAATGAAACATCGTTTACGCCAGGGCCGCACAGGTTATCGACCTTCAGGCGAATGTCACCCGGCGCTTTTTCCAGGCGCGGGTATTGATCTTCCAGCTTACGTCCCACCATCATTTCAATCAGCGAGTCTTCGGTCAGCGAGGCGACTTCACGCTCGGCAATAAACTGCCCGTCGCGAAAAACGGTCACGTCGTCACAAATCTCGAAGATCTCTTTCATGCGGTGAGAAATATAGACAATGCCGCGTCCCTGGGATTTAAGTTCGCGAATGACGCGGAACAGGGATTCTGTTTCGGTATCGGTGAGCGCATCCGTCGGCTCATCCATAATGATGACCTTCGATTCAAAGCTCAGCACTTTGGCAATTTCAACCATCTGCTGATCGCCAATCGACAGTTCACCGACCAGTCTGTCGCTTTTAAAGCGCAGATTCAGTTTGGCAAGCAGCAGATCGGCTTCGGCGTACATCTTCTTCCAGTCAATTTTGCCAAAGCGATTAACGAACTCACGGCCAAGAAAAATGTTCTCGGCAATAGTGAGTTGCGGGATCAAATTCAGCTCCTGGTGGATGATACCGATTCCAGCTTCCTGGGAGGATTTAGGGCCGTTAAAGGTGGTCTCTTTTCCCAACCACAATAAAGAACCGGCATCACGGGTATAGATCCCGGTCAGCACTTTCATCATGGTGGATTTGCCCGCGCCGTTTTCGCCCACCAGCGCCATTACGCGGCCTGGGTAGACATTCAGCGCGGCGCCGGATAGCGCTTTTACGCCCGGGAACGCTTTATCGATCCCTTTGAGTTGCAGTAATGCGTTCATGATGGCCTCAGAACGTGACGCCAGCACAGAGAATGATATTCGCATACGGAGAACACTCTCCGCTGCGAATTACCGCCTGACTGTCTGCGGTTTGTTTTTTGAATTGTTCATGCGTGGTGTAACGAATTTCTATGGTGTTTCCCTGGTGTTGTTGCAGTTGCTCAATGTGGCTGAGCAACGTTTCGTGGAGTTGCGGATTATGTTGTTTAATTTCCGTCGCGAGAATGGCCGCCTCGACCTGCATTTCACGTGTCACCACATCCAGTACCTGCATAAAAGAAGGTACGCCCTGGGTTAATGCCATATCGATACGCGTTGTGCTATTCGGGATGGGTAAACCTGCATCACACACCACCAGCGTATCGGTATGCCCCAGACGGGAGATCACCGATGAAATTTCAGAGTTGAGTACCGTGCCTTTCTTCATTTTCTTTCCCCACTAGCGAAACGTTTCGCTGAAGATAAGTGTAGAGCGAAGAGTGGAGATAAAACCACCGCGAAGTTACGAAAATGTGATCGCCATCGAAACGTTTCGCAAGGATTATCATTCGATGGAATGAAAACTGGGAGGGACAAAACAAAACGCCCCCTTTCGCGATGAAAGAGGGCGTCGATGAGATTAAATCTCGACCTGAGTACCGAGCTCAATAACCCGGTTAGGTGGGATTTCAAACTGGTCCGGGGCGCGCAGCGCATTGCGTTGTAGTAGCAGATACAGCTTGCCGCGCAGACGCAGATACCATGGTCGTTTGCCAACAATCAACGACTCATGCGACATGAAGAACGAGGTTTCCATCATCCGACAGCTTAAGCCTTCCAGACCGCAGCGATGGAACACTTCTTCAACGTTCGGCGTTTCGCGCCAACCGTAGCTGGCCACCACGCGCCAGAAGGTGGGCGATAACTGCTCAATCTGCACCCTACGCACATTGTGAACATATGGCGCATCTTCCGTGCGCAGCGTCAGCAGAATAACGCGTTCATGCAGGACCTTGTTATGTTTGAGGTTATGCAGTAGCGCAAACGGGATGACGTTCAATGCACGAGACATGTACACCGCCGTTCCCGGCACGCGTACCGGTGGTGATTTCTCCAGAGAGGCAATCATCGCCTCCAGAGAGTTACCGTGCTCATGCATGCGACGCAGCAGACGGAAACGCTCGCTTTTCCAGGTAGTCATGATGGTGAACATCACCAGACCCAGCGTCAGAGGCAGCCAACCGCCGGAAATCAGTTTATCGAGGTTCGCGGAGAACAGCGGAACATCGACGCACAAGAACGCCACCAGGATCAGGAAGACGAAGTATTTATTCCAGTGCCAGTTTTTGCGCGCCACGGTGGTCGACAGAATTGAGGTCAGCACCATTGTCCCCGTCACCGCAATCCCGTACGCCGCAGCCAGATTGCTGGAGTGTTCAAAGCTCACAATCACAATAACCACTGCAAAATAGAGCATCCAGTTAACGAAAGGAATGTAGATCTGGCCCGACTCCATTTCCGAGGTATGGATGATACGCATCGGTGATAAATACCCCAGACGCACGGCCTGACGCGTCAGTGAGAAGACGCCGGAGATAACCGCCTGTGAAGCGATAACCGTTGCCAGCGCGGCGAGGATCAGGAGCGGTATCAACGCCCAGTCCGGCGCCAGCAGGAAGAACGGGTTTTTTATCGCTTCAGGATGCTTTAACAGCAACGCCCCCTGACCAAAATAGTTGAGTACCAGCGAAGGCAATACCACGGAGAACCATGCCAGGCGAATCGGCAACTTACCAAAGTGGCCCATATCCGCATACAGCGCTTCAACACCGGTAATCGACAACACCACCGCACCCAGCGCAATAAAGGACAACGTTTTGAATTCGAGGAAGAAATGCACCGCCCAATATGGATTGAGCGCCTGCAGCACTTCCGGATTGCCAATAATACTGCGCACGCCTAACACCGCCAGCGTCAGGAACCACAACAGCATAATCGGCGCAAACAGCTTACCGACCATGCCGGTACCGTGTTTTTGAATCAAAAACAGCAGGGTCAGTACGATTATCGAGAGCGGAACAATCCAGGTATCCAGTTGCGGGGCAATGATCTCCAGACCTTCAATCGCCGACATCACCGAGATAGCAGGCGTTATCACCACTTCTCCATAGAAGAAGCTGCCGCCAATCAACCCCATAATCACCAGCATGGAGGTTGTTCGTGCTGAAGTATTACGCCCGGCCAATGACATCAGCGTCAGGATCCCGCCTTCTCCGGCGTTATCCGCGCGCATGACAAACGTCAGGTATTTAATGGAGACAACAAAGATCAGCAGCCAGAAAATCAGCGAGAGAAAGCCAAATACGGCATCACGTTCAACGCCAAAACCAAACTGGCCGGACAAACATTCACGAAGCGTATAAAGTGGGCTGGTACCAATATCACCGTAGACAACCCCAATGGCCGCAAGGGTAATCGCAGACAATGATTGTTTATTATCAGTGCTCATAGACTCGTCTTTCGTTTATACACATCATCTTTCAAGCCACCTCCGCGTGAGCTGCATTCGTTATTCCCCCCATCCCAGAAGAAAACTCCATTGCCGCCTTGGTGCAGCTTGATTGATTTGGTGTATATATAAGAAATGTGTGCGTCGTCCCTTGGCCCACAAAAAGGCGCACAGTATGCACGATTAATCGCAAAATCGTACCCCTAAATGAGACCAGATTAATCTGGCTCAAAGAAAAATAAGCGCACCTTCAGTCTATTACTGCACTGGTGTGAAGCATCTATACTCGCTGTTTATGCAGTACATTTGGCGAAAGGACGCCACTTCATTATGGCTCACCCACATTTATTAGCGGAAAGAATTTCCCGTCTGAGCAATGCGCTGGAAAAGGGACTTTATGAACGTAGCCACGCCATTCGTCTGTGTCTGCTGGCTGCACTTAGCGGCGAGAGCGTTTTCTTATTAGGTCCTCCCGGGATCGCGAAAAGCTTAATTGCCCGCAGACTGAAATTTGCCTTTCAAAATGCTCGCGCCTTCGAATATCTGATGACGCGCTTCTCTACGCCGGAAGAGGTTTTCGGCCCGCTGTCCATTCAGGCGTTAAAAGACGAAGGTCGCTATGAACGCTTAACGGCAGGCTATCTCCCTGAAGCTGAAATCGTCTTTCTCGATGAAATCTGGAAGGCGGGACCGGCGATTCTTAACACCCTGCTGACCGCCATCAACGAACGCCACTTCCGCAACGGCGCGCATGAAGAGAAAATCCCGATGCGCCTGCTGGTGGCAGCCTCCAACGAACTGCCTGAAGCAGACAGCAGCCTGGAAGCGCTGTACGACCGTATGCTGATTCGTCTGTGGCTGGATAAAGTCCAGGACAAGGCCAACTTCCGCTCGATGCTGTTAAGTCAGCAGGATGAAAGCGACAATCCGGTCCCGGCATCGTTACAGGTAACGGATGAAGAGTATTACCAGTGGCAAAAGGACATTGGCGCCATCACGCTTCCCGATCGCGTGTTTGAGCTTATTTTCATGCTGCGCCAGCAGTTGGACACGCTACCGAATGCCCCCTACGTGTCCGATCGTCGCTGGAAAAAAGCCATTCGCTTGCTCCAGGCCAGCGCCTTCTTTAGCGGACGTGATGCGGTAGTTCCCATCGATCTGATCCTGCTGAAAGACTGCCTGTGGTACGACGCACAAAGCCTGAATTTAATGCAGCAGCAGCTGGAAATATTGATGACCGGACACGCATGGCAACAGCAAGCCATGCTGACCCGTCTGGGCAGTATTGTGCAGCGCCGCATTCAGCTCCAGCAGCAGCAAAGCGATAAAACAGCATTCACCGTGATCCGTCAGGGCGGCATGTTCAGCCGTCGTCCTCATTATGATTTACCGCCGGAGGCCACGTCTTCCGTCGTGACATTACTACTGCAAAAGCCCTTAAAGCTGCATGATATGGAAGTAATCCATATTGCTTTCGAACGTAGCGCGCTGGAACTGTGGTTAACCAAAGGTGGTGAGATCCGCGGAAAATTAAACGGCATCGGTTTTGCCCAGACGCTGAACATGGAAGTGGATAGCGCGCAGCACCTGGTTGTACGCGACGTCAGCTTACAAGGCTCTCGCCTGGCATTGCCCGGTACATCACAAGAGAGTATGCCCGCTGAAATAAAACAGGAGCTTGAAGCGCTCGATAACGAGTGGCATCAGCAGCACAGCGCATTTAGCGAGCAACAAAAATGTCTGTTTATTCATAGCGACTGGTTAGGCCGCATTGAGGCCAGTCTGCAGGATGTCGGGGCACAAATCCGCCAGGCGCAACAATGCTGACCCTTGATACGCTCAACATCATGCTGGCAGTCAGTGAAGAAGCGATGATCGAAGAGATGATCGTCGCCCTACTGGCTTCTCCGAAGATGGTGGTATTTTTTAACAAATTCCCTCGCCTTAAAAAAGCGATCACTGACGATATTCCCCGCTGGCGTGAATCTTTGCGTAGCCGCCTCAAAGATACCCATGTACCGCCGGAGTTAGCGGAAGAAGTCATATGCTATCAACAAAGCCAGCTCCTCTCTCATGCGCAGTTTATCGTCCAGCTACCGCAAATATTGTCGCTATTGCACCACCTCCATTCGCCATGGGCCGGACAAGCGCAGCAGTTGGTCAATGACAACAGCGCGTTTACGCCTGCCCTACATACGCTTTTTCTCCAGCGCTGGCGCCTGAGCCTGGTGGTGCAAACCACAACGCTGAATCAGCAACTGCTGGAAGAAGAGCGCGAGCATTTGCTCAGTGAAGTACAGGAACGGATGACCCTCAGCGGGCAACTGGAACCCGTACTGGCAGAAAATGACAACGCCGCAGGCCGGTTGTGGGATATGAGCGCAGGTCAAATCAAGCGCGGTGATTATCAGTTGATGGTGAAATATGGCGAATTCCTGACGCAACAACCTGAACTCCAGCGTCTGGCTGAGCAGTTAGGCCGTTCCAGAGAAGCGAAATCCGTACCGCGAAAAGATGCGCCAATGGAAACTTTCCGTACCCTGGTGCGCGAACCGGCAACCGTCCCGGAGCAAGTAGATGGCATCCAGCAAAGCGACGATATCCTGCGCCTGCTGCCGCCGGAACTGGCCACGCTGGGCATTACCGAACTGGAATACGAGTTCTACCGACGACTGGTGGAAAAGCAGCTGTTGACCTATCGCCTGCACGGCGAAGCATGGCGTGAGAAAGTCACGGAACGCCCTGTGGTGCATCAGGATTTTGACGAGCAACCGCGCGGACCGTTTATCGTCTGCGTTGATACTTCGGGATCGATGGGCGGCTTTAATGAGCAGTGTGCGAAAGCCTTTTGCCTGGCGCTAATGCGCGTCGCCCTTGCCGATAACCGACGCTGTTTCATCATGCTGTTTTCAACAGAAGTAGTGCGCTATGAGCTATCCGGCCCGGAGGGTATTGAACAGGCGATCCGTTTTTTAAGTCAGCGCTTTCGCGGCGGTACCGATATTGCCAGCTGTTTTCGCGCCATTACTGAGCGCATGCAGGGTCGGGAATGGTTTGATGCTGATGCGGTGGTGATCTCAGATTTTATCGCTCAGCGATTGCCCGATGAGGTTGTCAGCAAAGTGGGGGAATTACAGCGGGTGCACCAACACCGTTTTCATGCGGTGGCGATGTCAGCACATGGTAAACCCGGTATCATGCGCATTTTCGATCATATCTGGCGCTTTGATACCGGGATGCGAAGCCGCCTGCTCAGACGCTGGCGGCGTTAATTCTTACAACAGAGAGGCGACGCTTTCACGTACCTGTGCCGGCCATACGCCACACTGAACCTGACCAATGTGTGGTAATTGCAGCAACAGCATGGTCAGACGCGACTGCCCAATTCCTCCACCAATCGTCTGTGGCATTTCACCGCGCAGCAGCGCCTGGTGCCATTCCAGACTCAGACGATCTTCATCTCCGGTCAGAGACAGCTGATGTTTCAGAGCGTCAGCATCCACACGGATCCCCATAGAAGACAGCTCAAACGCATCTTCCAGTACCGGGTTCCAGACCAGAATATCACCGTTCAGACCGGCGTGACCCAGCTCGGATGCTGAACTCCAGTCATCATAATCCGGCGCACGTACATCATGGCGGTGACCGTCACTGAGCTTGCCGCCGATCCCCACCAGGAATACCGCGCCCAGCTCTTTAGCGATCGCACGTTCACGACCTTTTGCGTCAAGACCAGGATAACGAGATAACAGTTCCTGGCTATGAACAAAGTGGATCTGCTCTGGCAGGAATGGTGCCAGACCAAACTCTTTGCTCACCGCAGCTTCGGTAGCCTTAATTCCCGCCCAGATAGCCTCTACCGTGCTTTTCAGAGTGGAGAATTGACGCTCGCCGTCGCCCATCACGCGCTCCCAGTCCCACTGGTCAACATACACTGAGTGCAGCGGGGAAAGGCGATCTTCATCAGGACGCAGGGCCTTCATATGCGTGTACAGCCCTTCGCCTGCGCTAAAGTCGTGTTGTCCTAATGTTTGACGCTTCCACTTCGCCAGTGAATGAACCACTTCGAATTGAGCGTCTGGCAATGCTTTAACCTTCACCTGCACCGCTTTTTCACAGCCCGACAAGTTATCTTGCGTGCCATCTCCTACGCGGCTGAGGATCGGAGCCTGAACTTCGATCAGACCTAAACGCTCTTCCAGCTGACGAGAAAAATGAGATTTTACGAAGCTAATTTGACGTTGTTTGGCAATGTAAGCGGTTTTCATTATGTGTACTCCTGTGTCCTGTTGCCTATGATTAAGCAACAGAATGTAGGTAATATTCAATAATCAACAAACAAAAAGCCGTCTTCGATTTTGATTCGTTAAAATTAACGTCTAAAATAGAGGGAATCATTAATCTACATAAGAAAAACCTATGGAAAATTATCAGATCGACAATCTGGACCGCGGCATTCTTGACGCCCTGATGGAAAATGCCCGAACGGCCTATGCCGAATTGGCCAAACAGTTCGGCGTTAGCCCGGGGACAATTCACGTTCGCGTAGAGAAGATGAAGCAGGCCGGGATTATTACCGGCGCGCGGATTGATGTTAGTCCCAAACAGTTAGGCTATGACGTCGGTTGCTTTATCGGCATCATCCTGAAAAGTGCGAAAGACTATCCGTCAGCGTTGGCCAGACTGGAAAGCCTCGATGAGGTGACCGAAGCGTATTACACCACCGGGCACTACAGCATCTTTATAAAGGTGATGTGCAAGTCGATCGACGCGTTACAGCAGGTACTTATCAACAAGATCCAAACAATTGATGAAATTCAGTCCACGGAGACCCTGATCGTCCTGCAAAACCCGATCATGCGTACCATCAAGCCATGATCGCTTTTTTTAATCCCCTATTTTTCCACAGGTAGATCCCAGCTCGCTCACAGCGTACAATACGCCCTCTTTATAAAGGTGGGCGATCATGGCAGAAATCACTCTTATCAGCGGCAGCACGCTTGGCAGTGCGGAATATGTAGCAGAGCATCTGGCTGAAAAACTGGACGACGCGGGTTTTTCCAGCGAAATACTGCATGGGCCAATGCTTGAAGAGGTCCCGACTGATGGGATCTGGCTGATTATTAGCTCCACGCACGGTGCGGGAGACATCCCTGACAACCTGCAGCCTTTATATGATGCCTTATGCGAGCAAAAACCGGACCTTTCACAAGTGCACTTTGGTGCAATCGGGATCGGCAGTCGTGAATATGACACCTTTTGCGGCGCAATCGACAAGCTGGAAGCCGAACTGAAAGCCTGCGGGGCAAAACAGATCGGCGAAACGCTCAGGATCAACGTACTGGAACATGAAATTCCGGAAGATCCGGCTGAAATTTGGCTGGGATCCTGGCATCCATTGCTCAGAGATTTGTAAAGATCGTACTTTTTTATGTGGATAACTCTGGTTAAAAGCTTGGATCAACCGGTAGTTATCCCAAGAACAACCGTTGTTCAGTTTTTGAGTTGTGTATAACCCTTCATTCTGCTCCCAGCTTATACGGGCCAGGATCACCGATCATTCACAGCTAATGATCCTCAACAACCTGTTGATCTTATTCAAAGGATCGCCCTTATCCACAGAAAGTTGCGATCCTAATAAGAGATCACAATAAAACAGATCTCTAAATAAAAAGATCTTCTTTTTAATACCCAGGATCCCAGGGCTTTCTCGATCGACTAAAGTTGAGTAGAATCCACGGCCCGGGCTTCAATCCACTTTCACACCGCGTTATGCGAGGCAATTACCATGTTTTATCAGGATCCTTTTGACGTCATCATCATTGGCGGGGGTCATGCAGGCACCGAGGCCGCAATGGCCGCGGCGCGAATGGGTCAACAGACTCTGCTTTTGACACACAATATCGACACTCTGGGACAGATGAGCTGCAACCCGGCGATCGGCGGTATTGGGAAGGGACACCTGGTAAAAGAAGTGGATGCGCTTGGTGGGTTGATGGCAAAAGCGATCGACCATGCAGGTATCCAGTTTAGGATACTAAACGCCAGCAAAGGGCCAGCCGTTCGTGCTACCCGAGCTCAGGCCGACCGTGTGCTCTATCGCCAGGCAGTACGCACCGCACTCGAGAATCAACCCAATCTGATGATCTTCCAACAGGCGGTTGAAGATCTGATTGTTGAAAACGATCGTGTTGTGGGTGCAGTGACCCAAATGGGACTGAAGTTCCGTGCCAAAGCGGTTGTGTTAACCGTAGGGACTTTTCTTGACGGCAAAATTCATATTGGTCTGGACAACTACAGCGGCGGCCGTGCTGGCGATCCGCCGTCTATCCCGCTGTCACGCCGTCTGCGTGAACTGCCGTTACGCGTCAGCCGCCTGAAAACCGGTACGCCGCCGCGTATCGATGCACGCACTATTGATTTCAGCGTGCTCGGCCAGCAAAACAGCGATAACCCGATGCCGGTCTTCTCATTCCTGGGCGATGCTTCTCAACATCCGCGTCAGATGCCGTGTTACATCACGCATACCAATGAGAGAACTCATGACGTGATCCGCAATAACCTCGATCGTAGCCCGATGTATGCAGGCGTGATCGAAGGTATCGGTCCGCGCTACTGCCCGTCGATCGAAGACAAAGTGATGCGCTTTGCCGATCGTAATCAGCATCAAATCTTCCTCGAGCCGGAAGGACTCACGTCTAACGAAATTTATCCGAATGGTATCTCCACCAGCTTGCCGTTCGATGTGCAGATGCAAATTGTCCGCTCCATGCAGGGAATGGAAAATGCCAGAATCGTCCGTCCTGGCTACGCGATTGAGTATGATTTCTTCGATCCGCGCGACCTGAAACCCACTCTGGAAAGCAAATTCATCCAGGGTCTTTTCTTTGCGGGCCAGATTAACGGAACTACCGGTTACGAAGAAGCTGCCGCGCAAGGGATGCTGGCGGGTCTGAACGCCGCACGCTTGTCTGCTGAGAAAGACGGCTGGGCGCCGCGTCGCGATCAGGCTTATCTTGGTGTACTGGTGGACGATCTGTGTACGCTTGGCACCAAAGAACCGTACCGCATGTTCACCTCACGCGCAGAATACCGTTTGATGCTGCGCGAAGATAACGCCGACCTGCGTCTGACCGAAATTGGTCGCGAACTGGGTCTGGTGGACGACGAGCGCTGGGCTCGTTTCAACGAGAAGCTGGAGCGTATTGAACAGGAACGTCAGCGTCTCAAATCAACCTGGGTAAATCCGTTAGCGGAATCTGCAGCAGAAGTGAATGCTCACCTGGCTACGCCTTTGTCACGTGAAGCCAGCGGTGAAGATCTTCTGCGCCGCCCGGATATGACCTATGCTCAGTTGACCTCTTTATCTGCGTTCGCACCAGCGCTCGACGATGCTCAGGCCGCGGAACAGGTTGAGATTCAGGTGAAATACGAAGGGTATATCGCCCGTCAGCAGGAAGAAATCGAAAGACAACAGCGTAATGAGAACACCCTGTTGCCTGCAACGCTGGATTATCGTCAGGTCTCAGGCTTGTCGAATGAAGTTATCGCCAAGCTGAACGATCACAAACCGGTATCGATCGGCCAGGCATCGCGTATTTCTGGCGTAACGCCTGCCGCCATTTCCATTCTGCTGGTATGGCTGAAGAAACAAGGTATGCTGCGCCGCAGCGCTTGATAACACTATTTTGGCGGCGGGCGCTTCGCCTGCCCGCCCTACAAATTTGTAGTCCCGATAAGCTATAGCGCATCGGGAAATTGATTATGAACAGGTAACGACCGTGCTCAACAAACTCTCTCGTCTGCTGGCTGATGCCGGTATTTCTCTTACCGATCACCAGAAAAATCAGCTGATTGCGTATGTCGATATGCTGCACAAATGGAACAAAGCGTACAACTTGACGTCGGTACGGGATCCCAACGAAATGCTGGTGCGCCATATTCTGGACAGTATTGTCGTCGCGCCGTATCTGAAGGGGGAGCGTTTTATTGACGTGGGTACGGGACCGGGCCTGCCGGGTATTCCTCTCTCTATCGTGCGCCCAGAAGCGCATTTCACACTGCTGGATAGTCTGGGAAAACGCGTCCGTTTCTTGCGTCAGGTGCAGCATGAGCTTGCGCTTACTAACATCACTCCTGTGCAAAGCCGAGTTGAAGAATTCCCTTCAGAGCCGCCGTTCGATGGGGTCATTAGCCGTGCGTTCGCGTCACTTACTGATATGGTGAGTTGGTGCCATCATTTGCCTGGCCTGGATGGGCGTTTTTATGCGCTAAAAGGGCAGTTGCCAGAAGATGAAATTGCTACGTTGCCTGCGGAATTCAGCGTCGAGTCGGTCGAAAAATTACGCGTTCCGCAACTGGATGGTGAACGTCATCTGGTGGTTATTAAGCCAAACAAAATTTAATTTTTATCAAAAAAAATAGAAAAAAAACGGCTATTCAGGTGTTAAAAGTCATAGGGAATAGTGTGGTTAAATGTCGTTACAATTCACTAGCGCCTTACGGTTTTGCATCATAACTATAACGTACCGTTTTTTGTTAAAAGCGAAACAAGTCAGCTGTGAAAATATCAGTCTGCTAAAAATAGAACGTAAGAACCACCCGTTGTGTTAATTTTTTATTATAAATGTCAATGTGTGGTTTTTTTGTTGTTAGCTGTTGTTTTTGAAATAGTGGCTATTTTTACGCTTAAATATCAAAAAGATGAAAAGGCATCATTTGCCACGTAAATAAATTATGCGAAGGTGAATATGTTCAATGTGTGATCTGGTGCACGCTTTGCCGCCAGTATTTACGCGGCATTTGCAGTTTTGCATGATCGTTCACAGTTTGCTTAAAAGTGATAAATGTGGGGTAGCGAAAAATATTTAAACATTTATTCACTTTTTAGCTACTTATTGTTTGAAATCACGAAGGCGCACCGTATAATTTGACCGCTTTTTGATGCTTGACTCTAAGCCATAAAGAACGTTTTATACGACACGCGGCATACCTCGAAGGGAGCAGGAGTAAAAACGTGATGTCTATGTCGCTCTTGAGTCGAAACGTTGCTCGTAAGCTTTTGCTCACACAGTTTCTGGCGGTAATAGCAAGTGGATTGCTGTTTAGCCTCAAAGACCCTTTCTGGGGCATCTCCGCATTGTGCGGTGGATTGGCAGTGTTACTGCCTAATGTGTTGTTTATGATATTTGCCTGGCGTCACCAGGCGCATACACCAGCTAAAGGCCGAGTAGCCTGGACGTTCGCCTTCGGCGAAGCCTTCAAGGTGTTAGCTATGCTGGTTTTGCTGGTGGTGGCGTTGGCTGTTTTGAAAGCGGTATTCATGCCGCTGATCGTTACGTGGGTTTTGGTGCTGGTGGTTCAGATACTGGCGCCGGCTGTAATTAACAACAAAGGGTAAAGGCATCATGGCTTCAGAAAATATGACGCCGCAGGATTACATAGGACACCATCTGAATAACCTTCAGTTGGACCTACGTACATTCTCGCTGGTGGATCCGCACAACCCCCCAGCCACCTTCTGGACGCTCAATATTGACTCCATTTTCTTCTCGGTGGTTCTGGGTCTTTTGTTCCTGCTTATGTTCCGTAGCGTAGCTAAAAAGGCGACCAGCGGCGTACCAGGTAAATTTCAGACCGCGATTGAGCTGGTAATCGGCTTTGTGCATGGTAGCGTGAAAGACATGTACCATGGCAAAAGCAAGCTGATTGCTCCGCTGGCCCTGACGATTTTCGTCTGGGTATTCCTGATGAACTTGATGGATTTGCTGCCTATCGACCTGCTGCCGTACATCGGTGAGCATATCTTTGGCCTGCCGGCTCTGCGTGTAGTTCCGTCTGCTGACGTGAACATCACCCTGTCGATGGCGCTGGGCGTATTTATCCTCATTCTGTTCTACAGCATCAAAATGAAAGGCATCGGCGGCTTCGCGAAAGAGTTGACGCTGCAGCCGTTCAATCACTGGGCGTTCATCCCTGTCAACTTAATCCTTGAAGGGGTAAGCCTGCTGTCCAAACCAATTTCTCTTGGTCTGCGACTGTTCGGCAACATGTATGCCGGTGAGCTGATTTTCATTCTGATTGCTGGTCTGTTGCCGTGGTGGTCACAGTGGATCCTGAATGTGCCATGGGCCATTTTCCACATACTGATTATCACGCTGCAAGCCTTCATATTTATGGTTCTGACGATTGTCTATCTGTCGATGGCATCTGAAGAGCATTAATTTACCAACACTACTACGTTTTAACTGAAACAAACTGGAGACTGTCATGGAAAACCTGAATATGGATCTGCTGTACATTGCTGCCGCTGTGATGATGGGTCTGGCGGCAATCGGTGCTGCGATCGGTATCGGCATCCTCGGGGGTAAATTCCTGGAAGGCGCAGCGCGTCAACCGGATCTGATTCCTCTGCTGCGTACTCAGTTCTTTATCGTTATGGGTCTGGTGGATGCAATCCCAATGATCGCTGTAGGTCTGGGTCTGTACGTGATGTTTGCTGTCGCGTAGTAAGCGTTGCTTGAATTAAGAGCAATATCAGAACGTTAACTAGATAGAGGCATTGTGCTGTGAATCTTAACGCAACAATCCTCGGCCAGGCCATCGCGTTTGTCCTGTTCGTTCTGTTCTGCATGAAGTACGTATGGCCGCCTTTAATGGCTGCCATCGAAAAACGTCAAAAAGAAATTGCTGACGGCCTTGCTTCTGCAGAACGAGCACATAAGGATCTTGACCTTGCAAAGGCCAGCGCGACCGACCAGCTGAAAAAAGCGAAGGCGGAAGCTCAGGTAATCATCGAGCAGGCGAACAAACGCCGTGCTCAGATCCTGGACGAAGCTAAAACTGAAGCAGAGCAGGAACGTACTAAAATCGTGGCACAGGCGCAGGCGGAAATTGACGCCGAGCGTAAACGTGCTCGCGAAGAACTGCGTAAGCAAGTTGCTATCCTGGCTGTTGCTGGCGCCGAGAAGATCATCGAACGTTCCGTGGATGAAGCTGCTAATAGCGACATCGTGGACAAACTTGTCGCTGAACTGTAAGGAGGGAGGGGCTGATGTCTGAATTTATTACGGTAGCTCGCCCCTACGCCAAAGCAGCTTTTGACTTTGCCGTTGAGCACCAAAGCGTTGACCGTTGGCAGGATATGCTGACGTTTGCCGCTGAGGTGACGAAAAACGAACAAATGGCAGAGCTTCTCTCTGGCGCGCTGGCGCCGGAAACGCTCGCTGAGTCGTTTATCGCCGTGTGCGGTGAGCAGCTGGACGAAAGCGGCCAAAACCTGATTAGGGTAATGGCTGAAAATAACCGTCTGAATGCGCTCCCGGATGTTCTTGAGCAGTTTATTCATCTGCGTGCAGCCAGTGAGGCTATCTCTGAGGTAGAAGTCACTTCTGCCAATGCACTGAGTGATGAACAGCTTACGAAGATTAGTGCAGCGATGGAAAAACGTCTGTCACGCAAAGTTAAGCTGAATTGCAAAATCGATAAGTCTGTAATGGCAGGCGTAATCATCCGAGCGGGTGATATGGTCATTGATGGCAGCGTACGCGGCCGTCTTGAGCGCCTTGCAGACGTCTTGCAGTCTTAAGGGGACTGGAGCATGCAACTGAATTCCACCGAAATCAGCGAACTGATCAAGCAGCGCATTGCTCAGTTCAATGTTGTGAGCGAAGCTCACAACGAAGGTACTATTGTTTCTGTAAGTGACGGTGTTATCCGCATTCACGGCCTGGCCGATTGTATGCAGGGTGAGATGATTTCCCTGCCGGGTAACCGTTACGCTATCGCACTGAACCTGGAGCGCGACTCCGTAGGTGCCGTTGTGATGGGTCCATACGCTGACCTCGCCGAAGGCATGAAGGTTAAGTGTACGGGTCGTATTCTGGAAGTTCCGGTTGGCCGTGGCCTGCTGGGTCGTGTGGTGAACACTCTGGGTTCCCCAATTGACGGTAAAGGTCCGGTTGATAACGATGGCTTCTCGCCAATCGAAGTTATCGCACCAGGCGTAATCGAACGTCAGTCCGTCGACCAGCCAGTACAGACAGGTTATAAATCTGTTGATGCCATGATCCCAATCGGTCGTGGCCAGCGTGAGCTGATCATCGGTGACCGTCAGACAGGTAAAACCGCGATGGCAATCGACGCCATCATCAACCAGCGTGATTCCGGTATCAAATGTGTGTACGTGGCTATCGGCCAGAAAGCGTCCACCATTTCTAACGTGGTTCGTAAACTGGAAGAACACGGCGCACTGTCCAACACCATCGTTGTTGTGGCGACCGCGTCTGAATCTGCTGCTCTGCAATACCTGGCGCCATATGCCGGTTGCGCAATGGGCGAATACTTCCGTGACCGCGGTGAAGACGCGCTGATCGTTTACGATGACCTGTCTAAACAGGCTGTTGCTTACCGTCAGGTTTCCCTGCTGCTCCGTCGTCCACCTGGACGTGAAGCATTCCCGGGCGACGTATTTTACCTCCACTCCCGTCTGCTGGAGCGCGCATCCCGCGTAAACGCGGAATACGTTGAGAAGTTCACCAATGGTGAAGTTAAAGGTAAAACCGGCTCCCTGACCGCTCTGCCGATTATCGAAACCCAGGCGGGTGACGTTTCTGCGTTCGTTCCGACCAACGTAATTTCCATTACAGATGGTCAGATCTTCCTGGAAACCAACCTGTTCAACTCCGGTATTCGTCCGGCAGTTAACCCGGGTATCTCCGTATCTCGTGTAGGTGGCGCAGCGCAGACCAAGATCATCAAGAAACTGTCCGGTGGTATTCGTACCGCACTGGCGCAGTATCGTGAACTGGCAGCGTTTTCTCAGTTCGCTTCCGACCTGGATGAAGCTACTCGTAAGCAGCTGAGCCACGGTCAGAAAGTAACTGAACTGCTGAAGCAGAAACAGTATGCCCCAATGTCTGTAGCACAGCAGGGTGTGGTGCTGTTTGCGGCTGAACGCGGTTACCTCGAAGATGTGGAACTGGCGAAAATCGGTAGCTTTGAAGCCGCTCTGCTGGCTTACGTTGACCGTGACCACGCTCCGCTGATGCAAGAGATCAACCAGTCCGGTGGCTATAACGATGAAATCGAAGGCAAGCTGAAAGCTATCCTCGATTCCTTCAAGGCAACCCAGTCCTGGTAACGTCTGGCGGTCTGCTTTAGGGCGGACCGCAAGGCATTGAGGAGAAGCTCATGGCCGGCGCAAAAGAGATACGTAGTAAGATCGCAAGCGTCCAGAACACGCAGAAGATCACTAAAGCGATGGAGATGGTCGCCGCTTCCAAAATGCGTAAATCGCAGGATCGCATGGCGGCCAGCCGTCCTTATGCAGAGACCATGCGCAAAGTGATTGGTCACCTTGCGAATGGTAATCTGGAATATAAGCACCCTTACCTGGAAGAACGCGACGTTAAGCGCGTGGGCTACCTGGTGGTGTCGACCGACCGTGGTCTGTGCGGTGGCTTGAACATTAACCTGTTCAAAAAGCTGCTGGCGGATATGAAAGCATGGTCCGATAAAGGCGTTCAGTGCGATATCGCAATGATCGGCTCTAAGGGCGTGTCTTTCTTTAACTCCGTTGGCGGTAATGTGATTGCTCAGGTAACCGGTATGGGGGATAACCCTTCCCTGTCCGAACTGATCGGTCCGGTTAAAGTGATGCTGCAGGCCTACGATGAAGGTCGTCTGGACAGACTGTACGTTGTCAGCAACAAATTTATTAACACCATGTCTCAGACGCCAACCATCACCCAACTGCTGCCTCTGCCGGCATCAGATGATGATGAATTGAAGCGTAAATCCTGGGATTACCTGTATGAGCCAGACCCGAAAGCGCTGCTGGATACCCTGCTGCGTCGTTATGTCGAGTCTCAGGTTTATCAGGGCGTGGTAGAAAACCTGGCCAGCGAGCAGGCCGCACGTATGGTGGCGATGAAAGCCGCGACCGACAATGGCGGCAGCCTGATTAAAGAGCTGCAGTTGGTATACAACAAAGCTCGTCAGGCCAGCATTACTCAGGAACTCACCGAAATCGTCGGTGGTGCATCCGCGGTATAACCAGGTTAATTCGTAGAGGATTCAAGATGGCTACTGGAAAAATTGTCCAGGTAATCGGCGCCGTGGTTGACGTCGAATTCCCTCAGGATGCCGTACCGCGCGTGTACGATGCTCTTGAGGTTATGAATGGTAAAGAGAGCCTGGTGCTGGAAGTTCAGCAGCAGCTCGGCGGCGGTATCGTACGTACCATCGCCATGGGTTCTTCCGACGGTCTGCGTCGTGGTCTGGAAGTCAAAGATCTCGAGCACCCGATCGAAGTCCCGGTAGGTAAAGCAACTCTGGGTCGTATCATGAACGTCCTGGGTCACCCGATCGACATGAAAGGCGATATCGGTGAAGAAGAGCGTTGGGCTATCCACCGCGCGGCACCTTCCTATGAAGAGCTGTCCAGCTCTCAGGAACTGCTGGAAACCGGCATTAAAGTTATCGACCTGATGTGTCCGTTCGCTAAGGGCGGTAAAGTTGGTCTGTTCGGTGGTGCGGGTGTAGGTAAAACCGTAAACATGATGGAGCTGATCCGTAACATCGCGATCGAACACTCCGGTTACTCCGTGTTTGCGGGCGTGGGTGAACGTACTCGTGAGGGTAACGACTTCTACCACGAAATGACCGACTCCAACGTTCTGGACAAAGTATCCCTGGTATATGGCCAGATGAACGAGCCGCCGGGAAACCGTCTGCGCGTTGCTCTGACCGGTCTGACCATGGCAGAGAAGTTCCGTGACGAAGGTCGTGACGTTCTGCTGTTCGTTGATAACATCTATCGTTACACCCTGGCCGGTACAGAAGTATCCGCACTGCTGGGTCGTATGCCATCAGCGGTAGGCTACCAGCCGACCCTGGCGGAAGAGATGGGTGTTCTTCAGGAACGTATCACCTCTACCAAAACCGGTTCTATCACCTCCGTTCAGGCGGTATACGTACCTGCGGATGACTTGACTGACCCATCCCCAGCAACCACCTTTGCTCACTTAGATGCAACCGTGGTACTGAGCCGTCAGATCGCATCTCTGGGTATCTACCCGGCAGTTGACCCGCTGGACTCCACCAGCCGTCAGCTGGATCCGCTGGTTGTTGGTCAGGAACACTACGACACCGCGCGTGGCGTACAGTCTCTGCTGCAGCGTTATCAGGAACTGAAAGACATCATCGCCATCCTGGGTATGGATGAACTGTCTGAAGAAGACAAACTGGTGGTAGCACGCGCACGTAAAATTCAGCGCTTCCTGTCCCAGCCGTTCTTCGTTGCGGAAGTATTCACCGGTTCTCCGGGTAAATACGTATCCCTGAAAGACACCATCCGTGGCTTTAAAGGCATCATGGAAGGCGAATACGACCACCTGCCAGAGCAGGCGTTCTACATGGTTGGTTCTATCGACGAAGCCGTGGAAAAAGCCAAAAAACTTTAACGCCTTAATCGGAGGGTGATATGGCAATGACTTACCACCTGGACGTCGTCAGCGCAGAGCAGCAAATGTTCTCTGGTCTGGTCGAAAAAATCCAGGTAACGGGTAGTGAAGGTGAACTGGGTATTTTCCCGGGTCACGCACCGCTGCTCACCGCCATTAAGCCTGGTATGATCCGCATCGTTAAACAGTTCGGTCATGAAGAGTTTATCTATCTGTCTGGCGGCATTCTCGAAGTGCAGCCTGGCAGCGTGACCGTTCTGGCTGATACCGCGATTCGCGGACAGGATCTCGATGAAGCGAGAGCCCTGGAAGCGAAGCGTAAGGCTGAAGAGCACATCAAGAGCTCTCATGGTGACGTGGATTACGCTCAGGCATCTGCGGAACTGGCCAAAGCGATCGCGAAACTGCGCGTTATCGAGTTGACCAAAAAAGCGATGTAACACCGGCTTGAAAAGCACAAAAGCCAGTCTGGTTGCCAGGCTGGCTTTTTTTATGGTTTTGTTTCAGTGAAAGTGGAACTAAAAAGCTGTTTTATTATTTTGTGATTTGTGTCACAAAAATATTGATCGGTTAAAAAATGAGGCGTAGACTCTTTTTTGTGTGATGTGTGTCACATAATTAACTCAGATAAAAACAGGATAGAAACATGAAACTGATTAATAAAATCATCGCCCTTTTCAGCAGCATGGAAGTTTAGTCTTCCCGACCTGCTCTGTGGCGCGATGCTTCATACGGTTATCAGCACGCGCCAGCTGTTATTAAATCCCCCTCCTCCGCTTTATCGTTTGTCCTCTTCCCTTTTAAAACTCTATTTTCCCTGTCTGTTTTTTCTGCTTCTCGCTGAATCACATTAATAAAATTATACTTTTCTTTTGTAACTCTTTATTCATGCAGTAAAAAAATAGCAAAAACATTAACCTAGGCTTTAATAAGAGCAGCCTCCTGGTTTTTGGGAGACAAAAGACGCCGAAATAGACGAAAATAGAGAGTTATCAGAGGGGAAATTTCCCCGATTGAACGTTTTATCTTCGGTCCATTTCACGATGAAAAAAATGTAGTATTTTCAATGTGAAACGGTATAAATTCGTTCTCAAATTACAGTCAGGACGTGTATGTTGAATAATGCTATGAGCGTCGTGATCCTTGCCGCAGGCAAAGGCACGCGTATGTATTCCGATCTCCCTAAAGTGCTGCATACCCTCGCAGGAAAGCCGATGGTTCAGCATGTCATTGATGCCGCTAATGAATTAGGTGCGACTCACGTACATCTGGTCTACGGGCACGGTGGTGATTTGCTTAAGCAGACGCTGAAAGATGGCAATCTAAACTGGATTCTGCAGGCAGAGCAGTTGGGGACCGGCCATGCAATGCAGCAGGCAGCGCCATTCTTTGGTGATGACGAAGACATTTTAATGCTCTATGGCGATGTGCCGCTGATCTCTACCGATACCTTACGTAGCCTGCGTGATGCTAAACCGCAGGGCGGCATCGGCCTGTTAACGGTAAAACTGGATGATCCATCCGGCTATGGGCGTATTACGCGTGAGAACGGTAACGTCACCGGTATCGTCGAGCATAAAGATGCAACTGACGAGCAGCGCCAAATCCAGGAAATCAACACTGGTATTCTGATTGCCAATGGCGCGGATATGAAGCGCTGGCTGTCCAAACTCACCAATAACAACGCGCAGGGTGAATACTACATCACCGATATCATTGCGATGGCGTATCAGGAAGGACGCGAAATTGCTGCGGTACATCCGGCACGTATTAGCGAAACAGAAGGGGTGAATAACCGTCTTCAGTTATCCCGTCTGGAGCGTGTTTATCAGTCTGAGCAAGCAGAGAAACTGTTGCTGGCGGGCGTGATGCTGCGCGATCCTGCACGTTTTGATCTTCGCGGTACGCTTATTCACGGGCGCGATGTTGAAATTGATACTAACGTTATCATTGAAGGTAACGTAACCGTTGGTGATCGCGTCAAGATTGGTGCTGGCTGTATCATCAAAAACAGCGTGATTGGTGAAGGTTGTGAGCTTAGCCCATACAGTGTGGTGGAAGATGCCCATCTGGAAGCCGCTTGCACCATCGGTCCATTCGCGCGTCTGCGCCCGGGTGCTGAGCTGCAGGAAGGCGCGCACGTGGGTAACTTCGTCGAAATGAAAAAAGCGCGTTTGGGTAAAGGTTCTAAAGCTGGTCATCTGACCTATCTGGGCGATGCGGAAATTGGCGATAACGTGAATATCGGCGCGGGTACGATTACCTGCAACTACGATGGTGCCAATAAGTTTAAAACCATTATTGGTGATGATGTGTTTGTGGGTTCTGATACCCAGTTGGTGGCGCCTGTCACCGTGGGTAAAGGTGCCACCATCGCTGCTGGCACTACCGTAACGCGTAATGTCGCCGATAACGAACTGGTATTAAGCCGTGTACCTCAGGTCCATAAACAGGGCTGGCAGCGTCCGGTGAAGAAGAAGTAATTTTTTGCCGGATGGCGGCTTTGCCTTATCCGTCCTACGTGCGGTGACGTTCTGTAGGCCTGATAAGCGTAAGCGCCATCAGGCAGACAAGAGATGAGGGGATAACATAATCCTCCGCTCAACAAGCAGTACCATAAAAATAACCCCACTCTCTACAAGGCTCGGGGCGCCCGGAAAGGGCAAATACAGGTCAGCGACAACGACAGGCAAATGCCTAAATTCGGAATCAAAAAATATGTGTGGAATTGTTGGCGCTATCGCGCAGCGTGATGTAGCTGAAATCCTTCTCGAAGGTTTACGTCGTCTGGAATATCGTGGTTATGACTCTGCTGGTCTGGCCGTTGTCGATGCTGAAGGCAACATGACCCGTCTGCGTCGTCTGGGTAAAGTGCAGATGCTGACTGCTGCTGCGGAAGAACATCCGCTGCATGGTGGTACAGGTATCGCTCATACCCGTTGGGCGACACACGGTGAACCTTCAGAAGCGAACGCGCATCCCCATGTTTCTGAACACATTATTGTGGTGCATAACGGCATCATTGAAAACCATGAACCTCTGCGTGAACTACTGAAAACCCGTGGTTACACCTTTGTTTCTGAAACCGACACCGAAGTGATTGCTCACCTGGTGCATTGGGAACTGGAACAGGGTGGTACGCTGCGTGAAGCCGTACTGCGTACTATTCCACAGTTGCGCGGTGCCTATGGCACGGTGATCATGGATACCCGTAACCCGGAAACTCTGCTGGCGGCCCGTTCAGGTAGCCCGCTGGTGATTGGTCTGGGGATGGGGGAAAACTTTATCGCTTCCGATCAGCTGGCGTTGCTGCCGGTAACCCGTCGCTTTATCTTCCTGGAAGAAGGTGACATCGCAGAAGTGACCCGTCGTTCGGTCTCTATTTTCGACAAGTCTGGCGCACAAGTGAAGCGTCAGGATATCGAATCGAATCTGCAGTATGACGCGGGCGAAAAAGGTATTTATCGCCACTACATGCAGAAAGAGATCTACGAACAGCCGAACGCAATTAAAAATACGCTGACCGGGCGCATTAGTCACGGTGAAGTGGATTTAAGCGAGCTGGGTTCACGTGCCAACGAGTTGCTGTCTCAGGTTGAGCATATCCAGATTATCGCCTGCGGTACGTCCTACAACTCCGGCATGGTGTCCCGCTACTGGTTTGAATCGCTGGCTGGTATTCCTTGTGATGTCGAAATCGCTTCCGAGTTCCGCTATCGCAAATCCGCCGTGCGTCGTAACAGTCTGATGATTACCCTTTCCCAGTCCGGTGAAACGGCGGATACCCTGGCGGGTCTGCGCTTATCTAAAGAGCTGGGCTATCTGGGCTCGCTGGCTATTTGTAACGTACCGGGATCTTCTCTGGTGCGCGAATCCGACCTGGCGATGATGACCAATGCCGGTACCGAAATCGGTGTGGCCTCCACGAAAGCATTTACCACCCAACTGACCGTTCTGTTGATGCTGGTGGCGAAACTGTCTCGTCTGAAAGGTCTGGATGCGTCTATCGAGCAGGAGATCGTTCATGGTCTGCAGGCACTGCCGAGCCGTATTGAGCAGATGCTGTCTCAGGACAAACGCATTGCCGCTCTGGCGGAAGGTTTCTCAGACAAACACCATGCGCTGTTCCTGGGCCGTGGCGATCAGTACCCGATTGCGCTGGAAGGCGCGCTGAAGCTGAAAGAGATCTCTTATATTCACGCTGAAGCTTATGCTGCAGGCGAACTGAAACACGGTCCGCTGGCGCTGATTGATGCCGATATGCCGGTTATCGTAGTTGCACCGAACAACGAACTGTTGGAAAAACTGAAATCCAACATTGAAGAAGTTCGCGCTCGTGGCGGTCAGTTGTACGTCTTTGCGGACCAGGATGCTGGCTTTACCAGCAGCGAAAACATGCACATCATTGAGATGCCGCATGTGGAAGAGGTGATTGCACCGATCTTCTACACCGTTCCGTTGCAACTGCTGGCGTATCACGTGGCGCTGATTAAAGGCACCGACGTGGACCAGCCGCGTAACCTGGCAAAGTCGGTTACCGTAGAGTAATCCGCACTTAACTGAACTGAAAATGCCCTGCTGTAAGTGGACTGCACCCCAAAAGTTGGACACCCAACTGACTAAGGTGCAGTTTTTTATGGCAAAGCCAAAATATTCCCTCGAAACCAGATTAGCTGTAGTTAATCATTACCTTGCCGGACTCGATGGCACACATCGTACCGCTGAACGTTTTGGTGTTGAAAGAACATCGGTGCGACGCTGGGTAAGAGCCTGGCAACTTCACGGTATTGATGGTATTACCTGGAAAAATGACCGCCATTCACCGTCGTTCCGTATTGCTGTAGTCCGGACTGTACTCGCTGAAGAACTTTCCATGCGCGAGGCCGCCGCACGGTTTAATATCTCAACCGAAACCGTTGTCCGGCACTGGGTTAATGTTTACCAGGATGCTGGTGAGAAAGGACTTCTGAGGATAAAACAGGGCCGGAGCAAGGACATGAAAAAACCTAAAAAATCATCTCCACTTACCGATGCTGCACTGGAAACGTTATCGCCCGAAGAACTACGGGCTGAACTCCGTTACCTGCGTGCAGAGAATGCCTACCTAAAAAAGCTGAAGGCCTTAGTTCAAAGCGAGAAAAACGGCAAAAAGCCGCAATAATCAGTGAGCTAAGGCTGGAGTATGCGCTCAGTGATCTTCTGCGTGCCGCGGGTATGTCCCGCAGCACGTGGTATCACAATATGAACGCGCTAAAGCGCATGGACAGGCATGCCGGACTGAAAGATAAAATAAGAGAGATTTACCACTATCACAAAGGACGTTATGGCTACCGCAGGATCACGCTCTCGCTGAAAAAACAGGGGCTGCTGGTGAACCATAAAACAGTGCAACGACTGATGGCAGAGCTGTCGCTCCGGTCCCTGATAAGGGTGAAGAAATATCGTTCCTGGAAAGGCGAAACTGGCAGGGCAGCGCCCAATATACTGAACCGGAACTTCGGCGCGTCAAAAGCCAACGAAAAATGGGTGACAGATGTTACTGAGTTCTCGGTACAGGGTAAAAAGCTGTACCTGTCACCGGTTCTTGACCTGTTTAACCGGGAGATTATCTCCTACAGCCTGTCGGAAAGGCCGGTGATGGAGATGGTTAATACGATGCTGCACGATGCGTTCCTGAAGCTCAGCCCGGAAGATAGCACGCTGCTGCACTCGGATCAGGGTTGGCAATATCGAATGGAAGGTTATCAGGCCAGGTTAAAGGCGAAGGGCATGACGCAGAGTATGTCGCGTAAAGGTAACTGTCTGGACAATGCGGTGATGGAGAACTTCTTCGGGACGCTGAAATCGGAATGTTTTTATCTGAGTCAGTTCAGCAGTGTCAGCGAACTAAGGAAAGCGATAGAGAGCTATATCCATTACTACAACAACGAACGAATAAGCCTGAAATTAAAAGGCCTGAGTCCGGTAGAATACCGAACCCAGGCTCTGAAAGCCGCTTAACATGAACTGTCCAACTTTATGGGGTCAGTCCA
>NZ_JAOWCH010000057.1:0-40621 GCF_030337065.1 Citrobacter sp. Cb004 | reverse complement strand
TGGACTGACCCCATAAAGTTGGACAGTTCATGTTAAGCGGCTTTCAGAGCCTGGGTTCGGTATTCTACCGGACTCAGGCCTTTTAATTTCAGGCTTATTCGTTCGTTGTTGTAGTAATGGATATAGCTCTCTATCGCTTTCCTTAGTTCGCTGACACTGCTGAACTGACTCAGATAAAAACATTCCGATTTCAGCGTCCCGAAGAAGTTCTCCATCACCGCATTGTCCAGACAGTTACCTTTACGCGACATACTCTGCGTCATGCCCTTCGCCTTTAACCTGGCCTGATAACCTTCCATTCGATATTGCCAACCCTGATCCGAGTGCAGCAGCGTGCTATCTTCCGGGCTGAGCTTCAGGAACGCATCGTGCAGCATCGTATTAACCATCTCCATCACCGGCCTTTCCGACAGGCTGTAGGAGATAATCTCCCGGTTAAACAGGTCAAGAACCGGTGACAGGTACAGCTTTTTACCCTGTACCGAGAACTCAGTAACATCTGTCACCCATTTTTCGTTGGCTTTTGACGCGCCGAAGTTCCGGTTCAGTATATTGGGCGCTGCCCTGCCAGTTTCGCCTTTCCAGGAACGATATTTCTTCACCCTTATCAGGGACCGGAGCGACAGCTCTGCCATCAGTCGTTGCACTGTTTTATGGTTCACCAGCAGCCCCTGTTTTTTCAGCGAGAGCGTGATCCTGCGGTAGCCATAACGTCCTTTGTGATAGTGGTAAATCTCTCTTATTTTATCTTTCAGTCCGGCATGCCTGTCCATGCGCTTTAGCGCGTTCATATTGTGATACCACGTGCTGCGGGACATACCCGCGGCACGCAGAAGATCACTGAGCGCATACTCCAGCCTTAGCTCACTGATTATTGCGGCTTTTTGCCGTTTTTCTCGCTTTGAACTAAGGCCTTCAGCTTTTTTAGGTAGGCATTCTCTGCACGCAGGTAACGGAGTTCAGCCCGTAGTTCTTCGGGCGATAACGTTTCCAGTGCAGCATCGGTAAGTGGAGATGATTTTTTAGGTTTTTTCATGTCCTTGCTCCGGCCCTGTTTTATCCTCAGAAGTCCTTTCTCACCAGCATCCTGGTAAACATTAACCCAGTGCCGGACAACGGTTTCGGTTGAGATATTAAACCGTGCGGCGGCCTCGCGCATGGAAAGTTCTTCAGCGAGTACAGTCCGGACTACAGCAATACGGAACGACGGTGAATGGCGGTCATTTTTCCAGGTAATACCATCAATACCGTGAAGTTGCCAGGCTCTTACCCAGCGTCGCACCGATGTTCTTTCAACACCAAAACGTTCAGCGGTACGATGTGTGCCATCGAGTCCGGCAAGGTAATGATTAACTACAGCTAATCTGGTTTCGAGGGAATATTTTGGCTTTGCCATAAAAAACTGCACCTTAGTCAGTTGGGTGTCCAACTTTTGGGGTGCAGTCCATATTCGCCGGGGCTTTTTCATATCCGCTTTCCGTAAACCCCATAGTTAACCATCAACTTTCTAGTCTGGTCGTTAAATCCAATCTGTGGGATTTGCAGAAAAACAAAGTAGCAATCCACTCCCCGCGCTGACGGGGTTTTTATTCAAATACGCGTCTGCCTGTAAGTCTCCCGCATAATCGTGCCATTCACATTTAGAGATACTCCGGCATAATCAATCTGCCAACAAAGGAGGTCGCTATGCGTAAAGCCCGTTTTACTGAGCATCTGATCATCGCCGTGATTAAGTCGGTTGAAGCCGGACGAACTGTTAAGGATGTCTCCCGGGAGACCGGTATCTCTGAAGCCACCTACTACAACTGAAAGTCCAGATACGGCGGTATGTAGGCTTCTGATATTAAAAAGATTAAGGATCTTGAGGACGAGAACCGGGCGCTGAAAGACATTATCGAAAAAAAGCTTTAAAACCAGCCTTTAAGCGTGAGCTGGTCACTCATCTGATAACGACATTTGGACTCAGTATCCGTCAGGCCTGCCGGAGTCTGAACCTGAGCAGAACGGTTTACCATTACCGTCCAGATACCACGCGTGACGAACCCGTTATTGTCGCGTTGCAGGCAGTGGCAGGGCGATACCCACGATACGGTTTTCCGAAACTTTTCCTGGTTCTGCGGCGGCAGGGATACCCGTGGAATCACATATTTACTGTCTGCTGGAGCTGAATTTTCGCCGAAAGGGCAAACAGCGCTTGCCGGTGCGTAATCCCTCGCCACCGGCCACGCCTGAAGCGCTGAACCAGAGCTGGTCTGTCGATTCTATGCATGATGCTCTGGTCTGTGGCCATCGTTTTCGCACATTCAATGTTGTTGATGACTTTAACCGTGAGGCATTGTCGATTGAAATCGATCTGTATCTGCCAGCTTTGCGCGTGGTCCGTGTACTCGACAGGATCGCGGCAAATCGCGAACTGGATGATTCAATAGGTATCATGGTCCGGAATCACTGGCCGAATGGGCAGAGAAACATGCAGTAAAACAGGAGTTTATCCAGCCAGGTAAGCCGACGCAGAACGCTTTCATTGAACGCTTTAACCGGACATACCGTACAGAAAAACTCGATTTTCATCTGTTCAGAACGCTGAATGAAGTGCGGGAAATCACGGAGAAATGGTGTCAGAATATAACTGTGAACGCGCGCATGAATCACTGAACAATATGACACCGGAGGAATATCGACAACACCATTATTTGGCCGGGATCTCAAAAAATGCATGGAACTAAAACGGGTCTATTTACACGCTTATCTTTTTGATTATTCGATAAAAATAGTCTTATCAATAAGCTACGTTTTTTAATCCTTCATGTTCAGGTTGTATTGTTCTTTCTTGCTAATATCTTGATTTTGCGACATTTAATAGAGGCTCAATTCATAGTGTGGCATCAGAAGAGTAGGCATCACGCCGGATAGTCCGGCAAAAGAAGTCTGATATAAAAACTGTGGCGTGTATGGTACGGATAAGCGGGAAAAATGTCAGCACATTTAGGACAGGAATCGTGGGGTATAAGAGGTAGAAACAAAAAGCCCGCAGCGATGTGCGGGCCAGACAGCTTAGCGGACTACCAGTACCGAACACTCCGCATGACGTACCACGGCTGCGGCGTTAGACCCCAGCAGGTAGGTGGTGATGTCAGGTCGATGTGAGGCAATAATGACCATATCAGCCGGTAATTTTTTGGCCATCTCCAGAATCTTATCTTTTGGCGCACCTTCTGTGACATGTACGTGCACTCTGTCCGTTGGGATATTGAACTTCTTGATAATCTCTTCCAGTTGAGATTTTGCTTCGGCTTTCAGATCTTCCATGGCCGGTAACTCTGCCGAGTAGGCCAATCCCAGGGAAGCATAATAGGGCAGTGACGGAATTACGGTCAAAAAATGAACCTGTGCATCGTCAATTTTTGCCTCTGCTTCAACATGGGCAATAACACGTTGAGTTAATTCTGAGTCTGAAATATCGATGGGTACAAGAATCGTTCTGTTCATAAAACCTCCTGTTTAAGTATCCACCCAAAGCTTACCGCGTAATTGCACTTTATGTACAATGACAAAGATCACATTTTGGCATCACTTTATTTTTATTTCAGGAAACTTTCCTTTTATTACCCCATCGTAAAATCGACCTTTAGAAACGACGCTCAGGAAATCACGAAAAATACGAGCAGGGACATGCTGATATTGCAGAGTAGACAACTGGTGAAAGCGAATTTCTAGCGTGCGGGAGGATTCGTCATAGCCGACGGATGCAATACGGGATGATTTTACAGGATGATGATTCATTGCAGGTATCCTCTACTACAGGTCTTAATGCAAGATATCATCTATCAAAGATGTATTTTAGCGCAACAGATATAATGTTTTGATCTGGATAAAACAGAATTGTTAGAACATAAAGAGAGCCCGCTGTTGCCAGCGGGCTGACGGATTAGAACTGGTAAACCATACCCAGTGCTACTACGTCATCAGTAGAGATGTCGTTTTGGCTGTAGAAGTTTTTATCTTCATCCAGCAGGTTGATTTTGTAATCAACATAGGTGGAGAAGTTTTTGTTGAAGTAGTAAGTAGCGCCAACGGATGCATATTTCACCAGATCCTGGTCGCCATCAGATCCGTTTACACCCAGATCCTTACCTTTAGACATCAGGAAAGAAACTTCCGGACGCAGACCGAAGTCGAACTGGTATTGCGCAGTCACTTCAAAGTTCTGAGTTTTGTTGGCAATCGTATTATCACTACCGTTTGAGCCACCATAAGGGGTCATGTTGCGGGTTTCGGAGTACATGGTTGCCAGATAGATGTTGTTCGCGTCGTATTTCAGACCGACTGTCCACGCGTCAGCTTTATCACCGCCCGCGGTAGAATCGTTAACCTGCTCGTTAGTACGGTCAGAAGAGGTGTATGCTGCACCGAAGCTTACACCCATACCCAAATCGTAGGTCGAGGAGATACCGAAGCCGTCACCGTTAGAGTTCTTCATGTTACGATCGTCGCCACCGTTATTGGTGCCTTCCTGCTCTGGTGACTGATTTTCGTTCGCGCCCTGGTACTGCAACGCCACGTTCAGACCGTCAACCAGACCAAAGAAGTCGGTATTACGGTAGGTCGCCACGCCGTTCGCACGACCGGTCATGAAGTTGTCTGCTTTGGTGTAAGAGTCGCCACCGAATTCCGGCAGCATATCGGTCCAGCCTTCAACGTCGTACATTACGCCGTAGTTACGGCCGTAGTCGAATGAGCCGTAGTCGCCGACTTTAATACCTGCGAATGCCAGACGAGTCCAGGAGTCGCCTTTATCACCTTCGGTGCCGTTAGCCTGAACCTGATATTCCCACTGGCCGTAACCGGTGATCATATCGTTAACCTGAGTTTCGCCTTTGAAGCCCATACGCATATAAGTCTGATCGCCATCACTGTTAGCGTCATCAGAGAAATAATGCAGGCCGTCTACTTTGCCATAGAGATCTAATTTGTTGCCGTCTTTATTATAAACTTCAGCCGCGTGAGCAGCGCCTGCAGCCAGCAGGGCAGGAATTACGAGAGCCAGTACTTTTCTGTTCATTGAAATAATCCTTTAGTTTTTTTATTAACCTGTGACTACCCATGTAGGGAGTAAAAGCATGCTAAAGGAGAAGTTCCGTAAAGGGATAAATATGAATTGTTACGCCTTAAGTAAAACCTTAAAGAAATAATTCTACGGAAATGATGATAATTGTGGTGAATGTATTGTTGGTAAATATATAAAATAAAAATTATACAATTTAAGTGTGTTGGGCTATTCTGCGCGTGTTATATGCCTTTATTGTCACGTTTTATTTTTCGTTGACGTATTGATAGCTATTATTAATTAGCCAGCGAATAAATTGACAAGCCCGAACAACTGTTCGGGCTTTTTTTTTTGGGTTCCAGGTTAATACTGAGATAAACGCATTACTCGGTACCGCTCTTTTCCGCTTTTCCAGCCAACTGCGCAAGGAAGTCGTAGCGTTTTTGCAGATCGGCTGCGGCGTCTTTCCAGAGCTGTTCTGCGACTTCTGGCTGTTGGGCATTCAGGCGGCGGAAGCGCTGCTCGTTAAGCAATGTTTCGGCCAGGGCGTCTGACGGTGGCCGAGAGTCCAGCGCCAGCGGCAGCTTACCTTCATCTGCTCGACGCGGATCAAAGCGGTACAGCGGCCAGAACCCGGTTGCCGTGAGCTGACGCATCTGATCATGGCTTAGTGCGAGATCGTAACCATGCTCTTCACATGGGCTATACGCGATAATCAGCGACGGACCTGGATAGGCCTCCGCTTCCTGGATAGCTTTCACCGTCTGGTTCAACTGCGCGCCCAGAGAGATTTGTGCAACATACACGTGCCCGTACATCATCATACTGACGCCAAGATCTTTGCGAGCTTTGCGCTTGCCATGCTCACCAAATTTAGTGACGGCCCCGAGCGGCGTAGCTTTCGACGCTTGTCCGCCTGTATTGGAGTAACACTGAGTATCCAGTACCAGAATATTGACGTTCTCGGTCAGGCTCAGGACGTGATCCAGTCCCCCAAAACCAATATCGTAAGCCCAGCCATCACCGCCAATCAGCCAGATAGATTTCTCGACCAGCGCGTCGGCATCGGTTAACAACTGCTGTGCGCCGTCGACATCTTTCAGGTGCTGGCGCAGTGCTGCAACTTGCTCACGGCGCACCTCTGGCGTAGCTTCAGCGTGCAGGGCGTCATTCAGTTCTGCCGGAATGTTATCGGCAAACTGTTCCACTAAACGCATGACGCGTACACGGTGCTGATCCACCGTCAGGCGGAAGCCCAGCCCAAACTCGGCGTTATCCTCAAACAGGGAGTTTGCCCACGCAGGCCCGCGACCATTGGCGTCGGTAGTATAAGGCGTTGAGGGCAGGTTACCGCCATAAATTGATGAACAGCCGGTCGCATTGGCGATCAGCATGCGGTCGCCGTACAACTGCGTAAGCAATTTGATATACGGCGTTTCACCACAGCCAGAGCAGGCCCCAGAGTACTCAAACAGCGGTGTTATCAACTGCGAGGTACGAATATCAATGCGTTCCAGTTTAGTGCGATCGATTTCCGGCAGATTGAGGAAGTAGTCATAGTTAACTTTTTCTTCTTCCACGTGCTCAAGGCGCGACATCATATTGATGGCCTTGATCTCCGGGTTTTGGCGATCTTTCGCCGGGCATACTTCGACGCACAGATTACACCCGGTGCAATCCTCTGGCGCAACCTGCAGGACATATTTCTGACCGCGCATATCGCGTGATTTCACATCCAGAGAATGCAGGCTGGCAGGGGCATTTTCCATCGCTTCTGGTGAAACCACTTTGGCGCGGATAGCCGAGTGCGGGCAGGCGGCTACGCAGTGGTTGCACTGGGTACACAGCTCTTCTTTCCAGATGGGGATCTCTTCAGCGATATTGCGTTTTTCCCAACGCGTGGTGCCCATCGGCCAGGTGCCGTCTGGCGGCAGCGCTGAAACGGGGAGGGCATCGCCCAGACCGGCGAGCATTGCCGCGGTGACGGTTTTCACGAAATCAGGTGCGGCATCAGAAACCACCGGTGGGCGATTAGCGCTATGTGAGTCAACCGGTTGAAGCGCCACTTCGGCAACGGATTCACGCGCCAGGGCCAGCGCCTGCCAGTTACGTTCAACCAGATCCTGACCTTTACTGCTATAGCTTTTCGCAATCGCACCCTGCAATTCAGCCAGAGCGCTGTCGCCTGGTAAGATTTGCGTCAGATGGAAGAACGCCATCTGCATAACGGTGTTAATACGTGCAGCCAGACCACACTCGCGGGCGATTTTGGCCGCATTAAGCACGTAGAAACGCGCTTTCTTCTGATTCAGAACAGCCTGAACTTCCTGCGGCAGACGTGTCCAGACTTCATCCACACTGTACGGGGTATTAAGCAGGAATATACCGCCAGGTTTCAGGCGCTCAGCCATCTGATACTTATCGATAAATTGCAACTGGTGACAACCAACAAAATCGGCTTGCGACACCAGATACGCTGAGCGAATAGGTTGTTCACTAACGCGCAGGTGAGAAACCGTCAGACCGCCTGCTTTTTTCGAGTCATAGACGAAATAACCCTGCGCATACCACGGCGTAGAGTTACCGATAATCTTGATGTTGTTTTTGGTGGCCGACACGCTACCGTCACTGCCCAGCCCGTAAAACAGTGCCTCGAGCTTCGCGGTACCGGGCAGGGTGTTTTCCGGTAACGGTAGCGACAAGTTGGTGACATCATCATAGATACCGACCGTAAAGCGAGATTTCGGCTTCGCGCTACTCAGCTCATTAAAGACCGCCATGACGCAGTCCGGGCCAAACTCTTTAGAAGAAAGTCCATAACGCCCGCCAATCACGCGCGGTAGCGTTTCTCGTTCGCCGCAGTTAAAGGCTTCCGCCAGCGCGGTCATTACATCCAGATACAACGGTTCAGCTTGCGCGCCGGGCTCTTTGGTGCGATCCAGGACGGCGATGCTCCGTACCGTTTCCGGCAGAGCGCGCAGTAAATGTTTGGCAGAGAATGGGCGGAACAGACGCACTTTCAGAACGCCAACTTTCTCGCCGCGTGCCAGCAGCTCTTCGACGACTTCTTCACTGGTTCCAATCGCCGAGCCCATCAAAATAATGACGCGTTCTGCCTGCGGATGACCGTAGTATTCAAATGGCTGGTACTGACGGCCCGTCGCAGCAGCGAAATCGTTCATCGCCTGTTCTACGTGATCGTAAACCGCGTTGTACCACGGGTTTGTTGCTTCGCGTGACTGGAAGTAGGTGTCCGGGTTCGCAGACGTACCGCGAATAACCGGATGCTCTGGGTTGAGTGCGCGCGCGCGGTGAGCATCAATTTCTGCCTGTGGCATCAGCCCGAGGATTGTGTCATCGGCCAGCGGCACTATTTTATTAATTTCATGCGATGTGCGAAAACCATCAAAGAAATGAATAAACGGGACCCGGCTTTTCAGGGTGGCCATTTGCGAAATTAGCGCAAAGTCTTGTGCTTCCTGAACGCTGCTGGCGCACAGCATTGCGCATCCCGTCTGGCGCACCGCCATCACGTCGGAATGATCGCCAAAGATGGATAATGCGTGAGTGGCAATCGTACGCGCCGCAACGTGCAGCACAAACGGAGTCAACTGACCGGCCAGTTTGTACAGCGTCGGGATCATCAGCAACAGGCCCTGCGATGAAGTAAACGACGTAGAGAGCGCACCGGTCTGCAACGCGCCGTGAACGGTCGCTATCGCACCGCCTTCCGACTGCATTTCTACGACACGAGGGGTATCCCCCCACACGTTTTTAAGCCCGTTCCCGGCCCAGGCATCCGCCTGTTCAGCCATCGTCGAACTGGGCGTAATCGGGTAGATGGCGATAACCTCGCTGGTACGAAATGCGACCGAAGCAACCGCACCATTACCGTCAATTGTGATCATACTGACACCCTTACATTGCGCAAAAAAAGGGACACGCGTAACAGCGGCGAATCCTGTAGTTATCCTTTTAGTTTAGCAAAAGCGCTAAAGACAGATTTTCGCTTTTGTGTCCCTCGAATAAACAGAATGAATGGTTTGATCAAAGGAGCAGCCAAAAAATTGCCAGAAAATGTAAACAGTGCGCATAAATGCGCATATTGCCTCTCGACGGCGGTGTTTCCGCTGCCTATTATTTATGGCTGTGTCGTTTGGTTAATATTCAGAGGGGAGTAAGATGCGTGCAGCGTTTTGGGTAGGGTGTGCCGCGTTATTATTATCGGCTTGTAGTAGTGAACCTGTTCAGCAGGCAACCGCCGCGCATGTCGCACCGGGGATGAAGGCCGCAATGTCCAGTTCTGGAGAAGCTAATTGCGCCATGATTGGTGGTTCGCTCTCCGTTGCCCGTCAGCTGGATGGTTCAGCTATCGGAATGTGTGCGTTACCCAACGGCAAACGCTGTAGTGAGCAGTCGCTTGCCGCCGGAAGCTGTGGCAACTATTAAGCCACCGCGTTTCCTACATTAAATCCGCGAGTTTATACGTCAGCGTTTGTTCTGCTGTCGCCAGTGTTAACTGGTCAGCAGTCAGATCGACCTGTGCGCCTTGCTTAAACATGTCGCTGACGATCCCGTCGAGCGCGTTAAGCTGCGGATCGGCGCACATCATGCGGGTCATCGCCATATCTTTAACCTTCAACTCGCCGTCGGACAGTTTGCCCTGACCGTGGAATTGATTACACATCTTTCCCGATACCGTCATGTTTTCGCCAAAACTCAATTCGGGTGGGTTATTAGCGACGGTGACGGCTTTACCATTCACGCTCTGCAAAACGAAGCGGTGATGCTGCAACTGTTCGCGATTGACGGAAACTTTTCCATTGCTCACACAGCCAGCCATCAGCATGCTGAGCGCAATCAACGTGACAACTTTTTTCATTCAATTTCTCTACGTTTGTGACGGGAATACATTCAATATAATAATGATACTGAAGATTTTAGCATCGGTGATTATCTGAAAATGCCCCCCTGAATCCAGGGGAGCACAGGGATTAGAAGAGGGCGTTTGGACAGGTTTCGCCTTTGGAGATCTGTGCCAGATTCTGCAGCGTGGTCTCAGAAATGCTGGTCAATGCTTCGGCCGTCAGGAACGCCTGGTGACCGGTGAACAGCACGTTATGACAGGCCGACAGGCGGCGGAACACATCATCCTGAATCACGTCATTGGATTTATCTTCAAAGAACAGGTCGCGTTCGTTTTCATACACGTCCATACCCAGAGAACCAATTTTCTGGTTTTTCAGCGCATCGATAGCGGCTTGTGAATCGATCAATGCCCCGCGGCTGGTGTTAATAACCATCACGCCATTTTTCATTTGCTCAAAGGCTTCGTGATTGAGCAGGTGATAATTCTCCGGCGTTAACGGACAGTGCAGGGAGATGACATCGGACTCCGCGAACAGCGTTTTAAGATCGACATATTCAACGCCTAACTCCAGTGCGGCAGCGCTTGGGTAGGGATCAAACGCCAGCAGGCGCATCCCAAAACCTTTCAGGATCCGCAGTGCCGCAATCCCAATCTTACCGGTACCGATCACCCCAGCCGTTTTGCCATACATGGTAAAGCCGGTCAGCCCCTCAAGAGAGAAGTTGGCATCACGAGTACGCTGATAGGCGCGGTGAATACGGCGATTCAACGTCATCATCATGCCAATCGCATGTTCAGCGACGGCTTCGGGTGAATAGGCTGGCACACGGACGACCTGCAGGCCGAGCTCTTTTGCCGCGTCGAGATCGACGTTATTGAAGCCGGCGCAACGCAGCGCAATATATTTCACGCCATGCTTTTTCAGCTCTTCCAGAACCGGGCGGCTGCCATCGTCGTTGACGAAGATACAGACGGCTTCACAGCCATGGGCTGTTTTGGCTGTTTTCTCCGTCAGCAGAAAGTCAAAGAATTCAAGTTCAAAACCAAAAGCCTCGTTAACCTGCTGCAGATACTTCTTGTCGTACTGTTTTGTACTATAGATGGCGAGTTTCATAAGACTTTCTCCAGTGATTTTGACGTCACATTAATCCAATTCAAATTATTTTACAAAATCTAAAAAGTTATTGATAGTCATAGGCGTAATGAATAATTTCAGCGCATCTGTTGTTAGTGTGGGCAGGTTACTCAATTTCAACAACTGGATATTTTTCCGTCCAACTCAATACCCGTAATCGATGCAGGTAAAAAGCCAGCCGAATCACATCCAGACAGCTACGCTTATACAGGTAGCAAATATCGGGAGGGGTCATGTTAACTCACTCTGAAGCAAAGCGATGGGCCACCTTAATGCTTAAGGCGGCATTATGTGATGGTATGAAACCTGAGGAGATTTCCCGGCAGGTACATCTGGTCTGCGATCATCATGGTAGGGAGTGCCTCGAAGAGCTCATTGAGGAAATTCTGATAGAAGCTGGTCGTTTAGGACCTAAACATAGCGATGGAGAACTGAGGCCTCATTGAGTCTGAGTTCTTTATATTCCCGACGGCACGTGTAACAGCGTGCCATATAAAATCATGCGTTATCTAATTGAATTAACTATTATTTTATTAATTCTCGTTGATTGATAAATAGTGCATATACTTCATGGGAATTTATTCTTAATGTGGGCATATCCTGTTAAACATGCCACAATACTGGCCTAAACCGGCTTAAATTTTCGCTAAATCAGGATATTAACTACCCATGAAGGGTAAATATAAAGCCGCTCTGGCACTTCTCTTATTATTGATTCTCGTGCCGCTGACGTTGGTGATGACGCTTGGCCTGTGGGTTCCTACGCTGGTGGGCGTCTGGTTACCTGTTGGCACGCGCATCGCGCTAGATGAGAGCCCACGGCTGACACGGCATGGGCTGCATATCCCGGAACTCCGCTATCTGGTCGATGATTGCCCGCTAGCGCGCATTACTCAGGCCGATCTTTCCCATCCCAGCCGCTGGTTGCTTAATGTCGGGACAATTGAGCTGGATTCCGCTTGCCTGGCTAAATTACCGCAGACAGAAGCGTCTCCGGCAGCGCCCAAAACGCTGGCTGAATGGCAATCGATGCTGCCCAATACCTGGATTAACATCGACAAAGTTATTCTCTCCCCCTGGCAGGAGTGGCAGGGAAAACTGTCTCTTTCGCTAACGCCATCGACCCAGCAACTGCGCTACCAGGGTGAAAAAGTGAAATTCCAGGGGCGTCTGCACGGGCAAAATCTCACGGTAAATGAGCTGGATATAGCCGCGTTTGAAGGGCAACCGCCGGTAAAACTGGTCGGTGAATTTACCATGCCGCTGGTTCCTGATGGACTACCGGTGAGCGGTCATGCGGTTGCTACTCTGAGCTTGCCGCAGGAGCCCTCACTGGTGGACGCAGAACTGGAGTGGCAAGAAAACAGCGGACAACTGATCGTCATGGCGCGGGATAATGCCGATCCGTTGCTCGATCTTCCGTGGGAAATAACCCGCCAGCAATTAACCATCAGCGACGGTCGCTGGAACTGGCCTTATCAGGGATTCCCGCTCAGCGGGCGGTTGGGCATGAAAGTTGAAAACTGGCAGGCCGGGCTGGAAAATGCGGTGGTGAGCGGGCGTCTGAACATACTGACCCAAGGCGATGCAGGTAAAGGAAACGCCGTATTAACGCTGGGGCCGGGTAAGCTGGGTGTGGATAGTAGCGATATGCCGTTACAGTTGATAGGCGAGGCGAAACAGGGTGACCTGATCTTCTACGCCAAATTACCCGCCAGACTCACCGGAAGCCTGAACGACCCGCAGCTGGCTTTCGAGCCAGGAGCGCTGCTGCGTTCGCGTGGACGGGTGATTGACTCGCTGGATATTGACGAAATTCGCTGGCCGCTGGCGGGCGTAAAAGTAACGCAGCGCGGCGTAGATGGCCGTCTGCAGGCTATATTGCGCGCGCATGAAAACCAGATGGGCGGTTTTGAATTGCATCTGGATGGTCTGGCAAATGATTTTCTCCCTGACGCGGGCCGCTGGCAGTGGCGGTACTGGGGCAAAGGCAGCTTTACGCCAATGCATGCGCGTTGGGACGTGGCGGGTAAGGGCGAATGGCATGACAACACCCTGAAGCTTTTTGATCTCTCCACCGGATTTGACCACCTGCAATACGGCACCATGAAGGTGGAAACCCCACGCCTGGTGATGGACGAGCCGATCGTCTGGGTACGGGATGCCAACAAGCCGACGTTTAGCGGCGCGCTGTCGCTGGACGCAGGGAACACCACCTTTACCGGGGGGAGCGTGTTACCGCCGTCAACCCTGAAGTTCAGCGTGGAAGGCACCGACCCGACGATTTTCCAGTTTAAAGGCCAGCTTCACGCGGGCGCGATAGGTCCAGTACAGGTAAATGGCCGTTGGGACGGGATCCGTCTGCGCGGACAGGCCTGGTGGCCAAAACAATCGCTCACCGTATTCCAACCGCTCATCCCACCAGACTGGAAAATGAAGCTACGTGAAGGTGAACTGTATGCGCAGGTTGCGTTTTCGGCTGCCCCGGAACAGGGCTTTGAAGCGGGCGGCCATGGGGTATTAAAAGGCGGTAGCGCCTGGATGCCCGATAACCAAATTAATGGCGTCGATTTTGTGTTGCCTTTCCGGTTTAGTGAAGGCGCATGGCAACTGGGTACGCGTGGACCTATTTCACTGCGTGTTGCGGAAGTGGTGAATCAGGTGACGGTGAAAAATATCGCCGCCGATCTACAGGGGGCGTATCCCTGGAGTGAAGACAATCCGTTACTGTTAAGCGATGTCAGCGCCGAACTGCTGGGGGGCAAAGTCATCATGCAACAACTGCGGATGCCGCAGCACGATCCGGCATTATTACGGGTGCAGAATATCTCTTCCAGCGAGCTTATCAGCGCGGTTAATCCCAAACAATTCGCCATGTCTGGCCCGGTCAGCGGTGCGTTGCCGTTATGGCTGGATAACGAAAAGTGGATCATTAAAGACGGCTGGCTGACCAACCCGGGGCCTATGACGCTGCGTATTGATAAAGACACGGCGGATGCCGTCGTCAAAGATAATATGGCAGCCGGTGCGGCCATTAACTGGCTGCGTTATATGGAAATAAGCCATTCCTGGACGAAAATAAATTTGGATAATCTCGGTGTCTTAACCATGCAGGCAACCGTAACTGGCAATAGCCGGGTGGATGGCAAAGTGGGGACGGTTAATTTGAATTACACCCATGAGGAAAACGTCTTTACGCTATGGCGTAGTTTGCGTTTTGGCGACAATTTACAGGCATGGCTTGAACAAAATGCAGCGCTGCCGGAATCCCATTGCCCGGAAGGCAAGGAATGTGAGGAACAACAATGAAAACGATAGCTGCCATGCTGGGTCTGCTGGCTTCATCTCTGCTGATCGGCTGCACACCCAGAATCGAAGTGGCTGCGCCTAAAGAGCCGATCACTATTAATATGAACGTCAAAATCGAGCATGAGATCCATATCAAAGTCGATAAAGACGTTGAGAGCTTATTAAAATCGCGCAGCGATTTGTTCTGAGGTCACGATGAAAAAACAGCTTGCAGTGATCCTGGTGGCATTGAGTTTATTCAGTGGCAATGTGTGGGCATTGACCTTGAATGAAGCCAGATCCCAGGGGCGGGTGGGCGAAACGCTTAATGGTTATCTGGTGGCATTGCAAACCGACGCCGAAACGCAGGCGCTGGTGAGTGAGATTAATAAAGCACGCAGCGCCAGCTATCAGCAACTGGCTGAGAGCAATAACATTCCTCCAGATGAAGTGGCGAAAATGGCCGGACAAAAGCTGGTCGCTCGGGCTAAACCAGGGGAGTACGTCCAGGGCATCAATGGTAAGTGGTTGAGAAAATAATAAATCTTCTCTGCACACAACCGGAGAGGCACGACGCTGACTTATTCATCGACATCGCAATAGTTGCCACACGGCATCAAACTGAGGCTGATATAGTTCAACACCGGTCGCGTTGCGGAGTGAAATCATGTGGCTTTTCAAGTGGTATGTCTGGAATCGTTGGATATTCAAGCTGTTAAGCCGGGATGTTGCCGAGCCAGAACAATTTTTGCTGCATTGCTGGGAAGAGAATCTGGCGAAGTGCAGAGATTATGCAACCATCTGGCGCGATATTAACCGCATTCACGGCAAACAGGTGCAGGTAAAGAAGTAAATGCTGGAGAAACCCTCCCACCGGATGGTGAGAGGGTGAATTATCAGGCAGCGACGACGCTGTCGATAGCGGCTTTCGCATCGGACTGCGCTTTGGACGCCACTTCCGGGCCGTACGCAATGCCTTCAGCAAAGACGACGTTCACGTCGGTGATGCCGATAAAGCCCAGGAATACGTTCAGATACGGCGTGATCAGGTCAGTCGGCGTATCTTTATGGATACCACCACGGCTGGTCAACACGACTGCGCGTTTACCCGTCACCAGACCTTCTGGACCTTTCTCGGTATAACGGAAAGTCACACCTGCACGGGCAATCAGATCGAAATAGTTTTTCAGCTGGGTTGGGATGTTGAAGTTATACATCGGCGCAGCGATAACAATCACATCATGCGCTTTCAGCTCAGCAATCAGCTCATCGGACAACGCCAGCGCTTCCTGCTGACGCGGTGTCAGCGGTGCATCGCTCGGGCGCAGCGCACCCACCAGTTCGCCATCCAGTACCGGAACAGGATTTGCAGCCAGGTCACGGACGGTGATTTCATCAGCGGAGTGCTTTTCACGCCACTGTTCAACAAAATAATCAGACAACTGACCAGACTGAGAGTACCCTGCCAGAATACTGGATTTAAGAACTAATACCTTGCTCATGGGTGTTTCCTTTTATGTGTTTGAAGGGGGAGTGCCCCGTTGCTTGTTGACACTTTATTCACAATCCTGTCGCAGTGATAGCGCAATATATCGAATCCTATGTTCGAAATTATTGAACAACACATGAAAAGCGCTGATGTGGTACTCTATACCTATCATCTAAAAGAGATTTAACCCGGCAGAGCACTGCCTTTTAACGCTATGACAGAACAACAAAAATTAACCTTCAACATGTTGCAGCAACAGCTGGATTCACTGATGCTGCGTGACAGACAGCGTTTTGCCCGCCGCCTGCAGGGCGTGAAGAAGGTTAAAAATCCTGATGCACAACAGGCCATTTACCAGGAGATGGCAAAAGAGATTGATCACGCTGCAGGTAAAGTTGTGCTGCGTGAAGCTGCGCGTCCGGTCATCAGCTACCCGGAAAACCTGCCCGTCAGTCAGAAAAAACAGGATATTCTGGAAGCGATCCGCGATAACCAGGTGGTGATTGTCGCCGGGGAAACGGGGTCAGGGAAAACCACTCAGTTACCCAAAATCTGTATGGAGCTCGGGCGCGGGGTAAAAGGGCTGATCGGCCATACCCAGCCGCGTCGTCTGGCGGCGCGTACCGTGGCGAACCGTATTGCAGAAGAGCTGCAAACCGAGCCGGGCGGTTGTATCGGTTATAAAGTCCGTTTTAGCGATCATGTCAGCGACAACACCATGGTTAAGCTGATGACGGACGGTATCCTGCTGGCGGAAATCCAGCAGGATCGGCTGCTGATGCAGTACGACACCATCATCATCGATGAAGCGCATGAGCGCAGCCTGAATATCGATTTTCTGCTCGGCTATCTGAAAGAGCTTCTGCCGCGCCGTCCGGATCTAAAAATTATCATCACTTCGGCGACCATCGATCCGGAGCGTTTTTCAAAGCATTTCAATAATGCACCGATTATCGAAGTCTCTGGTCGAACGTATCCGGTGGAAGTTCGCTATCGTCCAATTGTTGAAGACGCAGATGACACCGAGCGTGACCAATTGCAGGCAATTTTTGATGCCGTAGATGAGTTAGGCCGTGAAAGTCAGGGCGACATTTTGATCTTCATGAGCGGCGAGCGTGAAATCCGCGATACCGCCGATGCGCTGAATAAGCTGGATTTGCGCCATACCGAAGTGCTACCGCTTTATGCGCGTCTTTCCAACAGCGAGCAGAACCGTGTGTTCCAGTCGCACAGCGGTCGCCGTATCGTGCTGGCGACCAACGTGGCGGAAACCTCGCTGACCGTTCCGGGGATCAAGTATGTGATTGATCCGGGTACTGCGCGTATCAGCCGTTACAGTTACCGCACCAAAGTTCAGCGCTTGCCGATTGAACCGGTGTCGCAGGCCTCTGCCAACCAGCGTAAAGGCCGTTGCGGTCGTGTTTCGGAGGGGATCTGTATTCGTCTGTATTCCGAAGACGATTTCCTGTCGCGCCCGGAGTTTACCGACCCGGAGATCCTGCGTACCAACCTGGCGTCCGTTATTTTGCAGATGACCGCCTTGGGGCTGGGCGATATCGCGGCGTTTCCGTTTGTTGAAGCGCCGGATAAACGTAACATTCAGGACGGTGTACGCCTGCTCGAAGAACTGGGGGCGATAACCACCGACGAACAGGCAACCGCTTACAAACTGACGCCATTGGGTCGTCAGCTCTCGCAACTGCCGGTGGATCCACGCCTGGCGCGCATGGTGCTGGAAGCGCAAAAACATGGCTGCGTACGTGAGGCGATGATTATCACCTCGGCGCTGTCTATTCAGGATCCGCGCGAGCGCCCGATGGACAAGCAGCAGGCTTCCGACGAGAAACATCGCCGTTTCCACGACAAAGAGTCTGATTTCCTCGCATTTGTGAATCTGTGGAACTATCTCGGCGAGCAGCAGAAAGCGCTGTCGTCAAACCAGTTCCGTCGTCAGTGCAAACTTGATTTTCTGAACTACCTGCGCGTGCGTGAATGGCAGGATATCTACACGCAACTGCGTCAGGTGGTGAAAGAGTTAGGGATTCCTGTTAACAGCGAACCCGCTGAATACAGAGAGATCCACGTCGCGTTGCTGACCGGTTTACTATCACATATCGGGATGAAAGATGCCGATAAACAGGAATTTACCGGGGCGCGTAACGCTCGCTTCTCGATCTTCCCAGGCTCTGGTCTATTTAAAAAACCGCCGAAGTGGACGATGGTAGCGGAGCTGGTGGAAACCAGCCGCCTGTGGGGACGTATTGCTGCACGCATCGATCCTGAATGGGTCGAACCGGTTGCCCAGCATCTGATCAAACGTTCATACAGTGAACCGCACTGGGAACGTGCGCAGGGCGCGGTGATGGCAACAGAAAAGGTTACCGTCTACGGTTTACCGATTGTTGCAGCCCGTAAGGTGAACTACAGCCAGATCGATCCCGCGTTGTCGCGTGAACTGTTCATCCGCCATGCGCTGGTGGAAGGCGACTGGCAAACGCGCCATGCATTTTTCCGTGACAATTTGAAGTTACGCGCTGAGGTGGAAGAGTTAGAGCACAAATCGCGCCGTCGCGACATTCTGGTTGATGATGAGACGCTATTTGAGTTTTACGACCAACGCATCAGCCATGATGTAGTCTCCGCGCGTCACTTTGACAGTTGGTGGAAAAAGATCAGCCGTGAAACGCCGGATCTGCTCAACTTTGAAAAGAGCATGCTCATCAAAGAGGGTGCGGAAAAAATCAGTAAGCTGGATTACCCGAACTTCTGGCATCAGGGCAATCTCAAACTACGGTTAAGTTACCAGTTCGAACCCGGAGCCGATGCGGACGGTGTGACCGTACATATTCCGCTCCCGCTGCTCAATCAGATCGAAGAGAGCGGTTTTGAATGGCAAATTCCGGGGCTGCGCCGTGAACTGGTTATCGCCCTGATTAAGTCTCTGCCGAAACCGGTACGACGCAACTTTGTGCCCGCGCCAAACTATGCGGAAGCGTTTTTAGGCCGCGTCACGCCGCTGGAACTGCCGCTGCTGGACTCGCTGGAGCGTGAACTGCGCCGCATGACCGGCGTGACCGTTGACCGTGAAGACTGGCATTGGGATCAGGTGCCCGATCACCTAAAAATCACCTTCCGGGTAGTGGATGATAAGAATAAAAAGCTGCAGGAAGGACGTTCGCTGCAGGATCTGAAAGACGCACTGAAGGGTAAAGTTCAGGAAACATTGTCTGCGGTGGCGGATGACGGTATCGAACAGAGCGGGTTGCACATCTGGAGCTTCGGTCAGCTTCCGGAGAGTTACGAGCAAAAACGCGGTAACTATAAGGTAAAAGCCTGGCCAGCGCTGGTGGATGAGCGTGACAGCGTTGCCATCAAACTGTTTGATAACCCGCTGGAGCAACAGCAGGCGATGTGGTGCGGTTTACGCCGCCTGTTGTTGCTTAATATTCCTTCACCAATCAAATATTTGCATGAGAAACTGCCCAACAAAGCCAAGCTGGGGCTGTATTTTAACCCGTACGGTAAAGTGCTGGATTTGATTGACGACTGTATATCCTGTGGTGTGGATCAACTGATCGACGCCAACGGTGGTCCGGTGTGGACCGAAGAAGGCTTTGCGGCGCTGCATGAAAAAGTGCGGGCTGAACTGAACGATACGGTGGTTGATATTGCTAAGCAGGTCGAACAGATCCTGACCGCGGTGTTTAATATCAACAAACGTCTGAAAGGGCGCGTGGATATGACCATGGCGCTGGGGCTTGCGGATATCAAATCGCAGATGGGCGGGCTGGTGTACCGTGGATTTGTTACCGGCAATGGTTTCAAGCGTCTGGGCGATACGCTGCGTTATTTGCAGGCTATCGAAAAGCGTCTGGAAAAACTGGCTATCGATCCGCATCGTGACCGTGCGCAGATGCTGAAAGTGGATAGCGTGCAGCAGGCCTGGCAGCAGTGGTTCAATAAACTGCCTCCCGCGCGCCGTGAAGATGACGATGTCAAAGAGATCCGCTGGATGATAGAAGAGCTGCGCGTCAGCTATTTTGCCCAGCAGCTTGGTACGCCGTATCCGATTTCCGATAAACGTATTTTGCAGGCGATGGAGCAGATTTCGGGATAAATCGGTACCAGACAGCATACCGGGTAAGGTGACGTCACCGCCCGGTATGCAACCCGATAAAGTATTAAGATCAGGAGTCATGAGTATGAGCCAGTTTCCGACACTTTCCGCAACCACGCTTGCGGCGATCAATACCGTAGGGCGATGGTTGGCGCAGAATGATTTTACGGGGAATATCACCGTTCAGTCAGATTGCGTGATTCTGGCAGGGAACGCGGTTATTCCGACCATCGACGCCGCCTGCCGGATCGCGAAAGAGCAACAGGTTCCCTTGTTGATTAGCGGTGGCATCGGTCACTCCACACGATTTCTGTATGACGCGATTGCAGAGCATCCTCGTTACAACATCATTCGTACCACCGGGCGCGCGGAAGCGGCGATCCTTGCCAATATCGCACATCAGTTCTGGCAAATCCCGGGGGAGAAGATTTGGGTGGAAGACCAGTCAACAAACTGCGGTGAGAATGCCCGTTTTAGCTGTGCATTATTGAATCAGGCGACGGAAAGTATTCATACCGTCATTGTGGTACAGGATCCCACTATGCAACGTCGCACGATGGCAACCTTTCAGCGCGTAACCCGCGATGAGCCGCATGCGCCGCGCTGGTTGAGTTTCCCTGGATTCATCCCTGAGCTGGCCCAACAGCAAGACGGCGTGGATTTTGTGCCAGCAGCAGAAGGTTTGTGGTCAGTGGATCGCTATCTGTCTCTCATAACCGGTGAGCTTCCTCGCCTGCGTGATGATGCCACCGGTTATGGGCCGTGCGGCCGCGATTTTATCGCCCATGTTGATATTCCTCAGAACGTTGAGCAAGCCTGGCAGCAGTTGCAAAATGACATCGTGCTGACTGATTTACTGGAGAGCCGCTCTCTGTAATTCCTGTTGCCCGTTTGTCGGCGTTTTGCGGCAAACGGGCAAAAATCACACCTGTTTTTTCCCTTCATCATCACTTTGCCAGACGCTTTTATGAAGCCGCTCACAGAACAGCCACTCCAGCCATAATACGACCTGCATGATTGATATTAATTAACAATAGTTTTACTTGTTAAAAACAAATCAATCACAGGAGAGCCGCATGTCAGTACCCGTACAACATCCTATGTATATCGATGGGCAGTTTGTGACCTGGCACGATGATGCCTGGATTGATGTCGTCAATCCTGCCACGGAAGAGGTGATCTCGCGTATTCCCGATGGACGTGCCGAGGATGCGTGTAAAGCGATCGATGCTGCACAGCGCGCTCAGCCGCAATGGGAAGCGCTGCCCGCCATTGAACGGGCGAACTGGTTACGCAAAATTTCTGCGGGTATCCGTCAGCGAGCCAGTGAAATCAGCGCGCTGATTGTGGCGGAGGGTGGAAAAATACAGCAACTGGCTGAGGTCGAAGTCTCGTTTACCGCCGACTATATCGATTATATGGCGGAGTGGGCGCGTCGCTATGAAGGCGAGATCCTGCAAAGCGATCGTCCGGGCGAGAATATTCTGCTGTTTAAGCGCGCTTTGGGCGTGACTACGGGCATTCTGCCGTGGAACTTTCCATTTTTCCTGATTGCCCGCAAACTGGCTCCCGCACTGTTGACGGGTAATACCATTGTCATTAAGCCGAGTGAATTTACACCGAATAACGCCATCGCCTTTGCCAAAATTGTTGATGATATTGGCTTGCCGCGCGGCGTATTTAATCTGGTGCTGGGACGTGGTGAAACGGTCGGTCAGGCGCTGGCCGCAAACCCGAAGGTGGCCATGGTGAGCATGACCGGTAGCGTCGGGGCGGGTGAGAAAATTATGGCTGCGGCGGCTAAAAATATCACCAAAGTTTGTCTGGAGTTGGGCGGTAAGGCCCCGGCTATCGTGATGGATGATGCCGATCTTGAACTGGCCGTAAAGGCAATTGTTGACTCGCGGGTGATCAACACCGGACAGGTATGCAACTGTGCTGAGCGCGTGTACGTTCAGAAAGGTATTTATGACCAATTCGTCAATCGTCTGGGCGAGGCGATGAAAGCCGTGCAGTTTGGCAATCCGGCTGAGCGCAATGATATTGCGATGGGGCCGCTGATTAACGCCGCTGCGCTGGAGCGTGTAGAGCAGAAAGTTGCACGAGCGGTGCAGGAAGGCGCCAGAGTGGTGCTGGGCGGTAAGGCCGTTTCCGGCAAAGGGTATTACTATCCACCGACGTTACTGTTAGACGTGCGCCAGGAGATGGCGATTATGCACGAGGAGACGTTTGGTCCAGTGCTGCCGGTAGTAGCGTTTGATACGCTGGAACAGGCGCTGACGATGGCCAATGACAGCGATTACGGTCTGACCTCATCGATCTATACGCAGAATCTGAATACGGCGATGAAGGCGATCAAAGGGCTGAAGTTTGGCGAAACCTATATTAATCGTGAAAACTTCGAGGCGATGCAGGGCTTTCATGCTGGCTGGCGCAAGTCCGGGATTGGCGGGGCTGACGGTAAACACGGTCTGAACGAATATCTGCAAACGCAGGTGGTGTATCTGCAGTCCTAAGTTTTCGCCGGGTGAGCCTGTACGCCACCCGGCGCAATTCTCACACTTTGCTGGCGATCCAGTTCATCATCAATTCCGGCCAGATGGCCAGCGGCAATCCCTGCGCATCGCGAATACCAAATCCGTGCTTACCGCGTTCAAACAGATGCATTTCGACCGAAACCCCTGGCCTACGTAGCGCATTAAAGAAGACCAGGCTGTTTTCCACCTTCACCGTCGGATCGTCAATGGCGTGTAGCAAGAACGTCGGCGGCGTTGTGTTATCCACTCGCTCTTCAAGAGAATAGCGCTGCAGGTCTTCCTTTTCGGGCGTTGCGCCAACCAGCTCAAGGCGAGAGCCTGGGTGACCGATATCTTCGCGCAGGGTGATCACCGGGTACACCAGCGCCATAAAAGCAGGGCGCGCAGATTGTTCGTCTATGCTATCAATCGGCGTATAAACCGATTCGTCAAACCGGGTTCCCAGACTGGCGGCCACGTGTCCCCCGGAGGAGAAGCCCAACACGCCGATACGGTCAGGGTTGATTTTCCATTCATGAGCGTTGGCGCGAATGTAGCGCATGGCGCGTTGGGCATCGGCCAGCGGCGCATTTGCGCCTTCCTCGTGACCATCGCCCGGCATGCGGTAGGTCATCACAAACAGGGTATAACCGTGAGCGTTAAAGAACGGTGCCAGTGCGCTGCCTTCTTTATCCATCACCACGCGACGATAAGAGCCGCCAGGGGTAACAAGGATCCCTGTGCCGTTAGGTTTTGCAGGGGCGTAAACGGTAATTTCTGGTGCACGAATGCCGGTTACCGCACGATCATAAGCAGACGTTCCGGTATGCCGGGGTTCAGGCGTGAATACCGCATCGCTGTTTTTTGCTCCGGGGGCTTCACCCTGCGGCCAGCATGAGAAGGTGGCCGCGTGGGCAACGGCTTGCTCCATCATGTTTTCTAACGCTTCACGACTCAGTGCTTCCATTACTATGCTCCCTCAGTGGCAAAGGTTAGCTATAACATAGTTAATGAATTGAAAACGGGGAGAGACTCACGACGTATTGAATTCGCGGGAAATGAAAGACGGTGGAGGCGAATCTCCGCCGGAAGGCGAGAGCCTGATAAATTTATCCCGCGTACGAATAAGCCGGGTGAGCAAAAGTTAATGAATTTTTAACAAAAGCCCGTTATGGTGACGCATTATTGTTTTTATTCAGGAAGTGTTATGGGGAATAAGTATTCTGGCCTGCAAATTGGCATTCACTGGCTGGTCTTTTTGTTGGTCATTGTGGCCTACAGCGCTATGGAGTTTCGCGGATTTTTCCCGCGCAGCTATCGTCCCTTATTTAACATGGTGCACGTATCCTGTGGCATCACTATTTTAACGCTGATGGTGGCGCGTCTGCTGGTCAGGCTAAAATATCCGGCACCGCCGATTGTGCCAAAACCGAAGCCGATGATGACCGGAATGGCGCATCTGGGGCATCTGGTTATCTATCTGCTGTTTATTGTTCTGCCGATTATTGGACTGGTGATGATGTACAACCGGGGTAACCCGTGGATTGCATTCGGCATCGTTATGCCGCATGCGGCAGAGGCCAATTTTGATGTAGTGGATATGCTGAAGTCCTGGCACGTGACGCTGGCAAATCTGGGCTATTTTGTTATTGCTCTGCATGCCGCTGCGGCCCTGATGCACCACTATTTCTGGAAGGACAATACGCTGCTGCGCATGATGCCGCGAAAACGCTCCTGATGTAATGCCCCGCAAATGCGGGGTATTTTTTTAGCCGATTATTTTTCCAGACATCATAAAAACTTACCGACAAGATGGTTAAACAACGTCCAGTTCATCACACTCGCTACTTGATTGCTGCTCTTATTAAAACTACTGTATATAAACACAGTAAATGAGAGGCAGATTATTATGTTGTTTTTCCAGCCTGCGGAACGCCGCGAAATTAAACACTTTCCGTTATTTAGCGATCTTGTGCCCTGCGGTTTTCCATCTCCTGCACAGGACTACGTTGAGAAACGTATCGACCTCAATGACCTGCTGGTACGGCATCCCAGCGCAACCTATTTTGTTAAATCATCTGGCGACTCTATGAGGGGGGCAGGGATCGGCGAGGGCGATTTACTGATTGTCGACAGCGCCAGAAAACCTGCCCATGGAGACATCGTTATTGCCGCCGTTGAGGGCGAATTCACCGTTAAACGCCTGCAATTACATCCGGTTGTGATGCTGAAGCCAGAGAACAGCGCCTACGCGCCGATCATGATTAGCAGCGAGGACACGCTGGATATATTTGGCGTGGTGACATTTATCATTAAAGCAGCGGGCTGATGATGTTTGCACTGGTGGATGTTAACGCGTTTTATGCCAGCTGTGAGTCGGCATTCCGGCCTGATCTGAAAGGGAAGCCCGTTGTCGTTCTTTCAAACAACGATGGCTGCGTTATTGCCAGCAGCGTAGAGGCAAAGGCGCTTGGCGTTAATATGGGCGCTCCGTACTTCAAACAGAAAGATCTGTTCAGGCGCTATGGCGTGTTCTGTTTTAGTTCGAACTACGAACTGTATGCGGATATGAGCAGCAGGGTGATGTCGATTCTGGAGGAGTTGTCGCCACGCGTGGAGATATACAGTATTGATGAAGCCTTTTGTGATTTAACGGGCGTGCGAAACTGCAGGGATCTTACGGATTTTGGTCAGGAAATCAGAGCAACCATTTTGCAGAAAACACGTCTCACGGTTGGGGTCGGTATCGCTCAGACCAAAACCCTGGCCAAACTGGCGAACCATGCGGCCAAAAAGTGGCAGGAACAGACGGGCGGAGTCGTGGATCTCTCAAATATTGAACGCCAGCGTAAGCTGATGGCAGCACTCCCGGTTGATGAAGTCTGGGGCATCGGACGCCGTATCGGCAAAAAACTGGACGTTATGGGTATTAAAACGGTTCTCGACCTGGCGGATACCGATATTCGCTTCATTCGTAAACATTTCAGCGTCGTGCTTGAGCGAACCGTCCGGGAATTGCGTGGTGAACCTTGTCTGGCGCTGGAAGAGTTTGCGCCGGATAAGCAGGAAATTATCTGCTCAAGATCGTTTGGTGAAAAACTCACGGATTACAACGCCATGAGAGAGGCCATTTGCACCTATGCTTCACGTGCTGCGGAAAAGCTGCGCAGAGAACACCAGTACTGCCGGTTTATCTCTACGTTTATCAAAACCAGTCCGTTTGCCCTGAATGAACCTTATTACGGTAACAGCGCATCGATAAAACTGCTGACGCCAACTCAGGATAGCCGGGACATTATTACAGCAGCCACGCGCAGCCTGGACGCCGTTTGGCGAGAGGGGCTACGTTATCAAAAAGCGGGCGTTATGCTGGGGGATTTTTTTAGCTCTGGCGTTGCACAGTTGAATCTTTTTGATAATAACGCCCCGCGGCGTAACAGCGATAAATTGATGGACCTACTGGATACTCTTAATGCTGAAAAGGGGAAAGGAACGCTCTACTTTGCCGGGCAAGGGATACAGCAGCCGTGGGCGATGAAGCGAGACATGCTTTCACCACGTTATACAACGAGATACAGTGATTTGCTGCGGGTAAATTGATAGTCAAACAAGGCTTCTGCCCACCTTATTTATACCGGATCAATTATCCTTTCAATGACAGGACGTTGTAAATTGCCAACGATTCCATAACCTTGGATACCTTTCCAGTGCGGCTAAATTAGCGCTCCTTTAATACTTAGATAAGAGACAAAGTTGATATTCAAAAAGTTGGATTGTTGTGAACTCAGGAGTAGGATTATTTCTATCTGATAGAACCAGTTATCGAACTGGCTTATACGAGTTGTTTGTTTTTCACTTACGAAAAGGTGGTGCTGGTAATGAGTACATTCATCATTCGTTTATTATTTTTTTCTCTCTTATGCGGTTCTTTCTCAATACATGCTGAAGAGCAGAACGGTATGAAACTTGAGCGGGTTGTGATAGTGAGTCGTCATGGAGTAAGAGCACCTACGAAGTTCACTCCAATAATGAAAGATGTTACACCCGATCAATGGCCACAATGGGATGTGCCGTTAGGATGGCTAACGCCTCGTGGGGGAGAACTTGTTTCTGAATTAGGTCAGTATCAACGTTTATGGTTCACGAGCAAAGGTCTGTTGAATAATCAAACGTGCCCATCTCCAGGGCAGGTTGCTGTTATTGCAGACACGGATCAACGCACCCGTAAAACGGGTGAGGCGTTTCTGGCTGGGTTAGCACCAAAATGTCAAATTCAAGTGCATTATCAGAAGGATGAAGAAAAAACTGATCCTCTTTTTAATCCGGTAAAAATGGGGAAATGTTCGTTTAACACATTGAAGGTTAAAAACGCTATTCTGGAACGGGCCGGAGGAAATATTGAACTGTATACCCAACTCTATCAATCTTCGTTTCGGACCCTGGAAAATGTTTTAAATTTCTCACAATCGGAGACATGTAAGACTACAGAGAAGTCTACGAAATGCACATTACCAGAGGCTTTACCGTCTGAACTTAAGGTAACTCCTGACAATGTATCATTACCTGGTGCCTGGAGTCTTTCTTCCACGCTGACTGAGATATTTCTGTTGCAAGAGGCCCAGGGAATGCCACAGGTAGCCTGGGGGCGTATTACGGGAGAAAAAGAATGGAGAGATTTGTTAAGTCTGCATAACGCTCAGTTTGATCTTTTGCAAAGAACTCCAGAAGTTGCCCGTAGTAGAGCCACACCATTACTCGATATGATAGACACTGCATTATTGACAAATGGTACAACAGAAAACAGGTATGGCATAAAATTACCCGTATCTCTGTTGTTTATTGCTGGTCATGATACCAATCTTGCAAATTTAAGCGGGGCTTTAGATCTTAACTGGTCGCTGCCCGGTCAACCCGATAATACCCCTCCTGGTGGGGAGCTTGTATTCGAAAAGTGGAAAAGAACCAGTGATAATACTGATTGGGTTCAGGTTTCATTTGTTTATCAGACGCTGAGAGATATGAGGGATATACAACCGTTGTCGTTAGAAAAACCTGCCGGCAAAGTTGATTTAAAATTAATTGCATGTGAAGAGAAAAATATTCAGGGAATGTGTTCGTTAAAAAGTTTTTCCAGGCTTATTAAGGAAATTCGCGTGCCAGAGTGTGCAGTTACGGAATAAGTAACTAATTATTATATATATAGCGTATTAAAAAATAGAAACCCCCGGTTTGTAGTCGGGGGTATTCGTATTGATCATAATTACATGAGTCTTTCAATTGCCTGTTCTTTGCGAGTGACAATCCAGTTACGCTGCTCCAGAAAAAATCCGGACTGTTCAGCGATGCAGAATACATCGACAAAGCGCTCGGTGTTGCGGCTCTAAAACCGCTTTACACGGTGATATGCCCACATATGTCTAAATGTGCTGTTTGTGCAACTCATTAAAGAATAACAAGTTATTAATTTTACAATTAGTTAAAAAGACTGATAGTATACCCCCCTATAGTATTTGGAGGGCGTATGCCGCATTCACCCGAAGATAAAAAACGCATTCTCACCCGTGTACGCCGTATTCGCGGTCAGGTTGATGCGCTTGAGCGCGCGCTGGAGTCCGGCGAGCCGTGTTTGGCTATCCTGCAACAAATTGCCGCCGTGCGCGGCGCGTCCAATGGCCTGATGGGCGAAATGGTTGAGATCCACCTGAAAGACGAACTGGTCAGCGGGGAAACAACCCCAGACCAGCGTGCCGTGCGCATGGCTGAAATCGGCCATCTTCTGCGTGCTTATCTAAAATAACACCATCACCTCGCAATAATGGGAAGAGACAAATGAAATCACGTGCAGCAGTTGCATTCGGCCCTGGCCAACCGTTAAAAATTGTCGAAATCGATGTCGCACCGCCAAAGAAAGGTGAAGTGCTGGTTAAAATTACCCACACAGGCGTGTGCCATACTGATGCTTTTACGCTCTCAGGCGACGATCCGGAAGGGGTTTTCCCGGCGGTGCTCGGCCATGAAGGTGGCGGCATTGTGGTTGAAGTGGGTGAAGGCGTTACCAGCCTGAAACCGGGCGATCATGTGATCCCGCTATACACCGCAGAATGTGGCGAGTGTAAGTTCTGTAAATCGGGTAAAACTAACCTGTGTCAGGCCGTACGTGCGACCCAGGGCAAAGGTCTGATGCCGGATGGCACAACCCGTTTCTCGTATAACGGCGAGCCGATTTATCACTATATGGGCACCAGCACCTTCAGCGAATACACCGTTTGCGCGGAGATCTCTCTGGCGAAGGTTAACCCGCAGGCTCCGCTGGACAAAGTGTGTCTGCTGGGGTGTGGCGTGACCACCGGTATCGGAGCGGTCCATAACACCGCAAAAGTGAAAGAAGGTGATACCGTCGCCGTATTTGGTCTGGGCGGTATTGGCCTGGCGGTGATTCAGGGCGCGGCGCAGGCGAAAGCCGGGCGTATTCTGGCCGTTGATACCAATCCGGAAAAATTTACGCTGGCAGGTGAAATGGGCGCGACCGATTTCATCAATCCGAAGGATTACGACAAACCGATTCAGGATGTGATTGTCGAGCTTACCGATGGCGGCGTGGACTTTAGTTTCGAATGTATCGGTAACGTTAACGTGATGCGCGCGGCGCTGGAATGCTGCCATAAAGGATGGGGCGAAAGCATCATTATTGGCGTGGCAGGAGCCGGACAAGAGATCAAAACGCGTCCGTTCCAGTTGGTTACCGGGCGTGTCTGGCGCGGTTCCGCATTTGGCGGCGTGAAGGGTCGTACTCAGCTTCCTGGTATGGTTGAAGATGCGATGAGCGGGAAAATTCAGTTGGATCCGTTTATTACCCACCGTTTACCGCTGGAGCAGATTAACGACGCGTTCGATTTAATGCATCAGGGTAAATCCATCCGTACCGTTATCCACTTTGGCGATAACTGATTCATTGGCCAGCGGATTTCACCGCTGGCACTTTCCTGAATTTTTTAGAATTATGTTGTGAAAGTGTGACGAATCCGGCGCTTTTCACGGTAAGTAAACTTCCCGGATTGCCGATGACTATCTAACGGGCGTGTTTTCACGCATAAACCCTACAAGAGAGTCGACGGTCATGGACAACACTACATCGATGCAAGCCCAGCATAAACTGGGCTTTCTGCATCAAATCCGGCTGGTTCCGCTGTTTTCCTCCATTCTCGGTGGCATCCTTCTGCTGTTCGCCTTAAGTTCCGGGCTGGCAAGCTATTTTCTTATGCAGGCCGATCGCGATCAGCGCGACGTGACCGATGAGATTCAGGTCAGGATGGGGTTATCTAACAGCTCTAACCACTTGCGTACCGCGCGTATCAACATGATCCACGCCGGCGCGGCGAGCCGTATTGCCGAAATGGATGACATGAAGGCCAATATCGCCGAGGCAGAAAAACGGATTAAGCAATCGCAGGACGGTTTCAATGCTTATATGTCACGCGCGGTAAAAACGTCTGCCGATGAAGCGTTAGACGCTGAACTGAGCGCCAGCTTCAAAGCCTATACCGACGGCTTACAGCCGATGCTGAAGTACGCTAAAAACGGCATGTTTGAAGCGATCATCAACCATGAAAATGAACAGGCCAGACCGCTGGACTCTGCGTACAACAAGGTGCTGTTAAAGGCGATCGACATTCGTACCACCAGGGCGAATCAGTTAAGCGAACAGGCGCATCAGCGTACACAGCTTGGTATGGCTTTTATGCTGGGCGCATTCGTTCTTGCGCTGGCGCTGACCGTGATGACGTTCATTGTTCTGCGTCGTACCGTCATTCATCCTCTGTTGCGTGCCGCCCAGCGCATTGAGCAAATTTCAGCGGGGGATCTGACCATGCCGGAGGAACCGACCGGGCGCAGCGAAATTGGTCGCCTGAGCCGCCATTTGCAAACAATGCAACGTTCGCTGGGGAAAACGGTAGGCACGGTGCGTCAGGGTGCGGAAGAGATTTATCGCGGTACCAGTGAGATTTCGTCGGGGAACACCGATCTGTCTTCACGTACCGAACAACAGGCTGCGGCGATTGAACAAACGGCGGCCAGCATGGAAGAGTTGACGGCGACGGTGAAGCAAAACGCCGACAACGCGCATCATGCGAGCAAGCTGGCAGAAGATGCCTCCGGTAAGGCCAGTCGGGGCGGTCAGATGGTTTCTGGCGTGGTCAAAACTATGGGCAATATCTCAACGAGTTCGAAGAAAATCTCCGAAATCACAGCCGTTATTAACAGCATTGCTTTCCAGACCAATATTCTGGCGCTGAACGCAGCGGTTGAAGCGGCGCGGGCAGGAGAGCAGGGCCGTGGGTTTGCCGTGGTTGCCAGTGAGGTGCGCACGCTGGCAAGCCGCAGCGCTCAGGCGGCAAAAGAGATTGAAGGATTGATCAGCGAATCAGTCCGACTGATTGACCAGGGCTCCGGAGAAGTGGTCGCTGCGGGCAATACGATGACGGATATTGTCGATGCGGTAAAACGCGTCACCGACATTATGCTGGAAATTGCGGCGGCCTCTGATGAGCAGAGCCGGGGTATCGTCCAGGTGAGCCAGGCAATTTCAGAAATGGATAAGGTAACGCAGCAAAATGCCTCGCTGGTTGAAGAAGCCTCTGCCGCAGCGGCATCGCTGGAAGAGCAGGCGGCGCGCTTAACGGAAGCTGTTGGCACATTCCGTTTAACAGGGACAAGTGCTATTAAACGCGCGCCTGTGACGACAAAGCCTGACCATTCACGCCCGCAGGCGGCAACTGCCAGTGGCGATAACTGGCAAACGTTTTAACAATAAAATCAATTAAGGGACCTGATGGTCCCTTAATTTTTGGCATCAAAACGGTACAGTTTTGCGTATTGCGGCGATCAGGATCTGCGCGGCCTGAGAGAGCTGCACATCGACACGGGTAAGAATACCGATGGGTTCACCCGCACCGTGGGTGGGTATCGGCAACGACACCAGCGTCGCCTGGCGTAAATCTTCTCTAACTGCGCCTGAAGGGACAAACCACACATAGTCGTAATCGACCGTCAGTTGGCGGGAGAGCGATGCTGACAGCGTTTCAATACAGCCCGGCGGCATTTTGCAGCCCTGACTTTGCAACAACGCCTCTGCGTGCTGGCGAGGGGCGGTTCCTTTTGGTGAAACCACCACCGGCCACTCCATCACCCGACTCAGTGTGATGGTTTCCTGCAACAACGGGTGGTTAGGGCGCACGACCAGTTTGAGCGATTCCAGAAATAACAGCTCGTAGTTCAGACCAACCATCAATTCCGGATCGGCCATACGGCCAATGCCGAGATCAATTTCCCCTGACTTTAAACCCGCCAGGATCATGGGATTGCTCATGGTGGCAACCTGCAGCGTGGTCTCCATTTGCTGCTTATGGAACGGGCCAATGACCGCCGGCAGAATGCCCAGGGCCGCGGTGGGTAAGGCGCCAATCCGTACGACATCCGTCTGTGACTCTTCGCGCTGGTTTAAGGCTTGTCCGGCGGTGTTGAGCGCATCCAGCACTCTGACTGCGTGGGTAAGAAACTGTTCTCCGGGCAGCGTTAATTGTGCGCCAAGACGGCCACGCTCAAAGAGCCGGGTACCGGTCAGTTGCTCCAGTTCATTCAGCGTTTTGGAGAGGGCTGGTTGGCTCAGGTTAAGGGTCTCAGCCGCGCGGCCCAACGTTCCCTGCTGTGCAACGGCGACAAAAGTATGAAGGTGGCGCAAGCGAATGCGCTGATTGAACAGAACATTTTTTTCCATAAGCGATGTTAAAAACAGAGTCGTATCGGTGACAAGTGAAGTTGTTCGATTTTGATAACTTGATAGCAAAATATTATTAACATTTATCCTATTTTACTTACAACTGATTTATTTTGCTTATGTTTTGTACAGCGCAGCCGGGTGGTGGGATCATGGAAAGAATCCGTCCAGTCGATATACTTTCGTTAGTGTTTGCTTTTGAACCATTCTCTTCACAAGGCACTGATTAATGATAGATGTAATAGGGCACCTTAACCCCGATAGCGATGCCATTTGTACCGCCGCCATGACGGCGCGTTGGCTTACTTTACGTGGCCAGCAGGCGACGGCATGGCGTCTGGGCGAACCTAACCGCGAAACGCAATTTATCTTTGAGCATGCGGGACTGACGATGCCCGAACGGCTGACGTTTGAACTGACCGATCGTGATGTGTGGCTGGTCGATTTCACCGAGCCTGCCCAGGGGCCGGCATCGCTGGCAGAAAGTAACGTCGTGGGAATTATCGATCATCACCGACTCGGTGGATTAGTCACTCGTCTGCCACCAGAAGTGTGGGTGAAGCCAGTTGGCAGCAGCGCGACGCTGTTATGGCAACTGATGACGGAAGAGGAGCGCAGCCAGTTGTCTGCCGCTGAGGCCGTTTTATTGCTGGGTGCCGCATTGAGTGACACTGTCACGCTTCGTTCGCCAACAACCACCTCTGACGATCGTCTGGCGGTGGAGGCCCTGGCCCAAAAAACCGGTGTGGATCTCGAGGCGTTTAGTCGCGACCTGCTGTTTGCTAAAACAAGCGTGGAAGGCATGAGCGCCCGCGAGCTTCTGCAGAAAGACATTAAAACCTTCACCATTCATGGACATTCGGTGTGTGTGGCGCAGCTTGAACTGTATGCGCTGCAACAGGTGGATGCGGTGCTGGACGATCTCCGTCTGGAAATGGCGCGCTATGCAGAGGAAAAGAATGCCGCGCTGGTTGTACTGATGCTCACCGATATTAATCTGGGCGACACCAGCCTGTGGTTTACCGGTACAGCGCTGTCAGACATCCCGCAGCCCTGTAAGGTGGAGGGGATGCTCAGCCGTAAAAAACAGATGTTGCCCTGGCTGGAAAGTCATTTAAAACCACGCCAGTAGGTTCTGTTCACCGTCTGTAGGGGTGGGAAATTTACGCGGGGTCACACTTTGTAAATTCTTCCCACCGGAGTCAGCGGCGTTTTCTACACTCCAGGTAATATTCACTGGAGGCATGACATTATGGCGAACACCATCACGGCAGATGAGATTCGGGAACAATTTTCGCAGGCAATGTCAGCAATGTACCAGCAGGAAGTTCCGCAATATGGCACGTTGCTGGAACTTGTCGCTGATGTGAATCTGGCGGTACTGGAAAATAATCCTACGCTGCATGAAAAACTGGCGAATGCAGATGAGCTGGCCCGGCTAAACGTTGAGCGCCACGGCGCCATTCGGGTGGGCACTGCGCAGGAGCTTTCTACGCTACGCCGGATGTTTGCCATTATGGGCATGTATCCGGTGAGTTATTACGATCTCTCCCAGGCCGGTGTTCCCGTGCATTCCACCGCGTTTCGTCCCATTGACGATGCGTCGCTTTCGCGCAACCCGTTTCGGGTATTCACCTCGTTATTGCGGCTCGAATTAATCGAAAACGCCGCGCTACGGCAAAAAGCCGCGGAGATCCTCGCGAAACGCGATATTTTCACCCGTCGTTGTCACGAACTGCTGGATGAGTTTGATGTGCAGGGCAGTTTTACGCCTGAGCAGGCGCAGGAGTTTGTGCAAGAAGCGCTGGAAACTTTCCGCTGGCATCAGCATGCCACGGTCGATGAGGCGACCTATCACGCATTGCACAATGAGCACCGGCTGATTGCTGATGTGGTGTGTTTCCCTGGGTGTCATATCAACCATCTGACGCCGCGTACGCTGGATATCGACCGGGTTCAGTCGATGATGCCGGAGTGTGGCATTGAACCCAAAATACTGATTGAAGGGCCGCCGCGCCGTGAGGTGCCCATTTTATTGCGCCAGACCAGTTTTAAAGCGCTGGAAGAGCCGGTGTTATTTGCCGGTGAAATGCGTGGCACTCACACGGCGCGTTTTGGTGAAATCGAACAGCGCGGCGTGGCCCTGACGCCGAAAGGCAGAGCATTGTACGACGAATTGCTGAATAAAGCGGGAACGGGAAAAGACAACCTGACACATCAGCTGCATTTGCAGGAGGTGTTCAAAGCATTCCCGGACAGCGAATTTCTGCTGCGCCAGCAGGGACTTGCCTGGTTCCGCTACCGGTTGACGCCGTCGGGCGAGGCGCATCGACAGGCGATTCGCCCGGATGACGACCCGCAGCCGCTCATTGAGCGAGGCTGGCTGGTTGCTCAGCCCATTACCTACGAAGATTTTTTACCGGTGAGCGCCGCGGGGATTTTCCAGTCTAATCTGGGGAATGAAACTCAGGCCCGTAGCCACGGTAATTCCAGCCGCGACGCGTTTGAACAGGCGCTGGGGTGTGCGGTTTATGATGAGTTTGCGCTGTATCAGGAGGCGCAAGATCGCAGTAAACGGCGGTGTGGTTTACTTTAATTGAATTTACATGGGATTCGGTCTGTTCCCATCGACATAAAATATTTTCGATTTTGTACAGATAATCGGCGACCAACAATTGGATTATTAATGAATTTTGTCTAGAGTGAGCGGTCAGAAATGTGCACTCTCTTGCCGCTGATTATGGCCGGCGCGGGACCATTTACACGACCAGAAGGACTCACTTTCAGGCATGAATCGCAGACGATTTATTAAAGGTTCAATGGCAATGGCCGCCGTGTGCGGAACCAGTGGTATTGCATCACTCTTTTCCAGCGCCGCCTTTGCGGCAGAGTCTGACATTGCAGACGGAAAAACCGTACGTTTTGATTTTTCCGTTCTGCAATCGATGGCCCATGACTTAGCACAGAAGCCCTGGGGCGGCGCACCGCGCGCGTTACCTGACACGCTGGCCAAACTGACGCCTCAGGCCTACAACAGCATTCAATATGACGCAGAGCAGTCTCTGTGGAACAATGTTGAAAATCGTCAGCTTGATGCGCAGTTCTTCCACGTGGGAATGGGCTTCCGTCGCCGCGTACGCATGTTCTCGGTTGATGGCAGCACGCATATGGCGCGCGAAATCCACTTCCGCCCGGAACTGTTTAAATACAATGATGCGGGTGTGGATACCAAACAGCTGGAAGGGCAGACTGACCTCGGGTTCGCCGGGTTCCGCGTGTTTAAAGCGCCAGAATTAGCCCGTCGCGATATCGTTTCTTTCCTGGGTGCCAGCTATTTCCGCGCCGTGGATGACACCTATCAGTACGGTTTATCGGCCCGCGGTCTGGCGGTAGATACCTACACCGACAGCAAAGAAGAGTTTCCTGATTTCACCTCTTTCTGGTTCGAAACGGTCAAACCGGGCGCAACCTCCTTTACCGTGTATGCGCTTCTCGACAGCCCCAGCGTAACCGGCGCATTTAAGTTCGTGATCCACTGCGAGAAAACGCAGGTGATCATGGATGTACAAAACCACATCTATGCGCGCAAAGACATCAAGCAGCTCGGTATTGCACCGATGACCAGCATGTTTAGCTGCGGCAACAACGAACGTCGGATGTGTGACACCATACACCCGCAAATTCATGATTCCGACCGTCTGGCGATGTGGCGGGGCAATGGCGAGTGGATCTGCCGCCCGCTGAATAACCCGCAAAAACTGCAGTTCAACGCCTATACCGATAACAACCCGAAAGGGTTTGGCTTGCTACAGCTCGATCGCGACTTCTCCCATTACCAGGATATCATGGGCTGGTACAACAAGCGTCCGAGCCTGTGGGTCGAACCGCGTAACCAGTGGGGCAAGGGGACTATCGGCCTGATGGAGATCCCGACGACCGGCGAAACGCTGGATAACGTCGTCTGCTTCTGGCAGCCTGAAAGGTCGATCAAAGCGGGCGATGATCTGGAATTCAAATATCGCCTGTACTGGAGCGCACAGCCGCCGGTGCGTTCACCGCTGGCTCGCGTGATGGCGACCCGAACAGGCATGGGCGGCTTCCCGGAAGGATGGGCGCCGGGCGAGCACTACCCGGAAAAATGGGCGCGACGTTTTGCTGTTGATTTCGTCGGTGGCGATCTAAAAGCCGCAGCGCCGAAGGGTATTGAACCGGTGATTACGCTCTCCAGCGGTGAAGCGAAACAGATTGAGATCCTTTACGTGGAACCTATCGACGGTTATCGCATTCAGTTTGACTGGTATCCGACCTCTGACTCAACCGATCCGGTAGATATGCGTATGTTCCTGCGTTGTCAGGGCGACGCCATCAGTGAAACCTGGCTGTATCAGTACTTCCCGCCAGCGCCGGATAAACGTCAGTACGTTGACGACCGCGAGATGCGTTAATCACTCCCTTTACGGCTCTCCGAATGGGGAGCCGTATCTGTAATCCTCTTCACAACCATTCTGTACACTATTTACTCGATCCCGTTCGCATTTTTCTGTAAGTCAAGTGGGTACTCTGGAGGTGTGTATTTCTTATACACGTTCTTTTCCACTAACAGGGAGAAAGTATGTTTCCAGAATACAGAGACCTTATTTCCCGACTGAAATCCGAGAACCCTCGCTTTCTGTCCTTATTCGAAAAACACAACAGCCTTGATCATGAGATCTCCAGACTGGAAGGTTCGGATGGTCGGGGGTATAGTTTGGACATTGTTCGCCTTAAGAAACAGAAACTCCACCTGAAGGAAGATCTGCTCAAAATATTGCAAAAAGAGAGTGTCAGTGAGAGCTAAGTAAAACGGCGCTTGCTGTGTAAAAGGGCTTCCAAAAGGGAGCCCTTCCTGTTTGAGGGGAAATCATCCAGAACGCACCTGCTTGTTGTCTTCAGATAATTGACATTTCGAACACCAGCGTCTCGCCTTCGTCACGTTAGTCTGAGTGTTTCATTGTTTACCGAGCAATACCATCCCATAACCTGAGGCAGATTTGCCACCTCTACAATTATGGAAATGACAGATAAAAAGTGGCTTCTGCGTCGGCTTTACCACCAGTTACTTCATTTTCAGTCTGAATATACTGTGCGCTAAACGGAAGGGATACCTGGGATTGTTGCACATCACTCACCTGTAGCGTGTAATCAGGTTGGTTAAATGTTATGGCATTCTTATTTTTATCAAGTATCTGGACCCCTAATCCTGTTGCTGAATTATCTTGATCTGTCAATTTTAATACTTTACTACTCCCATTTTGCGTATTACCTTCGAAACGTAATGCTACGCTAGTCCCTTCATCACAGGTGAGGTCAATATTAAAATCTACGGGGGTAGAGGTGGAGTTAATTCCTTTAAAGGTGGTTTCTGCATTGATACCAGAAGCTGGAGATAAGGAGACAGGAATATCAGGTGTATTAATATTACACGTAAGTGCCTTTATATCCAGAAACGTATTACTAAAAACCATAGAAAAGCCAAGGAGATCATCCCACGAGATCCCCACATCACTAAAGCGTGAAAAGTCAATAGTACCACTATGTAGTTCACCGATAACTTGCACAATAATTCTGAAGTTTCCCTGTGTAGTGAAACTATTCCCTGCATGTGCAATGCTTCGTCTTTTCGGGTATTCTAAACAGTAGGTGCTTGGTTTATTATAAGACGATTTTAGATCGTAGTAGATTTTAATTCCTAAGCCAGAGTCTGAGCCATCAGTGAGTAGTAATTTATACAAACAAACATCGCCACCCACCTGAGGGGCAGGGAGTGTCGCAAATCCTTCGCTATAGTTCTGAGTGCCAGAATCACAAACTATATTGCCTGAGATTGTAGAGTGTTGATAATTATCATACAGAATGGTATTAACAGGAGTATTTTTATCAAGTGATGTTCCCAGAGTTAAATTCTCGAATGCAACTGTTGCGGGTCCACCGTTACTGAAGTTACATTCAGCATGGCAAAGTGACCAAGGGAAAATACTGGCTAAAAATAAAAGAAGTAATATTTTTCGGCGCATGTTGGTTTTTCTTGGTATTTTCATAATGTTAATCGCAATTGAGAGATGTAATTAATAGTTGAGTCGCGTTTTTCACATCGTGAAAAAGCGTCGGCAATAAAACAATTCGACAGGATTGATTAGCGGATTTACCCCATTTAACCAGCCAGGTTTGATTAGCCTGTGTACCGGAGAGATAAGCCTGTCCATGTTGTCCAACTAGCGTAGAAAATTGACCATCATCGGAGGTGACAACCGCCCCAAAGGGTATGTCTTTGCCCGCATGTGTTAGCGTCAGTAGCATTCTTTGACCGAGGCGCGGGGAAAAATTAGCGACGACCATCGCGCCTTCAGTGGGGATCACTTCCTGTACGGGATCCTGGATTTCAGCATCTGCCGGTAACGTTTGTGGATTGATCGCTACCCGGTTGCGTTGAAACGCTGAAGCATAAGGTACGATGGAATAACCCCGCCAGTCGGTGTAAATAGCGTTGCCACGGTTTACACCAAGTCCTTCAGTCTCGGGAGCGCGAATCAGAATTGAAGCATCACCAAGCGATTGTGCAAGCGTCACCCCATAAGGGTGAAGAACCATTGCTCCTTGAATACCATAGTTCAATCGTTGATAGTCATGACCGTAGCTCCAACCCCCATTGATCGTTCCTTTGCTGGTGCGGTAGCTCATAGAGGCATTTCCACCATAGCCTTGCCCCTGATTACCGTGACTTTGTTGCAGGTTATAGCTGAGATTATTATCTTTCAGTGCCGTACCGTTAAGCGCCACACTATTCAAAGAACGACCGTCATTACTGTTGTTATTGCTATAACTGACATGTGCTCCAGGTAACCATTTGTCCAGCGGTATGCTCATGGACAATGAGAATTGTTGATCGCTGCCCGTGTTATGGACTGCACCCCAAAAGTTGGACACCCAACTGACTAAGGTGCAGTTTTTTATGGCAAAGCCAAAATATTCCCTCGAAACCAGATTAGCTGTAGTTAATCATTACCTTGCCGGACTCGATGGCACACATCGTACCGCTGAACGTTTTGGTGTTGAAAGAACATCGGTGCGACGCTGGGTAAGAGCCTGGCAACTTCACGGTATTGATGGTATTACCTGGAAAAATGACCGCCATTCACCGTCGTTCCGTATTGCTGTAGTCCGGACTGTACTCGCTGAAGAACTTTCCATGCGCGAGGCCGCCGCACGGTTTAATATCTCAACCGAAACCGTTGTCCGGCACTGGGTTAATGTTTACCAGGATGCTGGTGAGAAAGGACTTCTGAGGATAAAACAGGGCCGGAGCAAGGACATGAAAAAACCTAAAAAATCATCTCCACTTACCGATGCTGCACTGGAAACGTTATCGCCCGAAGAACTACGGGCTGAACTCCGTTACCTGCGTGCAGAGAATGCCTACCTAAAAAAGCTGAAGGCCTTAGTTCAAAGCGAGAAAAACGGCAAAAAGCCGCAATAATCAGTGAGCTAAGGCTGGAGTATGCGCTCAGTGATCTTCTGCGTGCCGCGGGTATGTCCCGCAGCACGTGGTATCACAATATGAACGCGCTAAAGCGCATGGACAGGCATGCCGGACTGAAAGATAAAATAAGAGAGATTTACCACTATCACAAAGGACGTTATGGCTACCGCAGGATCACGCTCTCGCTGAAAAAACAGGGGCTGCTGGTGAACCATAAAACAGTGCAACGACTGATGGCAGAGCTGTCGCTCCGGTCCCTGATAAGGGTGAAGAAATATCGTTCCTGGAAAGGCGAAACTGGCAGGGCAGCGCCCAATATACTGAACCGGAACTTCGGCGCGTCAAAAGCCAACGAAAAATGGGTGACAGATGTTACTGAGTTCTCGGTACAGGGTAAAAAGCTGTACCTGTCACCGGTTCTTGACCTGTTTAACCGGGAGATTATCTCCTACAGCCTGTCGGAAAGGCCGGTGATGGAGATGGTTAATACGATGCTGCACGATGCGTTCCTGAAGCTCAGCCCGGAAGATAGCACGCTGCTGCACTCGGATCAGGGTTGGCAATATCGAATGGAAGGTTATCAGGCCAGGTTAAAGGCGAAGGGCATGACGCAGAGTATGTCGCGTAAAGGTAACTGTCTGGACAATGCGGTGATGGAGAACTTCTTCGGGACGCTGAAATCGGAATGTTTTTATCTGAGTCAGTTCAGCAGTGTCAGCGAACTAAGGAAAGCGATAGAGAGCTATATCCATTACTACAACAACGAACGAATAAGCCTGAAATTAAAAGGCCTGAGTCCGGTAGAATACCGAACCCAGGCTCTGAAAGCCGCTTAACATGAACTGTCCAACTTTATGGGGTCAGTCCA